>CAIJGS010000259.1 GCA_903820285.1 uncultured Verrucomicrobia subdivision 3 bacterium | reverse complement strand
CAGCTTTAAGATATTCATTTTGAATGTCCTATTATTTTTCATTCTGAATCCGGAAGGCAATCCTAATTTGCTGCGCGGATGTTACAATTGGCGCATTGTGACACCGCCCCGGTCGCGACTTTCAAGTCGCCTCCGCGGGCGAACCGCGATGGCCGCCCCGGCTGACTCTGAGCGCCAGCCCCCGCCATCCTCAATCCTCAATCCTCGTGTCCCAGTCACCCCGCCTTCGGCGCGGCGCTGCTCTTGCGCACCACCAGCTCGGCCGTCAGGCGTTTGGACTGGATGGTCTCCCCGTTGATCAGGCTCATCAGCGCTTCCACGGCGGCGACGCCGAGACGGTACTTGGGCTGGCGCACCGTCGTCAGCGGCACGCGATAGAATTCAGCCGTCAGAATATTGCCGAAACCGACCATCGAGATATCGTCGGGAATCTTGATGCCTTGGGAAATCAGCGTCTCCGCGCAGCCGATCGCCACCAGATCGCTGGCCGTCTGGATGGCGGTGGGATGACAGTTCTCGTTCAACATCTGGAGCGCGGTCCGGGTGCCGTCCTCAATGGTGTTGCCCGCCTGAAAGACCAGTTTGTCGTCCGGTTCCAGACCCGCATCACGCAGGGCGCGGCGGTAGCCTTCAAACCGTTCATGCGCCCACGGGGCCGACTGCGGGCCCGTCAGGTACGCGATTTGTTTATGCCCCAGCTCAATCAAATGCTTTGTGGCATTGTAGCTGGCGATCACGTTTTCAATATCAACCGTCGGAAAGGATTTGCAGAACGGCGCGGGCGAGCCCATCAGCACCGCCGGAATCTTGCGGGCCAGCACTTCCTGGTAAATGCGCGCCTCGGCTTCGAACCGGTACACCGGCGTGATCAGCAGGCCATCCACCCGGCGGGAGAGCAGCCGGCGCAGGCACGCGTCTTCGCGCTCCGGCTTGTTCAGCGTCTGGGCAATCACCACGTCATAGCCGAGATCATGCGCACGTTCTTCAATCGCGAACACAATGCGCGCATAGATCGGATTCGTCGTGGCCGGGATCACCAGGCCGAACAGCTTCGTGCTTTTGCTGCGGAGGCCTTGGGCGCTCGAGTCCGGCACATAACCCATCTGCAGGGCCAGGGCCTTGATCTTGGCGCGCGTGGCGTCGGACACATCCGGTTCGCCGCGCAGGGCTTTGGAAATCGTCATCACCGAATAGCCGGAGGCACGGGCGATATCTTTGAGTCGGGTCATTTTGGAGGGAGCTTGGGGCAGGGCGGAGCCTGCCGGCGTTGGGTTAATTGGATTCACACCGCTTTTCATTTACTTACAGGTAGGCGCCGCGCCAGTGCAGCTTGCGCCGCAGGGCTTCGAAGAAGGGGCTGTCCGCCAGATGCACCAGCCGGGCGGTGCGACGGCTGCGGCGAATAATAATCTCATCGCCCGCATCCAGTTCGCCCACCATCTGGCCGTCGGCGTTCAACACCGTTTCACCGGCGGAACTCACCGCCTTCACCCGGATGGTGGCCGAGAGCGGCATGATGATGGAACGATTGGAAAGTGCGTGCGGGCAGATCGGCGTCAGGGCAAACACTTCCGCCGTGGGCATCACAATCGCCCCGCCCGCCGCCAGCGAATACGCCGTGGACCCCGTGGGCGAACTGATGATCAGCCCGTCGCAGCGATAGCGCGTCACCAGCTCATCGTTCACGCTCACATCCAGCGCGATCAGCCGGGAGACCGCCCCGCGATTGATCACAATGTCGTTCAGCGCCGTGGTCTGGATTTTTTTGCCCCGGCCGATGCCTTCGGCCTCGATCAGTGCGCGCGGTTCAAAGCGGAATTCACCGCGCCACACGGATTTCAGCGCCGCTGCCAGCGCATGGGACGGCACCGCCGTGAGAAAACCCAGACCGCCAATGTTCACCCCCAGCATCGGTGTGTTGGTACCCGCAATCTGCCGGGCGGCATGCAGCATCGTGCCGTCGCCGCCGAACACCAGCAGGAAATCCACCGCCTTGGCCAGGCTCGCCGCATCCGGCAGCACTTCGCATTTGAGGCCGGAAAGCTGGGCCGTAATGGCATCGCAGGCCACAATGCGGCCGGCCCGCCGGATCAGGCTGGCGGCCGTGCGCACACTCACGGCGCACGCGGACTTCTCCGCGTTCCCCAGGAGCCCGATGCGTTTAAAATTGTCAGCCAGCTTTTTCAATTAACGTCAAAAATTCTTTGTTCCCGGCCGGGCCGAGCAACGGGGATTCAACCACACCGCGCCACGAAAGGCCAGCCTCCGCGCCGACAAATTCCTCCAGCTCCGCCAGCACCCGGCTGTGGATCGCCCCGTCCGTGATCACGCCGCGACCCTTGTCCGCCTCCGCCTTGCCCGCCTCAAACTGCGGTTTGATCAGCGCCACGATCCGGCCGCCCGGCTTGATCAAGGGAATGGCCGGCGGCAGGATTTTCTTCAGCGAAATGAACGAGCAATCAATCACCGCCAGATCCGCCGGGGCCGGAAACTGCTCCGGCTTCAGATGCCGGGCATTCGTCTTCTCCATCACCACCACGCGGGGATCGCGCCGCAGCTTCCAGGCGAGCTGCCCCTGGCCCACATCCACCGCAAAAACTTTTACCACCCCCGCCTGCAACAGACAGTCCGTGAACCCCCCGGTCGAGGCCCCCAGGTCCAGCGCCGTCAGGCCGGTGACATTCAGTTGAAAATGGGTCAGCGCATGCTCCAGCTTGTGGCCGCCGCGGCTCACATACTTCTCCGGGGCCGTCAGCGTCACCTCATCGGCCGGGGCCACCGAATCGCTGGACTTCTTGGCCGGATGACCGTTAATGCGCACCTGACCGGCCAGGACGGCGCGTTTGGCGCGTTCCCGGCTGTCGCAGAGCCCGCGTTCGACGAGGGCTTGGTCAATGCGTATCATGTATAACGTTAATCATTGACGATTTTGCGCCTCGCCACAAGCCTCGAAGGGGGGCGGGATTTGAAATTTTCAATTGCCAATGGCCAATTTGAACCGCGAATGACGCAAAAAGGCACGGTTTTTAACCGCCGATGAACGCCGATGGGGACGGTACGGTGGCCATCCGTTACGTCCTGAGGGCTGAAAGCCCGCCAGGTTATAGCCCAGGCTGGAGCGAGTCCGCGAGCGCAGGCCTGGGTATGCCACCGCAAAACATTTCCGGTCTGTAAGACCGGCACCCGTTTCCGTCCGTTGGTGATCGGGCGTTGCCGCGGCGGGCGCGCCGCCCGTTGGGAATGGGGAGGTTGAAAGTGCCTTGATTTATCTGGATTTGGCTGGATTTGCCTGGAAAATCGCGTTTCGGCGCGCAGATTTCGGGAGGGGGAAGCGGTGGCGGGGCCGTCCCCGCCCCGCGCGGGGCGGGTGCCGGGAGCGGGCAAATGAATGGGCTGCCGGACGCACCCGCCAGGGGCTGGCGGGTCAACCGGGCGCAAGTTTGGCCGTGACGGTGAGTTTACCAAGTAAACTTCAAACCGGGTAATATAGCACAGGTTTGGGGATGTCAAATGACGGCGGGAATTTTTTGACAGAATGACCGAAGTAACAGATCGGGTGGGCAAAAATCCGATTCGGAAAAAATAACCGCATAGAACGCATAGGGCACAGAGTTGGGGAACGAACGCTGAGGGTGGGGCGAGGATCGAGGGTGAAAGCTGGATGATGGCAAACACCGCTGATGGGCGGCAACCGCTGGCTTGCCCGAGCGCCAACGGCGCGGCCCCATACCAGCCTAGGCCATCGGCCTAGGAATTAGCGCACAACCCCAATCAGGGCTGAAGGCCCGTCCCATGCTCATCCGTGTGCCCCATGCCATTCACCATCCCCCCGAATCCGCCGGTTGTAGCGTCGAGCCTATGGCTCGATTCCTCCACGCGCCGTGAACCCTTCACCACACGAACCACGCGAAAAGGGCAGGGGGGGGAAGCTCCAAATTCCAATCTCCAATCTCCAATCTCCAACCATCAAAGGTCGGGAAGCTGCGGATGCCCCTCCGCCGGAGCGCGGCTGTGGTGAAACCCAGCCGCAGCAACCCCGCCAACCCCGGCCCCATGGAACCACCCGACCCGCCGCTAACCCCGGCCATAATCCACTGCTGCATTGCTTGAATGTTGTCGAAAGTCTTTTAGTGATGTTTGCCCATTGCTTAATCCGGAAGTGAGTGATAAAGACTTCTTCTCATGACTAGGCTTTTTGATTTTTGAACATTCTGCGGCTTGCTTTCAGCACAACTGCGCTCTGTCAGGCGGTGACGCCGCTAGGTTAACCCCCATTTGACTTTCCCGAACCTGTGTTATATTCCTCCCGGAGGAGTACACATGGTTATCAAACCAGAACCCCTCAACATTCGGCGAAAGGGAACCTTTAGCCTTCCGCTTTTGGCCCGGGCAACCGCCCGGCCGCCGGTCGTCCATCGGCCGGGACGGCTGCGTTCCCGCGTGTCCGGAGGTCGCCGGCACCAGCGGAGCGCGGGTCTGAGACCCGCAGCAATATCCATCAGCCCGAACGTATTCGCATGAACATCATCGCCTCCATGAGTCTGGCCACGTTGCTGCGGCTCCCAGAACCGCGCTCCGGCCGCCGCGGATTGGCGTCCGGCCACCCGGCTAGCCACCCATCCATCCAGACACCCATCAAGGCAAAAACCCCAGCAATCGTGCATAATCAAGGCATATCAAGGCAGCCGCCGAAATTTTCAAATGCCGCGGTAGGGCGCGTCACTCCGTGCGCGCCGGCGTGGCAAACCCAGACGCCACCGTTGGCAGACAACCCCATGAATAATCTGAAAATCCTGGTTAGCAGACGGCGGCGGGCAGGGAACCACCCGCCCTACCTTGCGTCCCCGATCCGGCTGCGGATGATGGCTGGGCTTGGCGGCGGGGTGGGTGATTCCACGGGGCCGGGGTTGGCGGCATTGCTGCGGCTGGTTTTCAACACAGCCACGCTCCGGTCTGGCCGGTCAATCAAGGCAAAAACCCCAGCAATCGTGCATGATCAAGGCATATCAAGGCAGCCGCCGAAATTCCCGAACGCACCCGTCCATTGGACGTTTGGTGCTTGGCATATGGAGCTTCATGTCCACCCATCTCCCTTTGCGCCATTGCGACTCTGCGCCTTTGCGTTAAAATCCGGCCCGGCCAGCCGCCTCAATAAAATTCATTTTCCCGGCGGATTCTTCCGCTAGAATGTCCACCATGAATTTGTTGCCCTTTGGAAAACTGCCTCCGGCGAAACCGCGTACCTTTGTCCCCAAGGACATTGATCTCGGCGACTGGGCGCAGATTGCGCCGCTGTTTGACGTGCTGGAACGGCGCGCGGCGTCGGCGGAGTCCCTGTCCGCCTTTGAACGCTGGCTGCTGGACTGGAGCGAACTGAGCGCGGCGCTGGATGAGGAAGCCGCCCGCCGAAACATCGCCATGACCTGCCATACGGACAATGCGGACGCGGAGCGGTCCTACCTGCATTTTGTGGAACACGTGGAGCCGCACCTCAAGCCGCGCATGTTCGCGCTGGAGAAGCTGTATGTGGCCCATCCGCAGCGGGCCTGCCTGCCCAAGCCCCGGTACGAGGTGTTTGACCGGGATCTGGAAAATCATGTGACGCTGTTCCGCCCGGAAAACGTGGCGCTGGAAACCGAGGAATCCAAGCTGGGCCAGCAATATCAGAAGCTGATCGGTTCGCAGACGGTGAACTTTCGCGGTCAGGAAAAGACGCTGGTGCAGATGGGCCGTTATCTGGAGGAGCCGGATCGCTCGCTGCGGCAGGAGGCATGGGAGCTGGTTTCCCGCCGCCGGTTGCAGGATGTGGAAGCCTGCGAGGCGATCCTGGATGAATTCATCCGCCTGCGCACGAAGATTGCCCGGAACGCGGGCTTTGCGAATTACCGCGACTATGCGTTCCGTCAAAAGGGCCGCTTTGATTACACGCCGGACGATTGCCGCCAGTTTCATGATGCGATTGAAAGCGAGATCATGCCGGCCGTGCGCGAGATTCAGACCAGCCGTCAGACCCAGTTGCACCTGGAACAGCTGCGGCCGTGGGACCTGGCGGTGGACCCGTTCAATCGGGAGCCGCTAAAACCCTTTACCGGCGTCAATGAAATGGTGGCCCGCACCCGGAAAATTTTCGACCGGCTGGACCCGGCCCTGGCGGCCAATTTCAAGGAGATGCAGGATCTGAAACTGCTCGACCTGGACAACCGCAAGGGCAAGGCGCCGGGCGGGTATCAATCCACGCTGTCCGAGGCGCGCGTGCCGTTCATTTTCATGAACGCCGTGGGCGTGCAGCGCGATGTGGAGACGATTTTGCACGAGGCGGGTCATGCGTTTCACGCGCAGGCCACGCGCACGGAGGATCTGTATGCCTATCGCGGCGCGCCGATTGAGTTTTGCGAAGTGGCTTCGATGTCCATGGAACTGCTCGGCAACGAATTCATCGAGGAATTTTATGCGCCGCTGGAGGCGAACCGCGCGCGCAAGACGCATCTGGAAGGGGTCATCGGTTTCTTCCCGTGGATGGCGGTGGTGGATGCCTTTCAGCACTGGCTCTACACGAATCCGGATCATACCCGCGCCGAACGCAAGGCGGCCTATCAGCAATTGATGGAGCGCTTCGGGGGCGCGGTGGACTGGACCGGTCTGGAAGATGCGCGCGCGTATTCCTGGCACCGGCAGCTGCACATTTTCCTGTATCCGTTCTACTACGTGGAATATGGCATCGCCCAGCTCGGCGCGCTGCAGGTGTGGGCGAATTCCCGCCGGGACAAGGCGAAGTCGCTGAACGATTACAAACGGGCGCTGGCGCTGGGCGCATCGCGTCCGCTGCCGGAACTGTTTGCCACGGCCGGGTGCCGCTTTTCGTTTGATGCGGCCACGATCAAGCCGCTCATCCAGCTGGCGCGGACGGAACTGATGAAGCTGTAGGTCATATCATAAGTGCAGTAGCAATCCGGTGCCGGCCGGAGCGCCGGCTTGCAGCCGGCTTTGGGTGTCCGTTCCGGCAAAACGGTTGGCAAGTTAGTGTCAACGCTCGCCCTCACCCCGGCCCTCTCCCCCGGGAGAGGGAGAAACGGTTGCCGCGTATTTCGCGAATCAAGCCGCTGGATTGGTCGGACCGGTGGACGAATGATCAGAAAGCGTGTCTGTGCAAAGCCCTCTCCTTGGGGAGAGGGTTGGGTGAGGGAGTGCCGCAAAACAAACTTTTCCGGCCGCTTCCCCGATGTTGTAAAACCCACTTTTCAACCAGCCGGGCCGACGTGGTCAGCGTTTTTTGCAGGCCTTGACGAAGGAGACGAAGAGCGCGTGATGCTCCTTGTGCAGATGGGCCAGGCGTTCAGGATGGTATTGGACGCTCATGAAATAGGGCAGCTTGAGGGTGCCGGGTTTGAGTTCCATGACCTCGACGAGGCCGTCGGGACTGAAGCCGGTGGCCACAAAGGGTTCGGCGGTTTTCAGCACCGCCTGATGGTGCGAGCTGTTCACGCCCAGCGTGGTGCAGCCGGAGATTTTGGCGAATTGGGAGCCGGGCGTGATGGTGATTTCGTGGACATATTCAAAGCCCTTGTCCGAGCGCTGATGATTCAGTTCGGTGCCATGCTGCTGGCGGATGTCGCAGATCAATTTGCCGCCAAAGGCCACGTTCATGAGCTGGTGGCCGCGGCAGATGCACAGCACGGGCTTTTTCTGGCGGAAGATTTCCTCGATCAAAATGAGCTCGCGCAAATCGCGCCCGCCGCCATCCGGGGTCTGGCCGACGGTCTTGAGGATTTCCGGGGGCAGGTTTTTATCGTAGAGATCGGGGCAGATGTCGTCGCCGCCGGTGAGCAAAACGCCATCGGTGCGGCGCACGGCTTCGGCCAGCAGTGCGCGGTCCACGGTGGCGGGGGCCACGAGCGGAATGCCGCCGGCATCCAGCAGGGCGTTTTCATAACGCTGCGAGAGGCTGAGCGAAAGGTCGCTGAATTCCACCCCGCGCTTTTCCATGCTCGGGGAAACCATGATGACAGGCGATTTGGCCATGCGCGAATCTAAGGCCAAAGATAAGAAATGTCAGGGGAAAATCGCGCGGGCGGAATTTCAGGGTTCGGCGGCCACCAGCGCGGGCCAGCCGTTCGTGGCCCAGACCAGTTGCCGGACGCCGATGGAGGCGAGGCCGTGGCGGTCGCCATCGTAGAAATGGAAGCTGAACCAGTTGGTGCCATTTTCCTGATAAATGCCGGCGTGGCCGGGGCCGATGAAGCGTCCCTGGCTGTGCAGGAAAATGTCACCGCCATTGGCCAGCATGTTCTTGCCGGCGCTGTCCACAAAGGGGCCGGTGACTTTTTCACTGCGGCCGATACGGATTTCGTAGGTGCTGTTGGTGCCCCGGCAGCAGGCGAACCAGTTTACAAAGAGATAATAATATTGGCCGTGCCGCGTGAGGCAGGCGGCTTCGATGGAAGTGTCATCGCCTTCGTGATGCCGGGCCAGACTGTAGATCGGGGAAGCCGGGGCGATCCGCAGGCCGGTGGCCGGATCCAGCTGGAACAATTTGATGCCGCTCCAATAGGATCCGAAGGCGAGCCACAGACTGCCATCGTCATCCCGGAAAACGCTCGGATCGATGGCGTTGAAATCGTCGTTCAAGGTGGTGCAGAAGACCGGACCGGCGTCGGTCCAATGAAAGTTGGGGGCGGCGGGATCCAGCGTGGGATTGGTCGCGAGCCCGATGGCGGAGACGCGTTTGCCCCAGGTGGACGCTGCGTAATAGAGCAGATAGCGGTCGCCCTGTTGGATGACGTCCGGGGCCCAAAACACGCCCTGGTTGCCGGGTACGGCGTTGGTGATCCAGGCGGGCATTTGATGGAACACCCGTGGACCGGACAGCCAGTTGGTAAAGGTGGTGGAATGATGGGATGGGATGCCCATGCCGGTGGTGAAAAACCAATGTTCCGTGCCGCAGCCGGCAATGGTGGAGGGGTCATGGACGTACACGCCGCGTGGCCGGAAAGAGCCCGCGTTGCCCGGGGAAGGGCTGGTGGCGGACACCGAGGTGCTGAACTGGCCTTGAACGGTCGGGCCGCCAGCGATTTGCACGGTGACGGTTTGCGATACCAGCCCGGTGGAGCGGGAGCTATCGAAGATCCATTGAAATTCACCGAGGCCGTGGGCGGGAATTTCCGCCGGGGCCTGCTTGAGGGTGGTGCATTCGCAGGAGGCGTCGGCGGACTGGATTTTAATGGCGGTGTCAGTGCCGTTGGTGAGTTGAAACGTGATCGGCTGGGTCTGCCCGGCGGTCAGGACGGCGAGCTGGAGGTCGGGCTCCAAAAAACGGATGGTCTGGCCCGAGGCACCCAGACCATTGATCAGCAGCAGCACGCTGAATAAAAACCGGGGGAGCGACTTTGGTTGGATAATCAGCTTCATGGTGGAATAGTTTAGCGGCGAGTGGTGATTGTGCCAAATGTTTATGCGGCCAGGCGCGATATGAATCAAGCGGGCAGGGGATTCGCTCCTTGACGCGGCGGCGGGGCGAAATTAGCGTCAGCACATGAGACGCATTACAGATAAAATCGAATGGCGATGGGCCGGCCTGGCCGAAGGCTCCGGGCCGGGTGGCTGCCAAGGTGGGAGGGCGTTATGATAGATGCCGAACTGGCGGCGGCGGCGCGTTCGCTGGGACTGGAAAAAATCCGGCGGCACATTTTCCTGTGCGTGGCGGGGGAGGATTCCAAGTGCTGTCCTCGGGAAAGCAGCGATGCGGCGTGGGATTTTCTGAAACAGCGGTTGAAGGAGTTGAAATTAACCGGGCCGGAGAATGTGATTTTTCGCACCCGGGCGGGATGTTTGCGGGTTTGCCTGCACGGGCCGGTGGCGGTGGTTTATCCGGAGGGGGTGTGGTATCACTCCTGCACTCCGCCGGTGCTGGAACGGATTATCCAAGAGCACCTGGTGGGTGGGCGAATCGTGACGGAATACGTGTTTGCCACCAATCCGTCGGCAACATCACCGGGGCAATAACCGGAGCAGAACCCGGCTTAGCGGCGCCGGATGCCGCGTCCGAGAACCAGAGCCCCGGCCAGGCCAAGCAAGGCAATGGTGCCGGGTTCGGGCACGGAAGTGGTGATCTGAGAGGTATTGGTAACGACGGTTTGCGAGCCGTTGTTGTTAATGATTTCTTCCACGGGGACACCGGGCAGGGTGGTGCCGACGTCATTGGGGTCCTGGCCGTAGGCGGCACTGCGAACCGTATGATTGTCGGATTCAAAGCCGCTGAGGGTGCTGGGATCGCTCAGGACGATCTTATCGAAAGTGGTGCCATTCAGGCCGTAAAAATTGAGGAAGGCGAACTTTTCCGTGGCATCCTGGCCTTTGTAGCCAGAGGTGGGATTTCCCAGATACGTGCTGGGCAGGGCGTTGAACAAATTGGTGGTATTGAAGGACGCCACCAAGTTGTTGCCACTGTAAAAGCTGAGGAAATTATTGGGGTCACCGGCGGACCACCACAGGCCAAAGTAGGCAACGGAGGTATTTAGGGTCAGGGTGGTGGTGGGGTTCCCGCCCAAACCGGATTTGGCCGATTCCACGGAATAGGGGGTGCCGTTGGCCCCGCCGTACTGGTTGGCGTTGATCACGTAAATCTGGCTATAGGTACCGACCCCGGTCCAGACGGCATTAGTGACGTGGGTGCCGTTGCTGTAGCCGTTAAAAGTGAAGACTGAGGTGTCGGCCAGACTGGAATTGGTGGCACCGGGAGACTCGGCATAGGTCAGCACCATGTCGCTAGTATACGCGCCCGCCGGGAGAATGGTGAGCGCCAATGCTGCGGTTGCGAATATGTCAATCTTATTTATCATAGTCACTATCTTAGTGTAAATTATAGGGATTAATAAATCAAGTGTTTATGGAGCGGATGCGAATTTTAAGGCTGAAGTGACGATGCTAATATGTAAAATAAGGACCCATATAAAACGGATTACTTTAAGTGGTGAAAGTCGGCGGGATGGTCGCATGAAACATCCGCCGGCGTTGCCACCGGCGGATGTTTTCTGATCAAACTGAGCGTGTTTCCGGCAATACTCTAACGGCGCTGTTTGAGCACGCGCCACAGGACGGCAACCCCGGACAGCGCGAGCAGCGAGTCGGTTCCAGGCTCCGGCACAGGTTGCGGGGTCGTGTTGATCTGGGAGCTGTCGGTTATAATCGTTTGTACACCATTGGTGGTGCGGATTTCTTCCACCGGAATCCCCGGAAAGGTGGGGCTGGTATCCTTCGGGTCGGTACCATAGGAGGCGACACGAATGGTGTGATTGTCAGATTCGAATCCGCTGGTGGTGCTGGGATCGCTCAAAACAATCTTGTCGAACGTGGTGCCGGCGGTGCCATAGAAATTAAGGAAAGCAAAGGCTTCGGTGCCGTCCGCCCCGGTATATCCGGGGGTCGGATTGCCAAAATAGGAGCTGGGCAGTTTGGAGAGCAGGGTGGCGGTCGAGAACGATGCCACCAAGTTGTTGCCGCTGTAGAAGCTGAGGAAGTTATTGGCGTCCCCGGCAGACCACCACATGCCAAAATAGGAGATCGCGGTGGTCAAACTCAGGGTGGTGGTGGGGACACCTCCGAGGCCGGAAACCTTGGCGGACTCCACGGAATAGGGGCTGCCGTTGGCGCCGCCATACTGGTTGGCGTTGATGACATACAAGAGGTCATAGCTGCCCACCCCACTCCAGACGGCATTGGTCAGGTGGGTGCCATTGGCATAGCCATTAAAGGTGAACACCGAGGTGTCAGCCAGGGTGGAGTTGGTGGTGCCAGGCGCCTGGGCGAAGGTCATGACGATATCGCCGGAGAAAGCGACCGTCGGCATTGCGGCCAAGCCGGTAGCGGTTGTTAGGAGAAGGGCAAGTCTGTTATTCATGGTATTTGTGTTATAGCAGCCTGCGTGCCAACATTTTTGTTTGGCGTAACCTGCTGAATTTATGGGTTTTTTAAACGTATTTTACTGATTTATTCCGATTTACGTTGCAAGGCGTTGCATAAACATTGCATTGCACACTATAACATTGCACACGTATTGTGATAAATCAACCTGTAAAAACACTTTTTCTAGCCATTTACCCGATATTGGAAGGAATGTTCCGATTCTCGCTGCCCACGGCTAAATCTTTTCTGCTTACGAACTACAGCGGGGTGGCAACCTCGGTTTTCTGTTGGCGGAACATCAGCCACCAGGCGGCCCGGCTGTCCGGGGTAGAGTCATTGGCGGCGGGACTTTCGGCCAGGCGGGCGGCGAGTTCGAGAGCGGATTGCGGGCGGGCGGCAGGGTCTTTTTCCAGGCAGGCGAGGATGATTTGCTCCATGACCGGACTGATGGGGTTTTCGGTAATGCCGGAAGGCGGGGCGGGGATTTCGTTCATTTGTTTCTCCAGCACCACGGCAACGGATTCGCTATCGAACATGTACTTTCCGGTCAGCAGGAAATAGGCGAGGCCGCCCAAGGCATATATATCGCTGCGAGCATCGGCGGCGGCGGGATTTTGAATCATTTCCGGGGCCATGAACCAGGGGGTTCCAGCCAGACCATCCTTATCGGATTCGTCCGGGCCGGTGCGGCAGTCGTGAATCAATCCGAAATCCAGAACTTTGACATAATCCGGCACGCCGCCGCGGTCACTAAGGAAGATATTGGAGGGTTTGATGTCCCGATGGATCAGGTTCAAGGCGTGCGCCTCGGCCAGGGAATTGCAGATTTGGGAGAGGATGTTGATCACCCGGCCTTCCGGTTGGGGGCCGAACTGGTCCACGAGTTCGCGGAGATTCAAACCGCTCAAGAGTTCCATGGCATAATAAAACACGCCGTCGGGGGTGTGGCCGTAATCGTAAATCTGGATCGTGTTGGGGTGGGCGAGCTGGCAGGTGAGGCGGACTTCGCGTTCAAAGCGTTTCACGGAGGCTTCATCGGCGAGCTCGGGCAGAAGCAGTTTTACGGCGGTCTTGCGGCGCATCAGGCCGTGATGGGCGCGGTAAACCACCCCCATGCTGCCGGCCCCGATTTTTTCTTCCAGGGTGTACTGGCCGAGCTGCCGCAACTTGTGTTCAGCGGCGCTCAGGCGTTCCTGCCAGGCGAGGTTGGCATAGGAGAAGATGAACAGGACCACGGAGCACAGGACCAAGAGCAGGAAGAGCAGGATGAAGATTATCTGGAGCATGTGCAACAGCCAGAAGGCTTCCGTGGCTTCGACTTCGGTGGCGACCCCGATGCCGAATTGCGGCAGCCAGCGCCAGGCACCGATCACGGGAACGCCGCGATAGTCGCGGGTGGGGATGACATCCACGCCGTCTTCACCGGCCACGGCGCTGGCCACGATGCGGGTGAGCGGTTCGGTGGAAAGATTGGTGGTGGCGGGCTTGAGTCCCAAGGTCAGATCCACCCCGGGATCGTGGAGGCGAAGGTTCAGGGCGGAGCTGTCATTGGTGAGCAAACCCAGCTGTTTCAATTCAGAATCGTGCCGGCTTTGGGAAATCAGCAGGCCGGTCTGGTCAAAGGCATAGGTTTCCCCGGTATCGCCGTGGCGGGCCACGGAAAGGATGCGGGAAAATTCGTTGGTGGGGTTGATGACCAGGGCGAGGGCGCCGCGCACAAAGCCATCGCGGTCATGGATGGGGGCGGCCACCTGCATGAGCATGACGTCGCCCCGCCGTTGGCGGCCGCGATTGAGAAAGGAGAGATAATTGGTCCGGCCAAAGTTGCCGCCCCGCGGTTGGAACCGCCGGGGGCCCGGATAATCGGGCTTAAAGGGGGTTATGATAACCGGTGAGCCGGAGGCAAACAGCTCGGCGAACTGGTTGGTGTGCGCCTCGGAAACGGGCAGCCCGGCACCCAAACCGATGCGGCTGGAAACGGCGGCCACAATGAAATTGGTGTCCACGAGCTGGGCGATTTCATAGCCCATGCGGCTCAAGCGCGGGCGGAGAAAGGCCCCGAGGGGGTCGCCGCCCGTGTTGTCCAAGGCGGAATGTTCGAGAATCCGCGTGGCCTGGGTGCGGACGGTGGGTTCTTCGGCCAGGGCGGTGGCCATGCGCATCTGGTTGGTGGCCCAGATTTCCAGGGCGGTTACATTGGCATTCAGGGTGGCGCTGAGGTCGGCCTTGAGTTCATCGGCAATGGTCTGATGCAGCCGTTCGTTGCCCCACCAGCCGAGCAAAGCGACCAAGCCCGCAATGACGAGCGGGAAGATCCAGATGGCTTTTTTCAGATGACCGGTCATGGCTGGGGAGCGGGAGTGCCGCTACGAGATTGGAGACGTATGCTGGTGAAAATATGTTTCGGGTGGTGGTGACTGGCAAATCTGTCCGGGTGCATGTCGGTTATTCTTAATATACCACATTCAGGGACTTGGATTCAGCAATAATGTTCAATTTGAATGGAACTTTGGTGGGGGGTGGCAACCGTGATAGTGCGCTTTGTCGCCTGGGTCGGGCGCCACCCCGCGCGCCGGTATATTCGTTGAATAATCTCCCTGCAAAGTGAATTATTTTGATGGCTGGCGATAACAAAGTCTTGTTGAAAAGTTCAGTTTCATTTAATAACTCTCCCAGTAGGAGAAAAAAACGGCGCCGTTACGGGCCATGTTACCCCAATTAAGGAAACCTGTGAGAAAATTGACACCAGCCATCGCCATGGTTTTGTTGCCCCTGTTGGCGCTGTCAGAAAACAGCGCACCGGTGGCCCAACCCGGCCGGAACGACGTTCCCCCGGCGCAAGACATACCCTGGCCGGGTGTGATCAAGCTGTCCGTAGATGCCACAGACGTCACCCGGGGAATATTCCAGGTCAGCGAAACCATACCGGTCACAGCGGCCGGCCCGCTGACCGTGCTGTATCCGAAATGGCTGCCGGGCGTCCATGCGCCCGCCGGGGCAATCCCCCAGCTGGCCGGCCTGTTCTTTTCGGCCGACGGTCATCCGCTCGCCTGGCGACGTGATCCGGTGGAGGTATTCGCCTTCCACCTCGATGTTCCCGCCGGGACTTCCAAAGTGATGGCAAATTTCCAATTTCTCGCCCCCACGGATATTTCCCAAGGGCGCATCGTGACCACGCCGGACATGCTCAATCTGGAATGGAATACGGTGGCCTTTTATCCCGCCGGCTACTACGTCCGCCAAATTCAGGTGGATGCCACCTTGAAACTGCCCGTTGGTTGGCAGGCAGCTACGGCGCTGGAGGTGAAGAAAAAAACCGGGGAGACCGTTCATTACAAACCGGTGAGTTTTGATACTTTGGTGGACAGTCCCGTCTTCGCCGGAGCCAACGTGCGCGTCGAAACGTTAACCCCCGGCGTGCGCCTGAATATCGTTGCCGACCATCCGGAACAGCTGGCCGCCACTGACGCACAGATTCAGCTTCACCGCAATCTGGTCACACAGGCGGTAAAATTGTTTGGTGCACAACATTACAATCATTACGACTTTCTGCTGGCCCTGAGCGACCGGCAGGGTTCGGTGGGACTGGAGCATCACCGCAGTTCGGAGAACGGGGTGACGGGTAATTATTTTACCGAGTGGGATGAGGGCATGCCCCGCCGCCAGCTCCTGCCGCATGAGTATACGCACAGTTGGAATGGCAAGTTTCGCCGCCCGGCCGACCTGTGGACCCCCGATTACAATGCACCCATGGGCGACAGTCTGCTGTGGGTCTATGAGGGCCAAACCCAGTTTTGGGGAATTATTCTCGGGGCACGTTCCGGTTTGCTGACCAAAGAACAGACCCTCGGTTCCCTTGCCACGATCGCCGCCATTCTGGAAGCGCAAGCCGGGCGCCGCTGGCGGCCGCTGGAAGATACCACGGATGATCCGATCATCGCCCAGCGTCGCCCCAAGCCGTGGCGGAGCTGGCAGCGGTCGGAGGATTACTATAACGAGGGGGCCCTGATCTGGCTGGATGCGGACAGCCTCATCCGCGAACGCTCCGGCGGCAAACGTTCGCTGGACGATTTTGCGCACGCCTTTTTTGGCGTACGCGATGGCGACTGGGGGGAACTGACTTATCACTTTGACGATATCGTGGCTACGCTCAATCAGGTGGAACCCTATGACTGGGCCACATTTTTAAAGGCCCGCCTGGAGAATATCAACGAGCACGCCCCGCTCGATGGGATCACGCGAGGTGGTTACCAACTGGTCTATACGGACACGCCTACGGAGTGGTTCAAAGCCAGTGAGAAAGCGCGCAAAAACACCGATCTCTCTTACTCCATTGGCCTGACCCTGGGCACCGAAGGGGACATCATCGATGTCATTTGGGATAAACCCGCATTTAATGCCGGTCTCACGGTGGGGACAAAAATCATCGCCCTCAACAACCGGTCTTTTGATACCAGTGGGTTGAAAGCCGCCATCAAGGCCAAGCAATCGCCACTCAAGTTGCTGGTAAAGACGGGGGATATTTACCGGACCGTCGCCATCGACTATGCCGGTGGCTTGCGCTATCCACAGTTGCAGAAGACCGGGAAAGGTGCGGCGCTGCTGGATGAGCTGCTGGCCGCGAAGCCCTGATGCTCCCCCTTGGCACGCTTTGGGGCCTCAAACCGGTCGTCGACAGCAATGGCACCCCGGATACTGCGGCCATGTCATGATTTAAAAACAGCCCAGCCTGAACGTTTTACGATTCGGATCATTGAATTTCCTCAATGTTTTTTGCAGGCGCGCTGCTCCTCATATCCGTACCTTCAGCCTGCCTTAACCCGTCCTTGAACAGTGTCCCGCCTTAAGGTAGACTGTACATCCTTTATATGAGTACTGATGCGCCAGTGAAACTGACACACAACGAAGACATCAAAGCCGCGATTCCTACGCTGGCCGGCACGCTTGCCGCCACACTGACGAATCCGGCCGCCGATCACTTCTCCGATGATGACAATCAGTTCCTGAAATTCCACGGTTCCTACCAGCAGGATGACCGCGATCTGCGCAAGACGGGCAAGAAGTACATCATGATGGTGCGCGGGCGCATTCCCGGCGGCGTGATGACGGCGCAGCAATGGCGGGTGTTTGACCTGCTGGCAACCTCTTACGCCAACAACACGCTGCGCATCACCACGCGCCAGAGCATCCAGTTTCATGGCATTCTGAAGTCCGGCCTGCGGGCGGTCGTACAGGGCATTAACAATTCCCTGCTGTCCACGCTGGCGGCCTGCGGTGACGTGAACCGAAACGTGCTCGCGCCGCCGATGCCGGCCTTTACGAAGGCCCGCGAAGAGGTTTATGCGGATGCTTATCGTGTGGCGATGGCGCTCGCGCCGCAGACCAAGGCGTATCACGCCATCTGGATTGATGGCGTGCAACTCGACTTGGAAAAGCCGGAGAACAAAAATTTTGTGGATCCCCTTTACGGCAAGACTTATCTGCCGCGCAAGTTCAAGATTGCGTTTGCGATTCCGCCGTTGAACGACACAGACATTTTTACCAACTGCCTGGGCTTCATTGCCGTGGTGGAAAACGACAAGGTGGTCGGCTACAACCTGACCGTAGGTGGCGGCATGGGCCGCAGCCATGGCAACGAAGTGACCTATCCGCGTCTGGCGGATGTGATTGGCTTTTTCACCCCGGAGAAGATCATCGACGTGGCCAAGGCGGTGCTGACCATTCACCGGGACTTCGGTGACCGGACGGACCGCAAGCACGCGCGTCTCAAATACGTGGTGGCCGAACGCGGCGTGGATTTCATCCGCAACGAAGTGAACCAGCGCGCGGGCATTACCCTGGCGCCGGCCAAGCCTTACAAGTTTACCTCCATCAACGATCTTTACGGGTGGCACAAGGCGGTGGACGGCACCTGGTTCCTGGGCCTGTTTGTCGAGACTGGTCGCGTGAAGGATGTGCCCGGTTTCACGATGAAGGCGGCGTTGCGCCAGGTGGCGGACAAGTTTGCGAACATCGAGTTCCGGCTCTCGGCCAACCAGAATGTTTTCCTCGCGAAAGTCAGCGACGCGGACAAGGCGGGCATTGATGCGATTCTGGCGGCCAACGGTGTGAAAACCGAAAATCAAACCACCGTACTGCACGCCGCGGCGATGGCCTGCCCGGCGCTGCCAACTTGCGGCCTGGCGCTGGCGGAATCGGAGCGCATGCTGCCGGGTCTGCTGGACCGGTTTGAAAAATTGCTGGACGAAACCGGCCTCGGCGGCGAGGAGATAATCATTCGTTCCACGGGTTGCCCCAATGGCTGTGCGCGTCCGTACATGGCCGAAATTGCCTTTGTCGGCAAGGCCCCGGGACGTTATCAAATCTGGCTCGGCGGCGACCAGGCGGGTCTGCGCTTGAATCGCATTTGGAAGGATGTGATCAAGGAAGCCGATCTGGAAACGGAATTCCGGCCGGTGCTGACGCGTTTCGCGACGGAACGTAACGCCGGCGAACGCTTTGGCGACTGGTGCGACCGGGTGTTTTTGAAGGAGCAAAACTAAATGAGTTCCTCCCGTAAAAACGAAAGTTTTCGGGCTTTTGGCTCCTACCGGTCTTTTGCCGAGGCGGACGCGGAGTTGCGCGCATTCTGGCAGTCGCGCACGCCGCAGGAACGCCTGGAGGCGCTTGAGGATTTGAGGATTGCAAACTATGGCGAAGAGACAATTAACGCCCGAATTCCGCGAGTTTTTGGGGTGTCTAAATCGCGCCGGAGTTGAATACCTCCTCGTGGGCGGGTACGCTGTAAATCATTACGGCTATCACCGCTTTACGGAGGACATTGACTTCTGGATTGCGGTTTCAGATGAAAATTTTGACCGCTTGCTGTCAGCCATCCGGGATTTTTTTGGCGAAGACCTCGCCGGGCTCGATAAAAAATTCCTGCAGGCCAATGAGTCTTTGTTCCTTGGTGGCGTACCGAACAAAATTGAAGTTTTCAAGCAGGCAACCGGCTTGAATTTTTCAGAGGCATATCCGCGTCGGGTAGAAACGGCCATTGACGGCGAGCCGGTGAAAATGATTTCCCTGGCGGATTTGAAAATAAACAAGCGCGCCAGCGGCCGGAATAAAGACTTGGCCGATCTGGACAATTTACCGTAATAACAATTTAAGATGACAACCGAACAAATCTCCCAGGCCAATGCGAGCCTGCGCAATCAATCGCCCTTGGAAGTCATCCGCTGGGCGCTGGCGGCGGCACCGGGGCGCGCGATCATTTCCACCAATTTCCGGCCCTATGAAGCCGTGTTGTTGCATCTCGTTACGCAGGTGCAGCCGGACATTTCCGTGCTGTGGGTGGACCATGGTTACAACCGTCCCGCCACCTATCAGCATGCTGAAGCGCTTAAGCAACAGTTGAAGCTGAACATCAAGGCCTATGTGCCGAAGATGACGACGGCGCATTACGATGCGGTTTACGGCGGTGCGCCGGAACCGACGCTGGAAAACGAGGAGCGCATCAAGGCATTCAGCACGGTTATGAAGCTGGAGCCGTTCCAGCGCGGCATGAAGGAACTGGCCCCGGCCATCTGGCTGACGGCGCTGCGCAAGGTGCAGAATCCCAATCGCGCCGGGTTGGACATAGTCAGCGAAGACCATGTGTTTAATTCGCTCAAGGTGAGCCCGGTTTTTTACTGGAGCGATGCCGAGATGGAAGCCTATCTGAAGCAGCACAACCTGCCGAACGAATGGGATTATTTTGATCCCGCCAAGGCGGACGAAAAACGCGAGTGCGGGTTGCATGCCGCGTGGGGTGGAAAAGCGGTAAAAACCGCCTGACACAGCTACCAACCAGAAACGAATCTGAGACCTATTCCCATGTCTTCATCCTACCATCTCGATCATTTGCAGTATTTGGAAACCGAGGCCATTCATGTGATGCGTGAAGTGGCGGCGGAGTTTGAACGTCCGGTGCTGTTGTTCTCCGGCGGCAAGGACTCCATCTGCCTGCTGCGGCTGGCGGAAAAGGCGTTCCGGCCTTCGGATATTCCCATGCCGTTCCTGAACATTGAGACCGGCCACGAATTTCCTGAGCTGATCAGCTTCCGCGACAGCCGGGCCAAGGAACTGGGTGCCAAGCTGATCGTGCGCACGGTGGACGACGCCATCGCCAAGGGCCTGGCGCATCCCGCCCCCGGCGAAATTAGTCGCAACAAGCTCCAGACGCCTGCATTGCTCGGCGCGCTGGAGGAATTCCGTTTTGACTGCGCCATCGGCGGTGCCCGGCGCGACGAGGAAAAGGCGCGCGCGAAGGAGCGCTTCTTCAGCTTCCGCGACGGCTTCGGCCAGTGGGATCCCAAAAACCAGCGCCCGGAAATCTGGAACCTGTATAACGCCCGTGTGAATCCGGGCGAAAACATGCGGGTGTTTCCCATTTCCAACTGGACGGAGATGGACGTCTGGCAATACATCAAGCAGGAGCGGCTCGAAGTGCCGACCATTTATTTCAGCCACGAGCGCGAATGTTTTTGGCGCGGCGGCCAATGGATTCCGGTGCCCACGCCGCACACGGACACCACCAAGCCCGACCCCTATGCCGGCGCCCGGCCGAAGCCGAATGAACCGGTCAAGAAGCTGGTGGTGCGCGTCCGCACGATTGCGGACATGATCAGCACTGGCATGATCGAGTCGCCCGCCGACAGCGTGGACGACATCATTGGCGAAGTGGCGGCCGCCCGCGTGACGGAACGCGGCACCCGCGCCGACGACAAGGCCAGCGAAGCGGCGATGGAAGACCGCAAGAAGGCCGGGTATTTTTGAGGTTCCATGAGCTACGATCTCTACTTTAAAGCTCGCGATCAGAAATCAACGCCGAGTGTTGATGGGGTTGTTGCTTATTTCAAAGGTCGTGACAACTATGAAGTAACAGATCAACAGGCAATTTATCAAAATCAAATAACAGGGGTATATTTCGTTTTTGATTTCGGTCAAGTTGAAAACGATGAGCAAAACGGACAGTTGCCAGTCACCTTTAATTTGAATTATTACCGTCCTCATATTTTTGGATTAGAGGCGGAGCCAGAAGTCCAAACTTTTGTGCGGGAATTCAACCTGCTGGTGATGGATGATCAGTTGGCGGGAATGGGCGAAGGGGAATATTCCACAAATGGCTTCCTAAACGGTTGGAATAGGGGCAACGAATTTGCCTATCAGGCATTTTTACAGCAAAAGCCCGAAGCCACCCCCATGTCTCTTTCAACCTCACAGATAGAGGCGTGTTGGCGATGGAATTTGGCTCAACCCGGGATCCAACAAAAATACGGTGAAAGTATTTTTGTCCCGCGTTACATGTTTACACTCCATGATGGCAAGGTGAAAAGAACGGTGGTCT
>CAIJGS010000258.1 GCA_903820285.1 uncultured Verrucomicrobia subdivision 3 bacterium | reverse complement strand
GCTACGGCGGCGATTACGGAAACCCCGGCCACAAGCAAATCGCGACGGGTAATCATCCGTACATTTCGACCGGAACGGCTGGCGAAGTCAATGCGGCAGATGTTTGATCAGTCCCGATTTTGCGACCGCGCCAGCTCGCATAATTGCATGACCAGTTGATCCTTCATGCCGTAATAGACGCACTGGCCGTCTTTTTTCCGTTCCAGAATGCCGCCGGCAGTAAGCAGGGCCAGGTGCTTGGACACATTGGCCTGCGTGGAGCCCGTGGCCAGCACGATCTCGCCCACGGGTTTCGCCGCGTGGCAGACCGCCTGCAGAATCTTCAGCCGCATGGGCTCGCCCAGCAGCTTGAAACGGCCGGCGAGTTCGCCCAGCTCTGCCTCGGTCAATTCCGCCGGTATTTTTTTCTTTGACATATAACTGTATGGTTATATATTCATATCACGATTATGAACAAAATGCAATCCGAAACCACTATTTCCCCCCGTGAACTGCAGCGCCGGCTGGCCGCCGGCCAGCCCGGCTGCCTCCTGGATGTCCGCTCGCCGGGCGAGTACGCCACCGCCCATGTCCCGGGCGCCCGGCTATTGCCGCTGGATGAACTGGATCCCGCCGCCTTTCAGCGCGAGCGGGCGGGGGATGGTTCCCCGGTTTATGTGATCTGCCAGTCCGGGGGGCGGGCGCGGCGCGCCATTGAAAAACTGGAGCGCGCCGGGGTGACTGGCGGTGTGCTCGTGGAGGGTGGCACCCAGGCCTGGCTGGAGGCCGGGCTGCCGGTCAATCGCGGCACCAGCCGCGTCCTGCCGCTCATGCGTCAGGTGCAGATCACCGTCGGTTTCCTGGGGGCGGCGGGGTCGCTACTGGCCCTGACGGTGAACCCGCTGTTCGCCGTGGTTCCGCTGGTCATGGGCGGCGGGCTACTCATTGCCGGGGTGACCGGTTTTTGCGGGCTGGCCTTGGTACTGGCCCGCATGCCTTGGAATAAGACTACCACGTGTACCTCAACCACCACCTGCTGCACTTCCGAATCCAAATGAATACGCCTGCCAAAACCAATCGGATCCTCATTGTCGGCGGCGTTGCCGGCGGCGCTTCCGCCGCGGCCAAGGCCCGACGCGTGGATGAACATGCCGAGATTCACATTTTTGAACGTGGCCCTTACATCTCCTTCGCCAATTGTGGGCTGCCCTATTTCATTTCCGGCGAAATTGATGATCGCGCCAAGCTGATCATTATGACGCCGGAGAAATTCTGGTCCCGCTCCCGTGTGCATGCCCACGTGAATCATGAGGTGCTGGCCATCCATCGTGCGGCCAAGACCATCCAGGTCAAAGGCCCCGACGGCTTGGTGCGGGACGAAGCTTACGACAAACTGATTTTGAGCCAGGGGGCCAAACCCATCGTGCCGGCCATCCCGGGCGTTGATTTACCCCATGTTTTCACGCTGCGCGACATTCCGGACATGGACCGCATCATCCGGTTTCTGGCGGAGCGGAAGCCCCGGAGCGCGGTGGTTATTGGCGGGGGCTTTATCGGGCTGGAAATGGCGGAGGCCTTTCACCAGCGTGGTATGTCGGTCACCGTGGTGGAACTCAGTCCGCACATTTTGCCGCTATTGGATCATGACCTGGCGGTGCATTTGGAAAATCAAACCCGGCGCGCCGATTTCAATTTCAAGACCGGCACCGGGGCCGTGGCGTTTACCGACCAAGGCGTTACCTTTGCGGACGGCACGTCGCTGGCCGCCGACTTGATTTTGCTGAGCGTCGGCGTGAAGGCCGAGGTGGAACTTGCGCGCACGGCCGGCTTGGAAATCGGGGTGACCGGCGGGGTGAAAACCAATGGCCGTATGGAGTCATCCGATCCTGATATCTATGCCGTTGGCGATGCGGCGGAAACCATGCACGCCCTTACCGGTGCGCGGGCGCGCATTGCCCTGGCCGGCCCGGCGAACCGGCAGGGCCGCATTGCCGGGGCCAATGCCGCCGGCGCGAAGCTCACCTATCCCGGGGCGCTGGGCACCTCGATTGTCCGGGTGTTGAACCTTACCGTCGGTTTTACGGGTTTGAACAGTGCCCAGGCGGCCAAAGCTGGCTTCAGTTTCTTTACCAGTCTGACCCGCGATCTCAGCCACGCGCATTATTATCCCGGGGCCACTCCTATCATGAGCAAGCTCATCGTGGAAGAGGGCACCGGCCGACTGCTGGGCGCGCAGGTGCTGGGCGAGGCGGGCGTGGACAAGCGGGTGGACGTTTTCGCCACGGCCATTGCCGGAAAAATGAACGTGGACGATCTGGAGCAACTGGATCTGGCCTATTCGCCGCCCTTCGGTTCGGCCAATGATCCGGTGAACACGGCCGGCTTTGTGGCCGGCCACATCGCCCGGGGCGACATTCCCACCGTGGCTCCCGAAACCTGGCGGCCGAAGGATGAATTTCTCCTGGATGTCCGCGATGCCGATGAAGTGGCGGAACTGGGCAAGCTGGAGAACGCCGTGAACATTCCGCTGGGCGAACTGCGTGACCGGCTGGGCGAACTGCCCGTGAACCGCCGCATCGTGGTGTATTGCCAGAAGGGGCAGCGCGGCTATCTGGCCACCTGCCTGCTGCGCGGACGGGGTTTTACGAATACTGCCAATCTGCGCGGCGGGTATTTGCAGGCGCGATTGAATGGTTTGTGAAGGGGGGAGTTGGAATCAATGAGCATGACTGGCCAGCTTGGTCAAAAAACCAAACAGGCTGCCCCAGAAGAGTGCCCGCAGGATGCCATGCAGACTGCGGTTCACTTTCCAAAGGCAGGCGATGCCGGTGATGACTCCCAGGGGAAACAGCACGCCGCCAACCACCATGCCGATTGCGTAGGCGGCATTATCCGGCTTCTGGGCGTGGGCGGCGGCGCAGGCCCAGATGCTGTTGGTGACGACCAATAGTAGAAATAGAGCGGCATAGACGGGCGTGGGAATGATGACCCGCTTGGTGCGTTGCCGGGAGGATGATTGAGGCATGCGTGGTGGAAATGAATTTTCAGCGCGACCGCCTCCCTCACACCGGCTTGCCGCAATTGATCATCCACGGGGTGCCAAAGCGGTCCACGACCAGTCCAAAGCGGATGGCCCAGAAGGTTTCCTGCAGGGGCATTTCAACTGTGCCACTTTCCGCCAGCGCGGCGAAGATGCGTTCCGCTTCCGCCGCGTCAGAGAGCCCGATGGTCACGTGGAACCCCTGCGGTTTTTGATGCCGGCCGGGGGGCGCGTCCGCACCCATTAGGGTCTGGCCGTGCAACGTCAGGCTGGCATGCGCGATCTTCTGCAGCCATTCAGTGGACGGCTGGAATTCGGCGGGCATGCTTTCATATCTCATCAGAAATTCGATTTTGCCGCCCAGGGATTGCTCGTAAAACTTGAACGCCGCCTCGCACTGGCCGTTGAAACTGAGATAAGGGCTGATTTGCATAATGTTTTTGTTGAATGGTTTATGGTGCCTTGGGTTTCCGGAATTTGCCATCCATCTTTGCAAAGTCTGACGGGATGTCAACCGCGAACGGAATTGCGGGGCTGGTTATTAGTTTGGGTGCGATTTACCCAATAAAGTCTCAATATCCTGCGCGCCGTGATAGACGTGGTTTACCTGAATGCCGTCGGCCACGGCCCGGTAAAAGATGAGGTAATTTTCATAACCGGTGATCCGCCAGGAACGCACCTCACGGAGTCGCGGATTGCGAACAAACCGTGTCCGACCCAGACCCGGGGTGGCGGCCAGTGTTTTGAAGGTTGTGTGGGCGGCTTCGATGACGCGTGTGGCGGCGTCAGGATTGTCCTGAGCGATAAAGTTCCAGATTTCCCACAACTCTTCCTCGACGCACGGATCAAGGACGTACTTTGGCATGGGCTTGGGCGGCTTTGATGCGTTTGTTTAGCCGGCGAAACGCGGCCTCGCCATCCTCACCCTCGCCCCGGTCCAGCCGGTCCAGACTCTGCTCCAGATGGGCCTCCAACTCCGCCAGCGTCCGGGGCGTCTGGGGCAGACGCGCGGTCTGGTCCTCCTTAAGACGCCGCAGGCCGGCGCGGACCACTTCACTGGCGGTCTGATACAGGCCGCTCTCCACTTCCTTGGCCACAAATTTTTCCAGCTCGGGTGTCAGTGATATATTCATATGAAAATTCCGGCGAATCCGCTCTTTTGGTCATTTTCCATCAATAACAGGAATGAGTCAAATTTTGTTATTTATGGTTTTTGGATGAGGGTGTGCTATCGAGGCGAATTAAAGGTGTTCTTTGGTGGCGGCCGGTTTTTGATACAACCACTTTCAGGGTTTTGGAATTTGGGGGCGGTCACCCTGGGTAGCGCGGGGCGCGCAACCCAGGGCTGAAGGAGGGAATCCTTTCAGGATTCGGGGAGGCGGATTGGTTAGCGCCGGCGGCGCGGCATATTTGTAGAAACCCGCATCCCATCAAAACCAGTCCCGTCAGGGGCGGTATATTCCGGCGAAAAGGTTGTGCTTTAACCAAGGGATCGGGATCGGCAGATGCCACTCCTGCGGAGTTGGATACGCTTTAGCGGTGGTTTCTACAAACATGTCGCGCCTGCGGCGCTGAGACTCCGATGGCTGACTTAACACTTCTGCCGCTGTTCGTCCAAACGCTTGGGGGAGACGGGG
Source organism: uncultured Verrucomicrobia subdivision 3 bacterium (assembly GCA_903820285.1). Classification (GTDB taxonomy): domain Bacteria; phylum Verrucomicrobiota; class Verrucomicrobiia; order Limisphaerales; family UBA11358; genus UBA11358. The sequence continues at coordinate 4,838 of CAIJGS010000258.1, read as the reverse complement.
TACGCGGTGCCCAATTCTTGGGCGAAGAGCGACACTTTGTATTCTTCCACCATCCAGCGGAAAATCTCCCGCTGGCGCGCTATTTCGGCGGAGGCGGGTTTGTAATCCGCGAAAGATTTCAGCGTTTCCAGATAGGGGGTCAGTTGCCGGCGACGTTCCTGGTCTTTGACCGGGTTCATGGAGGCGCGTTCGATGCGGATGAGCTGTGCTTTGAGATAGCGCGGCAGGTGCGGCAGTTGTGCGTGCGGGGTTATCGCCAGAAAATCCGGCGGTAAGAGCGTGGCCAGTTCGGCGACCCAGGGATTGGCGGGAGTGCTGGTGGTGGCCACGGATAGCGCATCCAGTTGGCGCAGATCAGAGAGGGAGCGTAATTTTGAACCCGCTGCTGCCGGGGTTGCCGCCGGAGCTGGACCGCAGCGCTTGGCCACGTCCTGGCGGAGTTTTAAAATCATGCCGGTGAGGTCCACCAGTTTCATCGCCAGACCGGGTATCTGGCGGCGGGCGTCTTCGACCGCTTTTTGAAAATGGGCGGTCGTCAGCGCCGGGAATACTTCCACGGGCAGCAGATGGCGGTGCAGGTTTTCAAACGCGGACTCCACCAGTTTATCGAGCGGACAGAATCCGGCCAGCAGCGGCTCGAAGCGCGCGAGCGAGCGGCAATCCTTGTGCAGCCAGGCCAGGTCTTTTTGCAACGCGAGGCTGACGAGGCGTTGAATGCCGCCGAGGCTGGCGCGGCGGGCGGCATCCTGACTGTACAGCAACCGCAAGTGCACACGCTCTTCCTCGCACACCAACGCAGGCCACGCGAACAGTGGCACATGGCCGGACTCATCCACGGTCAGGCGCTCAGGGACATCGCCGAACGTCCAGCCGGTGAGATCCACGCGCTCCCATTGCAGGGCCAGCCGCCGCCATAAAGGGTTTTCGCCGGCGGGGGCGACCTTGGGTTTTTCCTGTTTCAACCGCTCGCGGAGTTCAGAAAGATTCCGGCCGGCACCCAGGGTTTTTTCATCCGGGCCGACCAGTTCCACGCGGGGACGCAAATGCGCGGGCACGGCGTCGGCCGGCCACGCGTCCGGCGGAATCGCCACGCCGTACCGCTGCCGGATAAAGCGCGCCAGATCGAGTTGCAGGGAATCACCGCCGGGCTGAAACTCCTGCACTATCTCCGCGACCTTGGGCGGAAACGGCATCAATTCGCGACGCAAGGATTTTGGCAGGGCGCGCAGCAGTTCGCTGATCAACCCTTCGCGCAGGCCGGGTACGGACCATTCCACGCAGGCTACGGAAATGGTTTGGGCCATCGAGAAGCCAAGCTTCACCGTCACGCCATCCTGTTCTTCACCGGGCGCGTAAGCATAGGAAAGCGCGACCGGTTGGCCGCCCAGATGGACGGCATCGGGAAACGCGCCGGCATCGTAACTCAATTCGTGCGCGCCGCCCATGAGGTCCGCCTCGGTCACCAGCAGCAAAGCGGGATGATTTTCCCCGCGCAAAAAACGGTTTAGTTCGTGCACCGAAGAAACGCCGACCAGCAGTTGCGCGTAAAATTGGAATAGCGCGTCGTCCAGATTGGTCAGGTCATGACGGCGCACGCGGGTCTGCCAATTTTCAATCTTTTGGCGCACCTTACGGTTCTGCTCGATGAACGAGTATTGCGGCGGCAAGGGCGGCACCTTGGGGGCCACGCTGCGTAAAATGCGAGTGTCGTCCTTGTCGTCTTCCTCTGGCTCCTCCTTGCGGCTGTTCGGCAGCAGGTTTTCCTCCACCAATGCGGAGCGGATGAAGATGGCAGTGGCTTCCTCCGGATTGATGTTTCCGTAAGCCACCTTGCGGTTGCTCACTTCCATGCCGTAGAGCGTGATTTTTTCATCCACCAGCACGTTGCCGGCGGTGACGATCCAGCGCGGGTTCTGGTGGGTGACCTTGCACAGATGCGGGGCGAGCTGCACGATCCATTGCGGATCAATTCCTGCGACCGTGCGCGCGAAGAGTTGGGAGGTCTCGACCATTTCACCGGCCATCACCCATTCTGGTTGCCGCGCGGGCACGGGCCGGGGCTGGCCTTTGGGCTGATCCTTTTGCTTGTGCGGATTCTGCCGCTGCTCGCCGCGATCATACAGCGCCGAGCCGGGGAAGACATTGACCAGCCGGTTGCCGGCCGCCTGGTAGACGTTCCGCTCCTTGCGCATGCCAATGTGGCCGAGCAGGCCGGTGAGAATGGCGCGATGGATGGCCTCATAATCCGCGTTACTCTCGTTCAGCTTGAAATTTTCCACCTTCTCCAGCGCGTCGTGCAACTGGGCGTGCAGGTCCTGCCACTCGCGCATGCGCAGGTAGGAAAGGAAGTTGGCACGACAGAACTTTCGGCGCGAACCCTGGGTGCGCAAACGCTCCCATTCATCGTGCACGGCATTCCAGACATTGAGCAGGGTGAGGAAGTCCGACTGGGGACTGCTAAAACGTTTGTGCGCGGCGGCGGCGGCGTCCTTCTGGTCGAGCGGTCGTTCGCGGGGATCCTGAATGCTCAGACCGGCGGCGATGATGAGCAATTCGCGCGTGCAATGTTCGCGCTGCGATTGCAGCAGCATTCGGCCCAGCGTGGGATCGATCGGCAGATGCGCCAGGTCCTGGCCCATGGGCGTGAGCTTGCGGGCATCATCGAGCGCGCCCAGTTCTTGTAGGAGCGTATACCCGCCCTGAATCGCCGCCGGCGTGGGGGGATTGAGAAACGGGAACGTTTCAATTTCGCCCAGGCCGAACGCCATCATCCGCAGGATGACTTCGGCCAGATTGGAGCGCTGGATTTCCGGCTGCTGATGCGGCGGACGCTCGGCGAAATCCTCCTCGGAATAGAGGCGGATGCAGATGCCGTCCTGCACGCGACCGCACCGGCCTTTGCGCTGGTTGGCGTTGCTCTGCGAAATTTCCTCCACCGGCAGCCGGCGCGTGCGCGTGCGCGGATTGTACCGGCTGATGCGCGCGAGTCCGGAATCAATCACGTAGCGGATGCCGGGAATGGTCAGCGAGGTTTCCGCGATGTTGGTGGCGATGACAATTTTGCGCCGGTCGGACACCGCGAACACGCGCTGCTGATCGCCCCCGCTGAGGCGGCCAAAGAGTGGCACGATTTCCGCGTCGCGGCCGAACCTTCCCTCCAACTGATCGCTGGTTTCACGAATGTCCCGTTCGCCGGGCATGAAAATTAGGATATCGCCGGAGTCGGAATCGAACATCACCTGTTCGGCGGCGCGGACGGCGGCGTCAATGTAGGTCAGGTCACCGCGTTCCTCGGACTCGGCGTCGAAGGGCGCGTAAATCACCTGCACGGGATACACGCGGCCGGAAACCTCGATGATCGGCGCGTTGTTGAAGGCGCGTGAGAATGTACCCGTATCAATGGTGGCCGAGGTGATGATGAGTTTCAGGTCGGCGCGCTTGGCGAGCAGGCCTTTCAGGTAACCGAGGAGAAAATCAATGTTCAGACTGCGCTCGTGCGCTTCGTCGATGATGAGGGCGTTGTACTCGGAAAGGAGGGGATCGCCCTGAGTTTCGGCCAGGAGAATGCCGTCCGTCATCAGCTTGATGTAAGTTTGTTCGCCGGAGCGGTCGTCGAACCGGATTTTGCAGCCGACCTCGCGGCCGGGCGTCACGTTCAATTCTTCCGCGAGCCGCCGGGCAATGGACTGCGCTGCCACGCGGCGGGGTTGGGTACAACCGATCTTCGCTTCAATGCCCAGGCCGGCTTCGAGGCACATCTTGGGAATCTGCGTGGTTTTGCCCGAGCCCGTTTCGCCGGCGATGATTACGACCTGGTTCGCGCGGATGGCTGCGACGATTTCATCCCGCCGGCCGGAGACCGGGAGTTCCGGGGGATAGGAGACGCGCGGGGCATTTAACCGCCGCTGTTCACGGAGCGCCACGGAAGCGCGTACTTGAGCGAGCAAACGGTCGAGAATGGCGTCGTGCGTGGCGGGGTGAGCCTGATCGCGCAAAAGACGGACCATCCGCCCGCCGAGGCGCACCCAATCATGGAGCATTCCCTGCGGCAGCAGTTTTCTGATTTCTTCTATGCGGGCGTCCGTCATGCCAGAGTTGCCCAGCATAACAGACACCGGGGAAAAGGAAAGAGAGGGCAAGAGGGAGATATTAAAATCGTTTATCAACGCTTTTTAAAAATGCTGCGACTTTGCATAAAGAACCCCATTTGATGGCGTATTGAAAATATTGACAAAATTGAAGATTGAGTATATTGTAACAACAAATGAAAACAATTCGCATTTCTGAGGAGGTTTGGAAGGCAATGGCAGACCATGGAAAATTCGGTGAAACACCTGATGATGTTTTTAGGCGTATCCTTAAAATTGATCAGAATGACGTTTCTGTTAGAAGAACAAATCGGAAGGCTGGTAAGATGACCTTTATTGACTCCCATTTGGCTGCAAAAGGTGAAGGTCGCAAATCCAAGTCTCAGATTATTGAGTTGTACCGTAAAGAGTTTCCAGGTGTTCTTGAGCAGACTGCAAAAAACTCAGTAAATTGGTGCGCAAGCACGTTTAAAAAGCGCAACGGATATGAACCCAATCACTTGCCTTAGCCTTTTTCTGCCAATGGCTAATTTATCATGCAAAAGTAGTCAGCCGGCAGGTTCGTGGATCATAGGCGAAGCCACCTGCCAAGCAAGTTAGTGTTAACGCTCGCCCTCACCTGTGTCCTAACCCCCGGGGAGAGGATTTCACCTTGGAACACTTTCTGATCGTTCGTCCACCGATCCGACCAATCCAGCGGTTTTATTTGCGAGAGATGCGGCAACCGTTTCTCCCTCTCCTCGGGGAGTG
>CAIJGS010000257.1 GCA_903820285.1 uncultured Verrucomicrobia subdivision 3 bacterium | reverse complement strand
TTTGTTTTGTTTTGTTTTGTGGATAACTGGGAGTCACCTTGCACAAATACTCCTTCATGAGCAGGAGATTGACCGCAGCGGTCCATGTGTAGCCCGGGGCGCACAACCCGCGCCCGGTTTGAGCGTCAAAGTTTTCGTAATTACCGCCGGCTTTTTGCTTGATCATGTCACAGAAACGCCGTGCAATCTCACGGGCTAGGTCATTTCGGCCACCCCGGGCCAAACCATCCACAAGCAGATAAGTGCTCGGCGCCCAAATCGGCCCGCGCCAATAGCCGGCAGATTGATATTTCGGACTCCGCACTTGCTCTGTGGCCAGACCGTGCTCCGTTAGAAATTCTTTTTCCAAACGGGCGGCCAGTTTCTTAAATTGAAAAGCATCCAGTTGCTCGCCCAACACCAGAGGCATCAACGACAACAAGGACGTTGGCTCTGGATCGAATGTGTGGGTCTTGGAAAGTTTGGCAACGAATTGCTCGCCGTCCCAACTGTGGCGTAAGAAGTCAGCTTTCAATTTATCAGCACGGGATTTCCACTGCTCGGCAGCTTCGGGTTGGTCAAGTTTGCGGGCGACGCGTTCCAAGCATTTCATTTGGAGGATGAGGTAGGCAGAGAGGTCAGGTGATTCGAGTTCGGTGCCAATATCAAAGAGCGTGGCATTATCCCATCCACTATCGTTTCCGGCCACTAGGTAGTTGGGCACGCCATCGCCATCGCTGTCCCGATTTTTCATCCAAAACTCCGTCCACTTCACCAGATAATTGTAAGCCTGCTGCAATCGGGGTCGCGGGATTTCAAAAGTGTCCATCAGTTTGCTGAGCGCCCAGCCATGAATCGGCGGTTTGGTCGCATACCACTCGACCGTTTGAGGCGGCTTCCACATGTCAGGCAAACAGCCTTTATCATTCATTAAAGGAAACGGGAGCATCCACTGATCGAGTGCGGCTTCGGGATTGGATTTCGCCAGCGCCAATGCCACGAAACAGTGATCCCATGACCACACATAAGTCATCACCGACTTCGACATCAGCACCGAGTCGTAATGAAACACTCCTTCACGCCGCATGAAGCATGACCACAAGTTGAACCACGCCTGCTCCGCCTCGACACTTCGGTCGCTTGGCATTTTGGGGAGCAGTGCTCGGAAATGATTCCATTTAAGCATTGCGTCCGCAGTGTCCGTCTCGCAGTTGATCCGGGATGGAACGGCGAACCTTCCGGGCAACCCGATTGCCAAAGCAAGTTGCACTTTTCCGTTGCGGCTGGTCGCAGTAAAACCATTGGTGCGGGTTGCAATAACGGCACAAATCGGCTGGAGGTGGAGTTCCGAGTTTGACGCAAGATGCCAGACTTGGGGCACCGGATTGGTTGCACCCGTGGCAAATTGTTTTGACTCGGTTATCCGCAAGACAACGTCGAGCCCAACGGTGGAAATCGCCAGCGCATGGTCTCCAATCAACCATAGTTCAGCTCGGCCGGCTGATGAAGTGACTATCACGCGCTGCGGTGTCGCGATCTGGGTAGTGAAAACCGAATTCCCATTGGTCGAAAATGTGATTGTCGCCACCGCGTCACTGCCGAAGACGCCATTCACGTCGCGGAGGATCAATGGCCCCTCCGCTTTCTCCATATTCAATGCCAGCCATGAGCCATAGCGACTAAACGGCAGGTGGGTCAGATTGAATTGCGGCGACTCCTGCGCGACGACAGCAAACGCGACGCACAGCGAGCAAAGCATGGGCAGAATCTGACCGGTCGTGCGCATCAAAGTCGATATTTGCTGGTTCAATCGCAACATCATAGGTCAACGTGAACCTTCGTCAAACGTGATGGTGATGGCCGATGACGGTTCCGGCGCGGCGGCAGTGAGATCAATCTGCAGCGGTGCGCCCACCGCAGCGCGGGCCATCAAGCCCACCAGGAGCGCGGCCAGGCAGAACGTGCCGCGTAGAAGTGCAAATGGGATGCAGGCGAGTCGGCTATTTTTCATTGATGAACAATCAGGAACTTCGAATTAACGGGAACGACAATATGCCATTCTAAGAAGTCGCGAGCGTAGGGTCTTGTCACGAAAACACATGATGCCTTTCCCATCACCACTGGTTGAAGGTGAACTTCAACAGGAAAGGGTTAATTTCCAGGCCCATTATCGACTGGATCAGATTTGAAATTATTCCCGGATTCAAATGCTTTCAACGCCGGCAGCGCATGCCCGTTGAAGTCAAAGAGCGCCGTGTTGGCGACGACATTGCGCGCGCCATTTTCCCAACCCTGGCCCGGCACACAGATGAAAACTGGATCCCAGTAGATCAACCCAAGACAGCCGCCGTCTGGCACTGAACTGGCGGCTTTGACGCAGCCGCGCAAGAAATCCGCCTGTCCTTGAGGCGTGCTGGGAAATAGTTCCGGCCCATTGTCCTCCAACTGGCCGCGCCGGCCATCGCAATTGTTCGTGCTCCAGTTGTAGCCCGTTTCCATGATCAACACCGGCCTGCCAAAACGGCGGTGAAGCTGATCCAGATGCGGCGCAAGGTCGCCAACGGCCAGCCTGCTCCAAAAGGGATAATAGGAGACGCCGGTCACATCCCACGGCACGACATTGGAAACGCAGCAGTCGAAGAACCAGTTGGCTGCGTTTGTCCTCGGGTCGCTGACGTGCAACACAATACGGCTGCTGGGCGAAGTCGACTTTACGGCACGATAGCCTTGCGTGAGGAACTCTGCGAGGCGGGGGAAATTCGTGGAAGCTCCTTCGGGAAACAAGATGCCACCCTGGATCTCATTGCCCAGCGAAACAAATTCAGGCGGCGTGCCCTGCGCCACCATGCGGCCAAGAAAATTTGTGGTGAACGCCACCAGCGCACCGGACAACTGCGAAAAATCCAGTCGCTCCCATTCGTGTGGTTTGTGCTGGACGCC
>CAIJGS010000256.1 GCA_903820285.1 uncultured Verrucomicrobia subdivision 3 bacterium | reverse complement strand
GGCCGATCTGGATTATGACCAGCCGCCGGAGAAGCGGACCCCCGCGGGCGAGGCTCTCCGGCAGATGGGGCCAAAAACCCTGCCGTTCCTGCTCGCCGATCTGGGCGGTCCGCGCTATGCCAAGGTTCACTATGCGGAGCCGGATTTGCGGACGGTGGATATTCGCAGCCGCCAGGCTACTTGGGGCATGGATGCGCTGGGGCCACTCGCCAGGTCCGCTATTCCCGAACTGATGACGATAATGCAGGCGAACCCCGGCTACGTTCCCGGGGCGCTCGCCGGCATCGGCCGGGATGCCCTGCCGGAATTGCTGGGCGCACTTACGAATGAAAGTTTCTGGGTGCGGGACAATGCCGCCGCCTATCTGGCGAACGGGATTTACGCGGGCAAAATTTTGCCGGCCGACGCGGCACCCGCTTTTCCCATCGCCCTCGAAAATCTGGCGGATGCCGGCACCTCCATTACTAACGTCAATAACCGGGCGCGGGCTGCTGATTTACTCCATGCCCTCCATATGAACCCGGAGGTTTCCGTCCCTGCACTGACCCAAGGATTGGATGATTCCGCAATTTCTGTGGCCATGGGCTGCGCCAACGCATTGGGCAGTTTTGGCTCCGAGGCGAAATCCGCCGTTCCCGCCCTGCTCAAGGCCAGCCGTTCCACCAACTCCATCGTGAGCACGGCCGCCACCCAGGCATTGGCTTCCATCCATACTACCGTTCCGCCCCCCAATTTCGTTGCACTTCACCCGCCGCGCTGATTTAAGCCGGAATGAAATTCACCAAAGTTATTTATTCACGTCCACCACAATTCGTCCCCGGACTTTTCCCGCCAGAATATCTGGTCCCAGCGTAAGAACCTCTGTCAACGTCACCACCCGGGTCATGGCTAAAAGCTGATTCAAATCCACCTCCGTGGCCAGCCGTTGCCAGGCGCGTTCGCGCAAGGGACGCGGGCACATCACGGAGTGGATGCCTAGCAGGTTCACGCCGCGCAGAATAAAGGGCAACACCGTCGTGGGGAGATGCGGGCCGCCCGCGAGTCCGCAGGCCGCCACGCTGCCGTATTCCTTGGTCTGGCGCAGAATGCTCGCCAGAGTTTCACCGCCCACAGTGTCAACGCCACCCGCCCAGCGCGCGGAATCCAATGGCCTGCTGGAAGCTACCGACAGCACCGTGCGTGGCATCAACTCCGCTGCGCCCAAGCTCCGCAAGTAATCACCCTCCGTTTCAACGCGCCCTGTGGAGGCGACCACGCGATAACCGCGTTTGGCCAGCAAGGCGACCGCCAAAGAACCGACCCCGCCCGCCGCGCCGGAAACAATGATCTCGTTGCCGCCCCCCGGGGTGACGCCGTGATCTTCCAGCGCCAGCACACATTGCATGGCCGTAAATCCCGCCGTGCCGATGGCCATGGCCTGTCGCGTGGTCAATCCGGCGGGCAGGGGAATCAGCCAGTCACCCTTCACCCGCGCGTAACCGGCGTAGCCGCCGGAATATTTTTCACCTACACCCCAGCCCGTGAGCACCACCCGGTCACCGGCACGAAAACGTGAATCACTACCCGGATTCTCCACCGTGCCCGCCAGATCCACACCGGGAACCATCGGCGACGCCCGCAGGATTTTCCCCTGACCCGTAAGGGCCAGGCCGTCCTTGTAGTTCAGGCTGGAATACTCCACTCGCACCACCAATTCACCGCCAGGAGCGGGCAGTTGGTCGGGCGAGGTGAATTCCCGCAAGACCGGCGACGGCGTTCCAGCCGGGTTTTGTTCAACAATAATGGCAGAAAAACTCATGGCGATTTCAATGGTTATGAATCCAGACTCTGTTTGCGGGCAATCCAGCCATACCAGACGCCGGAGGCAATGAACACCACGCTGCATCCCGTCGTGAACCAGATCAGGAAGGGCATGGGTAGATAATAATTCGCCCCAACGGCGCCGCCGGCCGAAAGGACTCCGCACAGAAAACAGTAGAAGGCGCTGGCCCGGGCATTCTGGTAGCTCTTCTGGAGAATCAGTTGCATGGCCCGGTCATTGCGTGATAGCGCCGTGGCGCATGAATCGGAACAGACCATGCGTTGGCTGACGGTCGGCTTGGCGCAACTCGCGCACAGGGCGCGTCCGCAGTGGACGCAAATCGCAACCGCTTCGTTGTCATGGTGGGAACATTTCATGCAGATGCCCGCAAGCTGCTTCACCGGCGGCCAAATTGCAACCGCTATCCATCTCGAACAGCCGGGTGTTTACCCTAACGGGTAATTGTATTTTATGGATTTCAGCCTAGTTTCCTTGGGAAGCAATTATGAACGGGCGGTATGCTGTCCAACCAGTACCCTTGTGGTCTGATCCAATAACCAGTCGTCCTTGATTGACATGCAAATGAAACCGGCACCAAAATTTTTTCGCCCCGTATTTCTCCTGGTTCCTGCTGTCATGCTCGCGGCCGCCGTGGTTGGCCTGCTGTTCTGGCGGCAGCCATCCCAGCCGGTCAAACCCGTCGAACCGCATCAACTGGCAAGCTCGGTTCCCGTGGTCACCAATGCTGAATCCGCCGCCTCGGCCACCTTGGAATTATACCGGCGCAAGGCTTTGTATGCCACGTTTCAAAAGCATCCCTTTCTCGCCGCGCACGAGACGGGTGTGTTTGCCTGGACGTCCGAAGATGGCAAGAATCCCGACGTCATCCGCCAGCTTGCCCACAACGAACTTGAATTTGAGCGCATGGCGGAGGAGAGTTCCCGCATTTACCGCCGCCAGCTCGTTTACCATAAGGATACCGTGGACGCCCAGATAGAGCGGTCCAAGCTGACCGGTGAGCCGGTCCGGGAAATCACGCTGCCCGGGCTGGATGGCCAGCAGGTTCAGTTTGAGGTCACCGGGTCGGATTTGAATCCTTCAGGACAGCAGGGGACGTTGACCGGTTACGTGGCCGGGCAGCCGGGCTCAACGGTTTCGTTCGCCTTTAAAGGCGGTCGCGAAGCCTTCACGATCCTCTCGCCTTCGGATGGGCTTTTTCTGCAAGGGGACCCGCGTGAGCCGGGCGAACTGATTGTGAAAAGCATTAATCCCGAAACGTATGTTGCGGGTGTTTGTGGAAATCCCTGAATCTGTCTATGTCACACCCGATTCAAAGTTGTGCCTCCGGCTTCCGTCCGCTCCGGTCAGTTTTGACCTTGGCTCTGCTGGCGCTCGTGCCCGCCGCCTTCGCCGGCAATGCCATTGAGGCCGATCTCGCCGCCTGCTATGCACCCAGCTATGCCGCCAGCGTTGGTGGTGAGGATAATGCCCAGGTACTGCTCGCAAATACCGTTGCCGGCAGCAATCAGATTCAGGACCAGGGCGGCACCGGTGCCCACATGCGTATCGCCGGTTTTTATCAATCCACCAACGACGTCATCAATCAGACGACCACCGGCGGGATTGTGAACTGGCTCTCGGGCAATAGTGCCCAGCTCGCAGATGTGGTGTCGTTCGGCTCGGCGGTAGGTGCGGATTTGGTGGTGTACGTCTGTCAGAACAGTGATTCCGCGAGCATTGCCGGTGTTTCCCAGCAGCCGGGTTACTATTCCTCGCTTAATCCCGGCGCGGTGTGGTCGGCGGTGTTCGCCCACGAAACCGGTGGCCATGCCTATGGCCGTTCGCATTCCGATGGTGTGCTCAGTCCCAAGACCATCATGCTGCACAACTACTGCGGCGGTGGCGCGGCTCCGCCGTATTTTTACACCAATCCAAACATCTGGTTCAATGGCGTGCAACTCATCGGCGATGGGGTTAATAATTGCAGCATGGGGTCGCTCGTCAATGGCGGTGACAATTCACTTCCCAGCGCGCAGGCCGTGGCCGACCGCCGGGCCCGCGTCATCGTGGGGCCGAACTTGAATAATGTGATCCTGCATTGGATGTTCACCAACGCCCCCGGTTCCGCCCCGGCCAGCACCACCAATTACGATCTCGTTTCGGGCGCTCCCGCCATCGTGCGCGGTGCTGGCGCAACTTACACCGGCAATGCGCTGCGGGTTCCCGGCGGCACCACCGGCAATGTCGCGGCCAATTCCATCTCCGCCTACATCGATTTGCCGAACGCCATTCTGTCGTCGCACACCAATATTACCATCGAGATCTGGGCCACGCCACTGACCACACCGAACTGGGCGCGCATCATGGATTTCGGCCGCGCTGTTCAGGCGGGTGATGGCCTCGGTGCGGCGGGCGAATACACCGGCGCTCCCGGCACTGCTGCCCCCGGGACAACGCAATCTTCCGATGACATAACCCTCAGCGCCGCGAATGGCACCAATTACAATATCCAGCGGTTCGAGGGCAAGCTGGGCACTTTTGCGACCACCCTGGATGCCGGTTTGACCACCACCCTGGGCGTACAGCATCATTACGCCATCACGTTCACGGATGGTGCCGGTGCCGCCGGCAGCGCCGGTGGCCGCTGGCAATGGTTTCGCGATGGCGATGCCGTGGCCTTTCTGGATGTGACCAATCATCTTGCCAGCATGCAGGATGTGAACAACTGGCTCGGCCGCTCGCAATGGAGCGCCGATTCCCAGGCAAATAACGATTACGCCGAAGTCCGCATTAGCAGCGTGGCCCTGACGCGCAACCAGATCCTCGCCAATTTTCTGCTCGGCCCCAATTACATACCGACCTCCTTTGCGACGCTCACGAATAGCGATGCCAGCGGTGCGACCTCTTTTAACGCCGCCGGCCAATGGAGCAGCGGCTCCGTGCCGGCCACCGGCAAGAGCTATGAAACGTTTAACTTCCTGTTGAACACGCCCCCCAACTCCAGTTCCATCGCTTTCGCGGGCACTTCGTTGAAACTCTCGGGTGGCGGCTTGGTCTGGAAGGGGACCGCGAGCAGCACCATCACCGTTACCAATCTCACCCTGAACAGCGGCATGGTCTTGAACTCCGGTTCCGGCACCTGCACGCTGGCCGGCAATCTGAATGCCACCACCAACGGCGGCCTGGTGAACGCCGAAAGCGGTGCCATCAACCTGACGGCCAATCTCGCCGGCAGCGGCCCGGTGCTCTTCATGGCCAACACCACCACGCTCGCCGGCACGAACACCGGCTTCACCGGCCGGATGTACGTTGGCAACGGTCAGGCCGGTATCATTGCCATCGATTCTCTGGCGCGCCTCGGCGCGAGTCCCACCAATTTCTTCAGCAATCAACTCACTCTTAATCGCGGCACCGTGCAGACCACCGCCACAATGTCCCTCAACGACACCAATCGCGGCATTCTCATCGACGTCAGCGGCGGCACGTTCAACGTGGCTTCCGGTACGACGCTCACCGTCTCGAGCGCGTTGTCCAGTCCCGTGACCGCTTCGGGCATCATTGTGGGATCGCTGGCCAAGGCCGGGGCCGGCACACTGCTATTGAACTGTGCGAGCAACACCTTCAAAGGCACGCTCTATGTGGACTCCGCCAGTACCGCCGCCAACGATGGCATCGTGAAGATCGCCAGCAGCCAGGTGCTCGCGAACGCGCATTCGCCCATCTTCATTCGCGATAACAACAGCGGCAGCTCCACCCTGCAACTCGATGGTTCGACCGGCAACCTCACCTTGCCGCAGGCGCTCACGCTGAATGGCCGGTCCGCCTCTGTCCCTGCCGTGGAAAACCTGGCGGGCACCAACACCATCGCGGGCGGTGTCACCATCAACGTGGGCGGGGGAAACTATTATTTTCAATCGGATGCCGGCCTGCTCCAATTGGGCGGCCAGATCACCTCGCTCGCCACCGGTACCCGCACCCTGACTTTTCAAGGGGCCGGCAATATCGCGGTGACCGGGATCATGACGAATGGCAGCGCCACCGTTGGCTTTGCCAAAACCGGCGCGGGCACACTGACCCTGTCCGGCGCGAATAACAGCACCGGCGTGGCCACCGTCAGCGGCGGCTCCTTGTTCGTGAATGGCGCCATCAGCAACAGCACTCTCAGCGTTACTGCTGCCACGCTCGGCGGTTCCGGTACGATCTACGGTGCCACCACCGTTGCGGCCGGCAGCCTCCTCATGGCCGGCAGCTCCACGAACAGCATTGGCGTTCTAACGGTCGGCAACAATCTTACCCTTTCTGCCGGCTGCACCAACTGGATGAAGCTCAATAAGTCCGCCGCCACCAACGACCTGCTCAATGTCAACGGCACCCTGACCCTCGCGGGCAATCTCACCGTGACCAATTTCGCCGGCACCATTGTGGCTGGCGACAGCTTCAAGCTGTTCAATGCTGCCAGTTACAGCGGGGCCTTCGCCACCACGAATCTCCCGGCGCTCGCCGCCGGTCTGGCGTGGCAGAACACCACCGCCACCGATGGCACCCTGCGCGTTGTCGCCACCACACCGCCCGCCATCGCTAGTGTTTCTGTTTCCGCCAGCAAACTCATCCTAGGCATCACCGGCGGTCCCGCCGGTTCACCGTTCCATGTGCTTTCCACTACCAACGTGGCGCTGCCCGTGGCCGGCTGGACGCCCGTCTGGAGCAACAACTTCAACTCCGGCGGCCTGGGTGGCTACACCAATCCGCTCCCCGCCACCAACCCGTGGCTCTTCTATAAAATCGCCGTGCCGTAAGCAGTGTTTAGGCTGGCGGTATTGCCAGTCCCCTTGCTCGCGAGTTTTGATATTGCACCCGATTGCACCCTGGCCGGAGCGCGGCGTTCACGCCGCTTCAGCGTGGCAAGTCACACAGGCCTCGCAAATCCGTTGCTTCCGTTCGTCCCGGAAGTGATTTGAAAATCGTGCCCTCTGGCCGTGTCCGTATGTACCTTCCGATTGTCCGTCCCTGCAAAAACGCTTTTGCCAGCGCCCCGTCTCAGGCAAGCTGACGGAACCGGCATGAACATCGCCATTATCGGACTCGGTTACGTGGGGCTGCCCCTTTGCCTGCAATTTGCGCGCAGCGGGGTGCGCGTGCTCGGACTGGACATCGACCGCCGCAAAGTCACCGCTCTCAACGCTGGCCGCAGTTACATCCGGCACATCCCCGCCGCTGACATCAAAAAATTTGTCCACGCCGGCCAGTTTAGCGCCACCACCGATTTCGCGAAGATCAAGGACGCCGCCGCCATTCTCATCTGCGTGCCTACCCCGTTGCGCAAGAACCGCACGCCCGACCTCTCCTTTGTGCTCAATACCGGCCGCCGCCTCGCGCCGCATCTGCAGCGCGGGCAACTGGTCGTGCTCGAGTCCACCACCTATCCCGGCACCACCGAGAATGAATTGCGCGCCGTGCTGGAACGTGGCTCCGGACTGCGCGCCGGCACGGATTTTCACCTCGCCTTTTCACCGGAACGCGAAGATCCCGCCAATCCGCAGAGCAAGGTCGCCGACATTCCCAAAGTCATCGGCGGTTTCACCCCGGAATGTCTGGCGCTGGCGCAACAGGTATATGGCCGCGCCATCCGGCATCTGGTACCCGTGGCCAATTGCCGCACCGCCGAAGCTGCCAAGTTGCTCGAAAATGTTTTCCGCTCGGTCAACATCGCTCTCGTCAACGAACTCAAGGGCGTCTATGCCGCCATGGACATTGATGTCTGGGATGTGATCGCCGCCGCGCGCACCAAGCCGTTCGGCTTCATGCCGTTTTATCCGGGGCCGGGTCTGGGCGGACATTGCATCCCCATCGACCCGTTTTACCTCGCCTGGAAAGCCAAGCAAGTAGGCCAGGAAACCCGCTTCGTGGAACTCGCCGGCGAAATCAACCGCGCCATGCCCGAGCGCGTGATTAAGCGCCTGAAAACCGCCCTCGCCGCGCAAAAGAAATCCCTGCGTACCGCCCGCGTGCTCGTGCTCGGCCTGGCTTACAAGGCCAACGTGGATGACGACCGCGAATCGCCCAGCTACCGATTGCTCGATCTGCTGGAAGCCGGCGGCGCGAAAGTTGCCTACTACGATCCCCACGTTCCCGTCATTCGGCCCACCCGCGAACATCCGCACTGGGCCGGCACGAAATCCGTAAAGTGGAACCGCCGTACCATTGGAGCCTTCGATGCCGTGCTCATCGCCACCGCCCATGATGCCGTGGATTATGAGCAACTCGCCGCCTGGGCCAGCCTCATCGTGGATACCCGCAACGTGATGGCCAAAATCAGTTCCGAGGCTGGGAAGATTTGGAAAGCGTAAACTGGCAGTTGCCAGTCGACTTGTGGTCAGCAGAAACTACTGACCCAATGCGCGGTAAAATTTCTGACCCGCGTTCAAATTGGTATCGAGGAATTGCCAATTCCCATTGGTATCGGCGGCATTCGTGATGACCGGCTGCCAGTTGACCGGTGGCGTCAAATTCGTTGCCGCCTGTAAGATATACGGATAACTGGCGGCCCCGGCGAGTTGCGCCAACAATCGAATGCCATTCGTGCCGTTCAAGGCACTTACCCGGAAGTTTTGCAACGGTATCAAAACCGTCAGTGCCGCGCTGCTGCCCGCCGTGCCCACCATGCCGCTCACCACCACACTATATGTGCCCGCGTTGGCCAGCGCCGTGGTGGCAATGGTATAGCTGCTGTTGGTGGCGCGCGCGATGTTGGTGCCGTTCAATTGCCATTGATAGGTGAAAGGCCCGGTGCCATTCGTCACGGTCAGGGTAAAGGTGAACGGTTGTCCGATCATGACACTTTGGTCGCTTAGCGGTGCCACCTGCGTCGGGTTGGCCGCCACGGCCAGAGAATGGATGGCCAAACTTATCGGTCCGAGACTTGCGGCGGCAACCCCGGGAACCTGCACCGGCGAGGTTTGCTGGAGGTTGTTGCCATTGCCCAGTTGACCCGAGTAATTGTAACCCATGCTCCAGAGCGTGGCGTCACCCCTGGCAAAGAGTGTGTGATAGTAGCCGGCCGCCACTCCCACCACGTTGGTTGCCACGGCGACGGGTTGGTTGGTGTTGACGGTGGTGCCGTTGCCGAGTTGTCCATTGCCATTCCCACCCGTCAACCAGAGAGTCATGTCTGTTTTTACAAATGCCGAATGGCTATA
Organism: uncultured Verrucomicrobia subdivision 3 bacterium; assembly: GCA_903820285.1. Classification (GTDB taxonomy): domain Bacteria; phylum Verrucomicrobiota; class Verrucomicrobiia; order Limisphaerales; family UBA11358; genus UBA11358. Next base: position 2,845 of record CAIJGS010000256.1, on the reverse strand, counting down.
ACCGCCCGCGATGGCCACCACATTGCTGGCCACCGGCGTGGGCCGATTCGTATTGGTGAAAGTGCCATTGCCCAGTTGCCCCGCGGAATTCCAGCCCATGGCCCAGAGCGTGCCGTCGCTTTTTATAAACAGGGTATGCGCAAAGCCGGCCGCCACCGCCACCACGTTGCTGGTCACCACGACCGGACGATTGGTGTTAAGCGTCGTACCATTACCGAGTTGGCCGTAACCGTTATAACCCATGGACCAGAGGGTGCCGTCACGTTGGATAAACAGGGAGTAAAGGCCGCCGGCCGCCACCGCCACCACGTTACTGGCCACCGTCACGGGGCGGTTGGTATCGGTGTAGGTGCCATTGCCCAGTTGCCCCACGGAATTCCAGCCCATGGCCCAGAGCGTGCCGTCACTCTGCACATACAGGGAATGTCCGCTGCCGGCGGCGGTGGCAACTACATTGCTCGCCACCAACAAGGGCAGGTTGGTGCTGGTTGTCGTGCCATTGCCGAACTGGCCATAGCTGTTGTCACCCATGGCCCAGAGGGTGCCGTCACTCTGCAAAAACAGCGAGTGCGCATGTCCGCCGGCCACGGCCACCACGTTGATGGCCACAATCCCCGGCAAATTGGTTCCACCGAGGGGACCATTGCCCAACTGGCCGGACCCGTCACTGCCCCAGGTCTGCAAGGGTGCGCCGGCCAGACTCAGACTGGCCGGGATGCTGATGGCCATGCCATTGGCATTGGTGGCCACCAATTGATAACTGCCGCCATTCGTGAATTGGAAGGAGCTGAATGTGATGCTGTTGCTGGTCTGCCCCGGCAGAACCACGCCGCTTTTAAGCCATTGGTAACCAACCCCCAGGCCCGAAACACCCGTCCGCAGGGTAATGGTGGCACCGGCAATAACCACCCCGCCAACTGGCTGGTTCGTAATCGTGACACCCACGACGGTCAAGGTCGCGCTGTTGGTAGTCCTGCCAGCCATGTCCGTGACGACGCCGGTATAAATGCCGGCATTCGTAAATGCCGCCGCCAAGGTGTAACTGCTGTTGGTGGCCAGCGCGATGTTCGTCCCATTGAATTGCCATTGATACGTAAACGGCCCCGTGCCATTGGTCACGCTCAAGTTGAAAGTAATCGTCTGGCCCACGGTGCCGGTCTGGTTCGTCGGGGCCGTTACTTGTGGCAGAATCCCCGCCACCGCCAGGGAGTGCAGGGTCACGTCCATGCCGCCGATATTGGCCGCCACCAGTCCGGGAATCTGCGCGGGCAAATATTGCAGGCTGGTATTGCCGAGGCCCAACTGGCCGTTGGAGCCATACCCCATCACCCAGAGCGTACCGTCGGCCTTCTCGAACAGGGAATGAAAGTAACCGCCCGCCACCGCCACCACATTGGTGGCCACATTGACGGGTGAACTCCGTTGGAATGTGTCGCCGGTGCCGAGCTGTCCATAGACGTTGTAACCCATGGTCCACAGCGTGCCATCGCTTTTCACAAACAGGCTGTGGGTACCGCCCGCCGCCATCGTCAGCACATTGGCTGCCACCTGAACTGGCGCATTGGTGCTGGTGGTCATCCCGTTACCTAACTGGCCAGCCGAGTTCCAGCCCATGGCCCAGAGCGTGCCATCGCTCTTCAGAAACAGCGAATGTCCATACCCCGCCGCCACCGCCACCACGTTACTCGCCACGGCGACCGGCGCATTGGTATCGCCGGTGGTACCGCTGCCCAACTGGCCGTAGCCGTTGGCACCCACCGCCCAAAGCGTCCCGTCGCCCGTTACGAACAGCGTATGGGCGAATCCCGTCGCGACGGCCACCACGTTGCTGGCCACGACCACGGGCAGGTTGGTGTCTCCTGAAATGCCGTTGCCCAGCTGACCATTGCCATTTACCCCCATGCCCCAGAGCGTGCCGTCACGCTTCACAAACAGGGAGTGATAATACCCCGCCGCCACCGCCACCGCATTGCTGGCCACCAGCATCGGGCGATTGGTGCCGTTATTGTTTCCATTGCCGAGCTCGCCATACACGTCATGCCCCATGGCCCAGAGCGTCCCATCTGATTTCACGACCACGGAATGCCAGAATCCGGCGGCCATGGCGGTCACGTTGCTGGCCACCGTGACGGGCCGGTTGGTACTGCTGAAGGTGCTGTTGCCCAGCTCGCCATAGGCGTTGTAACCCCAAGCCTGCAAGGTCGGGCCGGTCATGCTCAAATTGGCGGGGAGGCTGAGCGCCAGGCCGCCGGCATTGGTCACCATCAGTTGGTAATTGCCGCAGTTGGTGATCTGAAGCGCGCCAAAGCTGATGCTGCTGTTGGTCTGGCCGGGTAGAAAAGCACCATCTTTCAACCATTGATAACCATTGCCGGTGCCCGAAACCACCGCGCTGAGCGTGGCGGGATTGCCGAAGCTGCCAGTGACGCTGGCCGGCGGCGTTGTGATGCCGGGGGCGGTTTGGGCACCGCAGGTCAGCGTGCCCCAAGTCGCCAGCGCGGCCCAAAGGCTCAGACCTGCTTTTCGGTTCAACGTAAAGGTTTTCATCAGGGTTCCTTGCCATCCGGTCGGATTTGACAGCTAACATCCTCCCTCTGATCAGTATTGGCTGTTACCCGATTCTCTTACTGCCACGGCGAATTGCAAGCCTTTCTGCCTCCGCCCACCGGAATAGTTGTGTGATCTCGTTCAGCCGCGCGTGGTGCTGTCCGCCGCCATCCGCACCATCACCGTCGTAAATTTCCCCGGCTCGGACTTCAATTGAATCGTCGCCCCGTGGGCCGACACAATCCACTGCGCGATGCTCAGCCCCAGCCCGCAGCCATCCACGGCCTTGGGGCCGGTG
>CAIJGS010000255.1 GCA_903820285.1 uncultured Verrucomicrobia subdivision 3 bacterium | reverse complement strand
GGCGTTGGCGCTCTGGGAGGTGGCTTCGGCAAACTCGCGCTGGCGGGCGTTGAGAGAGGTCTGGAGGAGGAGTTCGGTCATGCCGAGCACGCCGTTCATGGGGGTGCGCAGCTCATGGCTCATGGTGGCGAGGAACTCGCTTTTGGCGCGGTTGGAGGCTTCGGCCAGTTCCTTGGCCTCCCGCAGCCGCCGCTCCACTTCCTTCCGCGTCGTGATGTCGAGGTAAATGCCGCGGGCGCGCAAAGGCTGGCCCAAGTCGGCGCGTTCGGTGACCCGCCCTTTGATCAGCACCCAAATCCAGTGACCGGCTTGGTGTTGCCGCCGAAATTCAGCCTCGTAATCGTTTTTGCCGTCGAGGCGGGCTTGTAAAATGGAGTTGACCTCGGCCTGGTCATCGGGATGACTGAACTGGTTCCATCGCTGGAAACCGGGTTTGATCTGATCCGGCGCGTAACCCAGCATCGCCGCCCAACGGTCATCGAAACTGACCTCGCCGGAAACCAGATTCCAATCCCAGGTGCCCAGATCGGTCGCGGCAATCGCCATTTGAAGTTTTTGTTCCGAGGTGCGCAGGGCACGGGTCCGTTCGCTGACCTCCTGTTCCAGCAGGGACTGGCGGCGGCAGGCGAAGCGCACGAAGAATGCCATGACGGCGGTCAGCAAAATTCCGCCGAGCGCGGTAGTGAATCCCAGCCGCGCCAGTGGCGTGCCATGGAATCCCTGGCTGGGATGGACGATGACCGCCCAGGTTCGTCCATAGGCAAAAATCGGAAAGATATCCAGCAATTCGGAGCTGCTGCCATTCATCAAATCAAATGACCGCCAGCCCACCATGGTCTGAGCTTGCGACTGCTGCACGAGGAGGGTCGGTGTGGTGGTCGATAAATCAACGAGGTCCACGGACAGATCCGACTGGCCATGAACCTGGCGGGCCATGGCCGCATGCAGGGTGGCGGGCAAATTCAGAACGGCCACGGTAAAGCCTCGTAACGACTCATTGACCGTATCGGCATTCGCAAACACGGGGTTGAACACTAGGATCGCCGCCGAATTGGCCGCCGAATTCGTCGCTTGGATCAATTGTAAGGCGCTGGTACCGGTAGCCAGCCGGGCGGCGGTGGCCTTCTGCATGGCCAGCTGCCGGATGGATTCCGAGCCCAGATCAAATCCCAACGCCATGGTGTTGCCATTCAGCGGTGTGACCTGTTCAACGGGGTAATAAATAGGCCGCCCGGCTGCGGGAATGTGCCGGCCTTGGGCGTCGAGTTCGAAAATGGAAAAGCCGGGAAAGTCCGGCCGGTGCCCGGCACTTTCATAGGCAGACTTATCCTTAGCCTGGACCACGGGAATCCACTCAAACGCCTGCACCGTGGAATGGCGGATCATCGGACCGGCGATGGTTTCAAATTCAGTGCGGCCAATTCGGGGGGTGTTCTGGAAAATGCGGGAGATGGTAAACAAGCTTTCGTTAACATCCGTAATGGTCTCACGAAAGATCTGGACATGGGTCTGGGCAATCTGCCGGAAACTGTCGCGCCGTTCCCGTTCCTGGATTTCATCAGACAGCAGGGCGAAGGCGGCCGTCAAGGCCAGCCCGGCGACGATCGTCCAGACGATTTCCAGTTGTTCCCAGGCGGGGAAGCGGCTGGCGGGCAGCCGGTCGCGAAATTCGAGCAGCGCAGTACCGCCGATGAGGATCAGTCCCAGAGCCAAGGTAAACAGGATGGGGATAAACCGTTGGTTCAGGATGCGGAGTTGCCATTGATCCGCCATGATGTCCATTCCTACAACAAGCAGGACCTTGCCGCTTGGCGGGTCGATTACCGGGGCAAAACCCGAGACAAACATACCGTATTCATCATGGTAGGGGCCAGTGGTGATGGGTTGGGAGGTGTCAAAGATATGTCGCAATCCGTCCGGCGGCTGTTCATAAAACGTGCCGGGCGGAGAGGCTAGCGCATCCTGTACGGCAAGATTTTCCGGGCCGAATTGCAGCTTGTCTCCGCGCAATTGCACGCTATAGAGGCAGCGGTGATGAATAGCCTGGCCATAGGCGATCAATTGCTCGCGAATACGCATATATGGCGTGTTGGTGCGGTCCGCCAAGGTGAATTTCAGACCTTTGACCAGCTCCGGGTCAATGGAGGCTGCAATTTGAACAGTTTGCTGGAGCAACTGTTCATGCATGTAGCGTTCCCGGTTCTGTGCCCGCCAGCTGGTGGCCCGCCAGCCTCCCGCCAGGATCAGCAGCAGCAGCGCGGGAACAAACCACACCCAGCTGTGGTTAAAATGTGGCGGGCGGACCTGGTTGCTTTGGAAGTGTACCAACAGCGCGGCGGCTTCCATCCACAAAAACAACACCCAAAAAACCGCGGCTGGAATGCCGGCCACAAGGATTGGGGCGGCTAGATGCGCTGCCCCCCCGGTTATAACTGCCTGGCTGGGAGCGACTAGGTGTACAGCGCCGAAGAGAGCCCAAGCAAACGATCCCAAGCGCAAAGACCGGCTTGGCCGGGTGCGGTTTACCCAAGCCATCCGCCAGAAAGTGGCGCCGATGAGCAGGGCTCCGGAAAAGCCAACCCAGCGGTTGGCTAAGACGAGTAAGTCCGCCGGGCTGCTCCAGAGCAGGCGCAAGGGTAAGATCAGCAAAATGGCATAAATCCACCGGCCAGGTGTTCGCCAGCCGGTAGTGCGTAGGCCTTGGCGGCCAAATTCCAGCAGGCACAGAAAGGATGCCGCCATCAGAGCGGCACTGACCTTTTCCAATCCAACGCTGCCCGGATAATTCAAGGCCAGCAGATCCAAGGCGGATTTGCCGGCGAAGAGCGCGCCAAACCCGGTCAGCCATTGCCATGGCCAGCGGGTTTGCAGAAAACGGAATGCGTTGGCCAGCACGGCGAGTACCAGGCAGGCCAGCACACCCGACATGAGTAGGAAGTCGAGTTGGTGCTGGAGAAAGTCCAACGTCATCATTTAGCCTTGAAACTGTTCTTTGCCAGCCATTCTTGCAAGGCGGATTTTGCCTTTTCTGCGCCCAAATGCATCGGGCCAAACGCTTTTTGGATTTCTTCACCGTTTTGCATGTTGGCGGCGGTCTCGATGTTCATGAAGATCGCCGCCAACTTGTCCAGGCCAAAGGAGGCAGCGACCCCTTTAAGGGAGTGGGCATGGCGGTGGAGTTCCGCCCATTTTTGTTCCGCCCATAGCTGTTCCATTTCGGCCAGCCGGGCGGGTAAATCAGTATTGAATTCAGCCGCCATTTCCATGACGGCCACCGGATCCAATTCCTGGCAGAGCAGTTCCAGCCGGTACACGTCAAACACGATTTCGGAACTTTCCAAAACACTTTTGATCGGGGCGGCGCGGAGGGCTTCCTCAAGCTGGTGGGAGGTGAAGGGTTTGGTCAGGTAATCATCCATGCCGACCGCGAGGCAGCGTTCGCGTTCGCCGATGAGGGCGTTGGCCGTCAACGCCACGATCCGCGTATGGTGCTGGCGGCTTGGCTCCGTCTCCAGGTGGCGGATGGCGGCCGTGGCACCATAACCATCGAGCTCGGGCATATTGCAATCCATCAAAATAACGTCGTATTCCTTGGTCTGACAGTGGCGCACGGCTTCGGCACCGTTGACCGCAATGTCCGGGCGAATACCCAGTCCCTCGAGCATGAGCTGGCACAGTTTGCGATTGATGGGATGATCTTCCGCCAGCAGCACGCGCAAATGACCCAGAGACATCCGTTCAGCCCCGCGGACCCCGCGTTTGAAAAAGTCCGTTTCGGGACGATGGGTTGCATTGGGGGTTCCTTCGATCATGCCGACAAGGCCATCAAAGAGCTGGGATTGCTTGACCGGCTTGAGCAATACATTCCCAAACCAGTCGGCTTCGTGCTCCTCCCGCGCTACGGCCAGGGTGGGATTGGAAAGGAGCACGCTATGAACCCGCCCGCGCCATGGTTCCAAAGCCACCCGCAAGGGGTCACCACCCAAGGCCATCAGTTCATCGTCGCAAATAGCCACCGGGGTTTCACCAGTGGCCACCGCCTCACGGACCTGGTTGATAAATTCATCCGGCGTATTGGCCGTGGTGCAGGCCACGCCCCAGCTATGCAGCTGTTCGGCCAGGGATTCGCGGACGCTGGCCTGGGTCGAGCCAACCACCACGCGGGCGAAGACCAGCCCGGGATGGCTTAGGGCCATGACCGGCTGGCTGGGCACACCAAAAGGCAGTTCGCACCAGAAGGTGGAACCCTGGCCGGGTTCGCTACGCACGCCGATGCGGCCGCCCATGAGTTCAACGAGGCGGCGGCAAATGGCCAGGCCCAGACCGGTGCCGCTGAAACGGCGGGTGGCGGAAGTATCCGCCTGGACAAAGGGCTGGAACAGCTTCTCAATTTGCTCGGCCGACAGGCCGATGCCGGTATCGCTGACCTCCAGCCGGAGCAGGAGTTTGTCCGCCTGCCGGCCGACGGAACGGACGCGGACAAGAACCTCGCCCCGGTTGGTGAATTTGATACCATTGCCTACGAGATTGAGCAGGATCTGGCGCAGGCGGAGCGGATCACCGTTGACGCGGTGAGGGACATCCCGATTAATAATGGCAGCCAGGCTGAGCTGCTTGCCCGGATCGCGCAGGGCGGCAATTTCCAGGACGGCATCCACGACGGAGCGGAAGGAGAAGTCCTCGCTTACGATGGTAAGCTTACCAGCCTCGATTTTGGAGAAGTCGAGGACGTCGTCAATGACATGGAGGAGGGCGTTGGCGCTCTGGGAGGTGGCTTCGGCAAACTCGCGCTGGCGGGC
>CAIJGS010000254.1 GCA_903820285.1 uncultured Verrucomicrobia subdivision 3 bacterium | reverse complement strand
GAAGTTTTACCGGCTCACGCAGCTGCCTTAAAGCTTGGCGCTAACTTTTGGGGCCATCGCGGAAGCTTCGCCGCCACATCCATTCGCCAGCCTCATCTTCATCGGACCGCCTCGTAGGAGACAAGGTCACGAGACTCACCCTCAAGGCCGAAGCCCGGAACGGGCACGTTCGCAGGCGTACTAACGCACCAAACCTGCCAACCACACCCGCATGTCAATACGCACGATCCACTTTGCCTTCCCGGATCCAAAACGAGCGATCCGTGCCGCTGTTCTCCCTTGGAAATCCCAATATATCAAACCAAATTAGTCCAATTTGAAGGCTCGCGCGGGTGATTAAGATCAACCGGCCCTACCCGGGCTTCGCCCTTTGGCTGCCTATGGCGGCAATAGCCATACTCGATTGTCACCACGCCTCCGGATGATTTTTTGCTTTCCCGGCCTCAGGGCGATTCATTTACCCCTCACGTGAATTCGTGATGCCGCAAGCCGGGCGGATGGGGTAAGCTTTCTCCAATCAGCCCACTTCAATCGAGTTATGAAAAATTATAATTTACGCCGGAACAGGGTGCCCGCCGATCGGCATAGCGGTTTCACACTCATCGAATTGCTGGTGGTTATTGCCATCATCGCCATCTTGGCCGCCATGCTGTTGCCCGCCCTATCCGCAGCCAAACAGCGCGCCTACAGCATCAAATGCGTCAGCAATCTCCGGCAGATGAACTTGGCCTATTTCATGTATGTGCAGGATACCGGCGGTACCATCCAATATGCCTCCCTCTCCGTCCTTTGGATGCAGAACCTGATTGCCTATCAGTCACAAGTCTCGACGATTCGCCTCTGTCCCAGCACAGCCACCACCAACACAGTCAGCAACGCGGGCACCGCCAGACTGCCTTGGTACTGGGGATCAGCCCCCAGTGCACAGCTCAATCTCGGCAGTTATGCGATGAACGGGTGGATGTACAAGTACGATGCCAACTCGGATATGGTCAAAAACGGATACGTGAATGCGGTCGATGCGCCCAAATTTTTTTCAAAGGAATCCGCCATCACCCACCCTGTTGATACGCCCACCTTTATGGACGCCGTGTGGCCCGATCTCTGGCCCACCATTGGCGGACAATTCACCTCCGGTCTTGACCTGACCAAGGGGGATAGTGCCGGGTCGTTAAATCGCATGGGCATTGCCCGCCATCCCCTGAAAGCCGGCACGGCGAATCAAAATCAGTCTGTTCCTGGTTCGATTACCATGGGCTTTGCCGACGGTCATGCCGCCAATTGGAAGCTGCAAAACATCAAGAATGTTGTTTGGCACGTCGGCTTCAATCCCAATCCCAACCCGTGGGCCACCGGCCCGTAAAATAGCCAGGCCTCAAACCGGGCCGCCGTCAAAGTGGCTCTCTCCACCGGTGGTAACCTTTCCCTTGATTGACGCCACTTTTGGATTTTGGACGGGCCGCCATGGGTGCGATCACATCGGCTGAGACTGTGTGCGGTTCCGTCGCCCGTGCGGAAGACCTTGCTGCGGGGAGGCGGGTTGGGTAAAAGATGGCCGCTACATGGCCATACAACAACACATCACCCGCATTGGGGACGGCAGCCACGCAGATTGCCGGCCTGGGGCAAGCCATTGGACAGGGTGTCGTGGGG
>CAIJGS010000253.1 GCA_903820285.1 uncultured Verrucomicrobia subdivision 3 bacterium | reverse complement strand
GCCTCCAAAGTAACCATTGACTGCTCATGCATCCTCGCCAGTTCCAGGGTTTCCAGACCCAAAGCAACCGCCTGCCGGCCCAGCCCCAGCGCCGGCAGCAGACTGGTGCACGCTCCCCCATGCAGATGCTTTCGCAGCACCGTTGCATAACGGCGGGATAGCCGGATGATTTTTTGCTTCATAGTGGCATACTGGTGGCGGTAAGGCCGGTCGGAAAGATTTATCTCACGGCGGCCAGCTGTCTCACCGGCATAGCATCAGTCAGTTTATCCCCTTTGCCTATGGGGTAAACACCCCATGGTGCAAGCGATTCATTCCCAAGCAATAGGAATTTTCCCGGTAGGGTTTAACCCCATGGGCCGAACGCACCAACCTTGTAGTATCTGGAAATGAAAACATCCCAAAAGCATAAAAAACCAATGAAAACCAAGCTCTATATCGGCGGCACTATCCTGCTGCTGGCCGCCAAATCCGCCTGGGCGGAGGACACCGCCGTCACTGATCCAACCCTGCATGCCGACGGTGCCTCCCCCTTCCGCCACTGTGAATTGTCGCTCGACGGATTCGGTTCCGCCTCTCTGGGCGAATCCACCCTCGAACATTTGTCCGGTTCACGCATCCGCCACAATACCCGCTTGGGTGCCGGGCTCGGTATTAATTACTTCTTCACCCGCTACCTGGGTGTCGGTGCCGAAGCCTATTCGGAAAACACCGACGGCGTCTTTGTGGACAGCGCTTCCGCCAACCTGATTCTGCGTCTGCCGATCGGCGACAGCGGCCTGGCCCCTTACATCTTTGGTGGTGGCGGCCACCAGTTTGGCATGACCAAACAATGGTTCGGCCAGGCCGGTGCCGGCTTGGAATATCGTTTCTGTCCGCACATCGGCGTGTTTGTGGATGCCCGCGGTGTGGTGCCCAATGAAACCAAAGTCTATGGCGTCGGCCGGCTCGGTATGACTTTTGCCTTCTGATCATCGTTTAATTCTCGGCGCCGGCGGATCATATCTGCCGGCGCCGTTTTGCTGTTCACGATCTGCGTTCGCTACCCTGCCGGGTTATACCCCATGGTTCATAAACCCCGCAGCCGTTAACTTGACTCCGTTAATACAACAACCAACAAGGAAAGAAATCATATGAAAACACATCTCCCCCTGACGCTCGCCACCATCGTGAGCACCCTGTTCATCTCCAGCGCCACGTTGCGCGCCTCGGATATGGACAGCCGCATTGAATCATCCGCCGCCAAAACTTACGTCTTTAAAACCTATCTCAAGGATGACAGCATCAAGACCGAATCCAAAAACGGCGTGGTCACCCTCACCGGCACCGTTGCGGTGGATGCCCACAAATCACTGGCCGAAGATACCGTCGCCAGCCTCCCCGGCGTTAATCACGTGGATAATCAGCTCACCGTCACCGGCGATCAGCCCGCAGAACATTCCGACAGCTGGATCAGTTTGAAAGTCAAAACCGCCCTGCTGTTCCACCGCTACGTCAGCGCCACTGGCACCACCGTTTACGTCAAAGACGGCAACGTCACCCTCCAGGGTGAAGCCACCAGTATGGCCCAAAAGGAACTCACCACCGAATACGCCAAGGACGTGGACAATGTCAAATCCGTGCAGAACGATATGACTATCGCCGCCACCCCGGCCGCCTCGACCAACGCCCCCGCCACCACCGCCAGCGAAAAAATTGACGACGCCTCCATTACGGCGCAAGTCAAGGCCTCGCTGTTCGCCCACCACTCCACCAGTGCACTGCATACGGGCGTATCCACCACCGATGGCGTGGTCACCCTGAGCGGCATTGCCAAAAATGATGCGGAAAAAAGCCTCGTCAGCAAGCTCGCCAACGACATCAATGGCGTCACCGACGTCATTAATAACATGACCGTGACCGTGCCCGTCGCTGCCAATTGACCCCTGCTTCCGGTCGGCACCTCGTGTGTCGGCCGGCCGCAATTCTGGCAATCCTTCTGCGAATTCGGTTCAGTTTGCCACCCCCATTAGCCGGGTTTCACCCCATAGCAACTTGGATCTCATTTGAGTTAAGCTATCTTCAAGAGTTCAACCCGTCACCGAATTGACTCCCATTTACAACTTATGAACCATTGTCATTCCGTCGTAGCCGTATACAAATCCCACGCGGAAGCCGAAGTCGCCGTCAAAGAACTCCAGCAGGCTGGCTTCGACATGAAGAAGCTCTCCATCGTCGGCCGTGACTTTCACACGGATGAACAGGTGACCGGCTATTATAACACCGGTGACCGGATGAAATCTTGGGGCAAGACGGGTGCCTTTTGGGGCGGCATCTGGGGTCTCCTGTTTGGTTCCGCCTTCTTTATGGTGCCGGGCGTCGGCCCCATACTCGTGGGCGGCCCGCTGGTGGCCTGGATTGTCGCCGCGTTGGAAAGTGCGGTTCTCGTAGGGGGCATGAGCGCCTTGGGTGCCGGCTTGTTCAGTTTGGGGATTCCCAAAGACAGCATTCTCCAATATGAGACGGTCCTCAAAACCGGCAAATATCTGGTCATCGCCCATGGCACTGCTGGGGAGACCGACCAGGCCCGGGAATGCCTCGCCCGCACCAACTCCGAGTCCGTGGCCGGGCATGAACCTGTCCATGCCCATCGAGCCGCGATTGCCGCCTGATTTGCCGTCCCTGCCCAATTTAACCAAAAACAAAATATCTATGAAAAAACAACTGTGGATCGTCCCCGTGCTTGCCCTCGCCGCCTTTGCGGCGGGCTGCGATAAACAACCCACCGCCTCGCAACAACTCGACAAGGTCAAGGTGGAAACCAAGATGGCCGCCGAGGATATGAAAGACTATACCTATGCGGAAAAGGATGAGTTCGTGAAGCAGATGCAGACCGAACTGGACCAGTTAAACCAGGATCTGGACCAACTCTCCGCCAAGGTCGAAAGCTCCACCGACGCCGTCAAGGCTGAAGCCAAACCCAAGCTCCAAGCCCTGCGGGATCAGGCGGCGCAATTATCCCAGCAACTAACCGCCACCAAAGGCGCCACCGAAACCACGTGGGATTCCGTCAAGGCCGGCTCGAAGAAAGCCTATGCCGCAGTAAAAGATGGCATTGTGCAAACCCGCCAGTGGCTGAGCGATAAAATCGCCCCCTGAGCGGCACGTCGTCCCTTGCGGACGCTGAATGATTTGACTGGTGCTGTTGATATGTCTCGCTGTTGGGTTATCGCCTTTTCCTCCGGGCGTTTGCCCTGATTTTGGCGGGAACATTTGATGGCACCAGTCATTTTTTGTGGTTGAAGCCAAGGTGAGGACGTTAGGGAGTCCAAATGGCACTAAACCGGCCGGTGCAGCTTTTACTCGGTGGTAATCACCAACTGCTTGCCCTTGATCAGCTCATGGTGCGGCAGGAAATAGCCGTTGACCTTCTGGCCGCCGTAAGTAATACCGGTTATTTTTTTGCCAGCATTCTTTTTCAAAATCGTCAAGGTCCGGTCATTTAACTTCATCTCAACCTGGTCAAAAAGCGGCACGGAAACAATGTAATCTTCATCGGCCGGTGAATACGGGTATAGGCCAATGGCATTGAAGGCATACCAGGAGGACATCTCGCCCGCATCATCCATCCCGCACAGCGCCAGCCCCTCAACATCCATGCCATAAAAACGGTCCATGATGGTGTTCAAAACCGCCTGGGATTTCTCCTGTTTCCCCACAAAGTAATAGAGGTAAGGAAAGCCATGGTCTGGCTGGTTGCCATGACAGTATTGCCCGATGAAACAGTTGATGTTCATGGCAATGTAATTGGTGTTCCACGGAATGGTAAACAGCCGGTCCAACTGGCTTTCAAAGTCCGCTTTGCTCTTGTATAAGCCGATCAGGCCCATCGTATCGTGGGGAGCAAAAAAGGAGGACTGCCACGCATTCGCTTCCCGGTACATGTATTCGTAGTAGGGAAATTGCGGGTTGAAGTTTTTCACCCAGTCGCCATTGTCCAAGCGTCCGCGCATGAGCCCGGTGGACGCATCAAACACGTTGGTATAGTTGTGCGACCGTGCCATCAGCAGGTCGTAATTCGTCTCATCCTTCAAGGCTTTCGCCAGCAAGGCCACGGCGTAATCATCATAGGCATATTCCAAGGTCTTGGTTACCCCCGCCTTTGCTTTCGTTTCCACCTGGGGATCCGCAATGTCGGGTGTGGAAACGTACCCCTTGTTCATATACTCAGTAATATACGGCCGGGTCCCGCCTTCCACCGTGGCATTTCTCAGCAGCAAGTGATAGGCGCTATTAACATCGTATCCCCGCAAGCCTCGCATATATTGACCGGCAATGAACGCGGCCGCGTGGTCGCCGTGAAAAAAGGTCGGCATAAACCCGGTCTTCTCGCCGCGATCAATCAGGGAGCGAATGACATCCACTGTCACCTCCGGCGACAGCATGCCCAGCAAGACGAGCTTGTTGCGGTAATCATCCCAGAGCGAAGGCAGCGTGTAATACTGGAAATGTTTGTTAACCACCTGCCGGCTGTCATCCAGAAAGTCGCCGTTCACATCACTGCGTAATGCCGGCCAGAGGAACGACCGGTACAGACACGAATAGAACAAGCCCTTTTGCCGATCCGTTCCACCCGTCACTTTGATCTTCCCCAGCAAGGCTTCCCACGTCCGGGTGGCTTCAGCATGGACCTGGTCAAACGACTTTCCGCCGACTTCCGTTTCGAGATTCAGCTTCGCGTTTTCGATGCTGACAAAAGACAGGCCCAGTTTGATTTCCAAGACGGGATTGGTGGAGTCTTGAAAATTGACCACCGGCAGCATGTCTCGATCGCCTTGCAACTGGTCGATATTACGGATTTTGTGATTGGCTATCGCGTAGAAATAAACCTTCTCACCGGCAGCCTGAAAACCTTTAAAGGCATTGTCACCTTCCGCCATGATCTGCCAACGTCTCACCCGTTCATTGGACACCGGCAGATTGACCACCAGCTTCTGATCGCGACCGGCGGGATACGTGTAGCGGTGGTAACCGCAGCGCAACGTGGTGGTGAGTTCGGCGTTGATGCCATACCGTTGCAGCAATACCTGATAATAGCCCGGATGGGCCGACTCGTTCGTGTGGCTGAAAACCGACCCAAAATCGTTGGGGTCCACCCCGCCGGTGACCGGCAGAATCGGGATATTGCACAGGTTCCAATGCCCCTTGTTGGAATGCGCGAAGCCATGGATCACGGTGTTTTCATACTCATAGCCGGCACCGCTGCCGAATTTGGTGATCGGACTGAGCTGCACCATGGCGTTGGGCACGGATGCCCCGGGAAAGGTCAGCCCGGCCCAGACCCGCCACGGCGGCGTGAAACCAATTTCCGCACTATTGGTCAGGGGAGCCGTTCCCAATAACGGATTCACATAATCCACGGGTTGCTTTTCCGCCTGCAACGACCAGTTGGCCATCAATAGGAACACAGCCAAAATACATTTTCTCATACTTTTCAAAATCAAAACCGCCCTCGTTTCAGCCGTTCCACCATATCCCCCATCCAGCCTCTGGCCGTCCTCACTTCTTCAGCCGGAAAAAGCCCTTGGTGCCCGCGCCGGAATTGGACACCACATTCTGGAAACCAGCCAGCGTGGAGAGATTGGTAACCGTCGTCCAATTGGTAATGGCCGGATTGGTGCTGGTCAATACCTGATAAGCATACGCCCAGGCCGGCCAGGTGACGACGTTGTTGGTGCCAGTGCGTTTGAGCTTCAGCGGCGGCACCACTGTGATGGTGTTGGATACCGTTGCCGTCACTCCGAGCGCGCTTTGGATCGTGATGTAAACGGGATAGTCGCCGGAATTGGTGTAGGTATGGGCACCGAAGACTTGCTTAAATTTTGCCACGTTGGTCACGATCACCCCACTGGTGATGGAGTTGTCCCCCCAGTTGATGCTGGCGGTGAAGTTGGTTACCGCACTGCTAACAACTCCGTTCGTAAATGTCGCCAACAGGAGGTTGGTGAACGGGGTTGGGGATTGTGGCGTGATGGTGGCTGGCTGGGCGGCAATGGAGGTGTCGCCAAAAACAAACGTGAACTCCTGCTCATCATAGCTGGAAAAGCTAGAATTAGGGGCCACGTAAAATAAAACGTTTACCGGGCCAACGTAATTGGTCGCCGGCCGGACAAATATCTGCATTGCACCCTGGACATTCGTCACATTGAACGTTAGCGACTGGTAAGTACTATTGGTGAGGGCGTAACTTGAATTCCCGGCATTGGCCGCCGAGGTGGCATCGGCAAACTGAACATACCAAGAAGGCGTCTGATCATCGAGACCGAGACTGGTCAGCGTGTTGGTCAGGGGCACATTCACAGGCCCCACCAGGTTGGTCAGCGCGCTGGGATAGAAAAAAGGTTCGCCGTTGCTGTTCGTATCCGTGATCGTGGTTACTGTGAACTGGTTCGTGGCGCGCCCGCCGGCGCCGTCATCCGCGATCACCTTATTCGTGCTTATCACGCCGGGCACATTCGTGGCCACGAGCGTCAGGACTGTATCGGTGAGGTTGGGCACCAGGCTTGCCTGTGTAATGATCACGTCGGCCAGCGGACGGCTGTTGGCGTCCACCGCCGTATTGTTGATATTGGTCTGCACGTTGAAGCCCCGGAGCAACTGGCCGAATATCGTATATTTTAAATCCAAATACCGTTGCGGGCCGACCGTCACAAAGAATTGGGAACCGTCCGTATCCGGGCCGGAGTTGGCGAGCGCAAGCTGGCCGTTGCCGGTGAACATCGCCTGCGGATGGAACTCATCATCATACTTGAAGGTTAATCCGCCGGAGCCATTGGTGAGCGGGTCGCCGCCCTGATTAACGAAGCCGGAAATGACGCGGTGGAAGATGGTGTTGCTGTTGTAAAAGCCGGAGGCGGTCAGCCCTTGGAACACATTCACCGTGTGCGGGGCGTATTCGGGAAAGAGCATGAACGTCATATCGCCCATGTTCGTCACCGTCACCAACCCGCCGCGGTAGGGCGTGGCAAAGGCGCCCGGCGCATTCGTGGCCGCCGCCTGCGCAATATTCAATTTCCAGAACGGATTGTTCGTGTGCAGTACAATGGCGATGGCATTGGTGCTGCTAGTGACCGTATACGTCAGCGCCCGGCCATTGGTAGAGGTCGCGGTGATCGGGATGATCAACGACTTCCCGGCGGGGATGGTCACGTTCGGAATCGGATCAATGACCGGAGCCGCCGTCGCCGCCACCGTCAGCATTAGGAAACACAGGAGAAAAATGCGGTCCATAGTCATGAAGTGTTGGGATGGGCTGCGGGTGAACCAAGATGCGCGATCCAGTTTATTTTAACCAGGCTTCCACGCGGAGTTTTTTCCGCAGCCGGCCGTTGTCCGCGCACATGGCGTAACGGTATAGGCCGGGCGCGGGGGCCAGATGGCATTTGCCGCCGGCATTTTCCACCAGCAGGCTGCCCGCCGCCACGTCCCAGAGATTGATACGACGCTCGGCGTAGGCATCCAGCCGGCCGCAGGCCACGTAGGCGAGTTCCAGCGCGGCGGACCCCATGATGCGCACCTTGCGCGCCTGACGCAGCAAACGGTTCACGTGCGGCAGACTGATGCGCAGGCTGCTCTTGCTCTTGGAAAAACCGACTGCAATCACCGAATCCACCACCTGATCCCGCTCACTCACCCGCACAACCTTCCCGTTCAGTTTGGTCGGCGCGCCTGCGATGGTGCTCCATAGTTCATCCGTGAACGGATCGTAGATCACGCCTACGACGGATTGCTCGCGATATTGGAGGGCAATGGAAACCCCGGCGTGCGGCAGGCCGAGGGAGTAGTTCACCGTGCCATCAATCGGGTCAACCACCCAGCGGTATTCGGCGGTGACATCGCCAGTGATCCCCTCCTCGCCCAGCACGGGGATTTCCGGGAAGGCGGCGGCCAGCGTCTTTTCGATCAGCGCCTGGCAGCGCACGTCCAGCTCCAGCTTGATGTCATGCTGTTCCGCATGGTTCACCTTCTTGGGCTTGTGCCAGTTGTCATACATGACCTCGCCGGCCGCCCGTGCGGCCTTGACAGCCACCGTGAGCGCTTCCGAAAGACGGATTTTTTTCATTTAAAGTAAATTTTAAAAAATGGTTTCAAGCCTGCCTGCCATTGACCGCAAAACCTCGCCCCTTATAGGAGCCGACGTGAGGAGGATCTAAATAATTAACCGTCGCCAATAACATTTGAGTCTCCTCACGGCGACTCCTACTTCTTATCCGAGCCTTGCAGCCAGCATTCGGAATAATCCGTATGACCTGCCAGCAGCAAGGCAAATGGTTTTAACGACCGCCCTCACCCTGCCCTCTCCCCCAGGAGAGGGTTTTCACCTGGCACACCTTAATTCATTCGCCTACCCGTCCGACCCATCCAGCGGCGCTCTTTTTCAAAAACGCTGCAACTGATTCTCCCTCTCCCGGGGGAGATGGCCGGGGTGAGGGCGAGCTATCAAACAAATATTTGAGCCTCCTGTTTTAACCCTGTAAATCCTTCAACAACCCTTCCGCGTGGGCCTTCTTGCCCTGCCAGTCGGCGAGGCGCTGACGGTGCTCTTCCAACACCGCCGGCGGCACCTTCTGCGTGAAATTCGGATTCGCCAGCTTCTGCTCCACCTTCACGATTTCCGCCGCGAACTTCTCCACTTCTTTCGTGAGGCGGAGGATTTCCGCGTCGCGATCAATGTGCCCTTCCAGCGGCAGGAACAGTTCGCCAAGACTGGACTGCACGGACGGCGTGCCCTTCGGCGCGGCGTAGCTCGCGGTCACTTCCAGCGACTCCGCGTTGAGCAACAGCTTGATCACTTCTGCGTCGTGCGCGGTGAGTTCCGAGGCAGGCTGGAAGACATACTTCACCTTCTTCGCCGCCTGAATGTTCCCGGCGCGACGCAGGTTGCGGCCTTGCGTCACCAACTCGTACTTCGCCGTCGTCTGGTCGAGGAAACGGGCTTCCAACGCGTAGTGCGCCTTCACGTCGTCTTCCAACGGCAGCGGCCACGGGGCGTTCATGATGGTCTTGCCGCCCTGATTGTCCGGCATGTCCGTGGAGTAACCCATGCCGTGCCAAAGTTCTTCCGTGATGAACGGCAGGAACGGATGGAACAGGCGGATGGTGTGCGACAGCACGAAATCAATCACCGCCAGCGTATTGGCCTTCTGCGCCGCATCGGTGCCGAAGAACACGGCCTTGCTGGCTTCCACATACCAGTCGCAATATTCGTTCCAGAAGAAACGGTAGAGCGCACCGGTGGCTTCGCTGAACTTGTATTCGTTAAGCGCCACGGAAACTTCGCGGATGGCCTGGTCCAGCTTGAGCAGGAGCCATTTGTCATCGGGCGTGAGGTGCTTGGCGTCAATCTCGCCCTGCACTTCGCCGCCCTGCATCTGGCGAAAACGGCAGGCGTTCCAGAGCTTGTTGCAGAAATTGCGGCCGAGCTCGACGTCCTTTTCATCAAACAGCACGTCCTGCCCCAGCGGCGCGCTGCGCATGGTGCCGAAGCGCAAAGCATCCGCGCCGTACTGGGCGATGAGCACCAGCGGGTCGGGCGAATTGCCGAGCGTCTTGGACATCTTGCGCCCCTGCTTGTCGCGGATGATGCCGGTGAAATAAACGTTC
>CAIJGS010000252.1 GCA_903820285.1 uncultured Verrucomicrobia subdivision 3 bacterium | reverse complement strand
GGCTTCACCATGGTCGCCCACGCCACGCCAAACACCCAAGACAACTGAGCTTTGTCTTTCATTCCATGACACCAATGTTAAATCAAGGTACTTGGCCGCGCCCTCCCCGGCATTGGATGTTGGGCGTTCGCTGTTGGATGTTCCGTCCATTTCAAATCTCAAATTTGAAATCGCCCCTACCCCTACCCGATTGGGTCTGAAATTCCGATTGCATTTGACCCGTCGCCATTTAACTTCGCCTTCATGAAATCATTGAGCCTGCTTGCAAGCTTGTTGACCGGTCTGCTGGCCGCCGGTTCCGCCCTCGCCGCCACCGTCACGGACGCCTCCCCCCGGGAGCACCTATCCCTCGACGCGAACTGGAAATTTTGCCTGGGCGATGACTGGCCCAACGCCCTCCGCCTCGACAAAGCCGGCACCAGCGGCGGACCCGCCGCGACCAAATTCAACGACCAGTCCTGGCGTACGCTGAATCTGCCCCACGACTGGGCCATTGAACTGCCCTTCGACCGCAACTCCGATGGCAGCCACGGTTTCAAACCCGTCGGCCCCGGCTTTGACCGCAACTCCATCGGCTGGTACCGCCGCGCCTTCACCCTCTCCCCCGCCGATGCCGGCAAACGCATCTGGCTCCAATTCGACGGGGCCTACCGCGACACCACTGTCTGGGTCAACGGCTGGATCGTCGCCCGCCACGAGAGCGGTTACTCCCCCTTCCGCGCCGATGTTACCGATATTGTCCGCCTCGACGGCCCCAACACCATTGCCGTAAAAGTCGACGCCACCAAGTTCGAAGGCTGGTTCTACGAAGGCGCCGGCATCTACCGCCATGTCTGGCTGGACAAAACCGCACCCGTGGCCATCGCCCCGGATGGCATCTTTGTTTCCAGCGAATTTGAAAACAATGTCCCCGTCGGCAAGGCCGAGATCAACGTCGAGACCCGCCTCATCAACACCCTCACTAACTCCGCCGAAGCCACCGTGAAGTGCGAGATCCTCTCGCCCGAAGGCAAATCCCTCGCCAAATTCAAGGAAACTGAAAAGGTTAAAGGCACCCAAGCCCGGACCGTGAAGCTGGAATCCAAGGTGGCCCACCCCATCCTCTGGTCGCCCGAATCCCCCGCTCTCTACAAACTCATCACCACCGTGGAATCCGGCGGCCAGATCGTGGACCGCCAGGAAACCGAGTTTGGCATCCGCACCGTCGGCTTCGACGCCACCAACGGCTTCCTCCTCAACGGCCAGCACTATGAATTGAAAGGCACCTGCAACCATCAGGACATGTCCGGCGTCGGCGCCGCCCTGCCCGATGCCCTGCAATATTTCCGCATCGCCAAACTCAAGGAATTCGGCGACAACGCCTATCGCACCTCCCATAATCCCCCCACCCCGGAACTGCTCCAGGCCTGCGACCGCCTGGGCATGATCGTGATGGATGAAAACCGCCTGCTCGGCAGCGACGAGGAAAACCTCAAGCGCCTCCACGACCTCGTACTCCGCGACCGCAGCCATCCCAGCGTCTGCATCTGGAGCATCTGCAACGAGGAATACGCCGAACAGAAAACCCCGGCTGGCGGAAACGTCGGTGCCACCATGCAACGACTGGTCCACGAACTCGATCCCACCCGGCCCGTCACCGCCGCCGAAAACATCGGCGATGATTACCCCGGCCTCATGGCCGCCCTCGATGTGCGCGGCTGGAACTATTACGTCGGCACCAACTACATGGACAAATACCATGCCGAACATCCGAACCAGCCGCACGTCGGCACCGAACAGGGCAGCACTGTCAGCACGCGCGGCATCTACGAAAACGACAAAAAACGCGGCTACGTCAGCGCCTACGACACCAACGCCCCGCCGTGGGCCCACACCGCCCAAACCTGGTGGAGCTTTTTTGCCACCCGCCCCTGGCTAAGCGGCGGCTTCGTCTGGACCGGTTTCGACTATCGCGGCGAACCCACGCCCTATTCCTGGCCGTGCATCAATTCCCATTTCGGCATCCTCGACACCTGCGGTTTCCCGAAGGACAACTTCTATTATTACCAAGCCTGGTGGAGCACCAACCTGGTTCTCCACCTCCTGCCGCACTGGAATTGGCCCGGCAAGGAAGGCCAGGAAATCCGCGTGGACGCCCTGAGCAATTGCGAAGAAGTCGAACTGTTCCTCAATGGCCAGTCCCTCGGCCGGAAAGCGATGGTCCGGAACACCAAACTCTCCTGGTCCGTCGTCTACGCGCCCGGCACGCTCTCCGCCAAAGGTTATAACGGCAGCCGCCTCGTCGCCGAAACCAAGGTGGAAACCACCGGCCAACCCGCCGCCGTGGCTCTCACCCCCGATCGCGCCAGCATTAAGGCCGATGGCGAAGACGTCAGCGTCGTCACTGTTGCTGTGACCGACGATCAGGGCCGCGTGGTGCCAGTCGCCGCCGACAAAATCCATTTCAGCGTCACCGGCCCCGGCAAAATCCTCGGCGTCGGCAACGGCGATCCGAGCAGCCATGAACCGGACACCTACCTGCCCACCCCCTCCATCCGCGCCGTGCCCGCCAACAACTGGCGCTGGAAAGTGCTGGATTACGATCAGCACACTCTCGCACGCACCCGCCTGGCCGAATACGCCCCCGGATTCGACGATGCCAGCTGGGACAAAGCCGATTCCAGCGATGTCTCCCAGCTCTCCGGTCCCCAAGCCGCCGTGTTCCGCCAACACGTCACCATTACCGCCGAGGACTTGAAAAGCCCCGCCATTCAAATCCATTTCGGTCGCATTGATGACACCGGCTGGGTTTATGTGAACGGCCAGCGCGTTGGTGAATCAGATGACTGGCAGGATTCCCCCGCCTTTGAAATCAAGTCCAACCTGCACGTCGGCGACAACGTCATCTCCCTCGGCGTCCTCAATCAGGATGGCGAAGGTGGTCTTACCTTGGGTGCCAACCTGGAATTCATCGGCCAGGCCGCCCCCGCCGCCTGGTCCCGGAGCGCCTTCAACGGTCTGGCGCAAGTCCTGGTCCAGTCTGGCAAAGACGCCGGCACCATCACCCTGTCCGCCACCGCTGACGGGTTGAAGGACGGGACGGTATCCATTCAAACGACCAGCACCACTCCGCGCCCCAGCGCGCCCTGATCCGCTACCATTCGTTCCACATTCAGCCCAAGGCCGCGATCCAACGCCGCCTTGGGCTTTTTTGCTGCTGCCCATATTGCGATCTGGCCGATTCGCAATTTATTCTGTAACCAGACGACCGGCATTGCTAGTCTTTCAGCCTGTTCCCCAATGATCAAACCGGTCCATCAATCATGAAATTAGCGATTCACCCTGCCATTCTCTTTGCCGTGGCTCTGCTTGGCTCCACCTTGGGCGTCACCGCCAGCCGGGGAGCCGAAAGCGCCTCCGACCTCACCCTCTGGTACCGCCAGCCCGCCCAAAAATGGACCGAAGCCCTCCCCATCGGCAACGGCCGGCTCGGTGCCATGATCTTCGGCGGCACCGCGCGTGAACACCTGCAACTGAATGAGTCAACCCTCTGGGCCGGTGGACCGTACGATCCCAGCAACACCAACGCTCTCGCCGCCCTGCCCCAGGTGCGCCAACTCGTGTTCGCCGGCCAGTACGACCAGGCCGCCGCCCTCATCGGCAGCAACATGATGGCCGTGCCCCTCCGCGAAATGCCCTACCAAACCATGGGCGACCTCTATCTGGATTTCCCCACCAACGGCGTCGTGACTGACTATCGCCGCGACCTGAATCTGGACACCGCCACGGCCGGCGTCAGCTATACCGTGAATGGCGTTCATTTCCAGCGTACCATCTTTGCCAGCCCGGTAGATCAGGTCATCGTCATTCACCTGACCGCCGACAAACCGGGACAGATTTCCTTCACCGCCGGTCTGACCACTCTGCAAAAAGCCTCCGTCAGTGTCGAATCTGGCAACATCCTGGCCATGAACGGTGTCAATGGCACCGCGCGGGGTATCCCTGGCGCCCTGAAATTCTCCACTCGCGTCCGCGTCCTGGCTACCGGCGGCAAAACCACCCCTGCCGCCGAAACCGTTTCGGTCGAAAACGCTGACAGCGCGACTTTGATCTTGGCCGCCGCCACCAGCTATAAAAATTATCACGATGTCAGCGGCAATCCGGAAACCATTACCAAGCGGCAGCTCGCCGGTGCATTTCGCAAATGGTATAACGGCAATGTCTCCCGTGGCATTGATACCACCCTCCCTGATCACATCGCCGCCCATCAAAAACTCTTCCGCCGCGTCGAATTAAACCTCGGCGAAACCGATGCCGCGAAACTCCCCACCGATGAGCGCATCGCCCATTTTGCCGAGGGTAAGGATCCGTCGCTCGCCACCCTCTACTTCCAGTTCGCCCGCTACCTGCTTATCTCCTGCTCCCGCCCGGGCGGCCAGCCCGCCACCTTGCAAGGTCTGTGGAATGATTCCCTCACCCCGCCCTGGGACAGCAAGTACACCATCAATATCAATACGGAGATGAACTACTGGCCCGCCGAGCCCTGCAACCTCGGCGACTGCGTGGAACCGCTCACCCAGATGGTCCTCGAACTCACCGAAACCGGCGCCCACATGGCCAAAGTGCAGTACAACGCCCGCGGCTGGGTGGCCCATCATAATACCGACCTCTGGCGCGCCACCGGCCCCGTGGATGGTCCCTTCTCCGGCATGTGGCCCATGGGCGGTGCCTGGCTCTGTCAGAACCTCTGGGAGCATTACCTCTTCAGCACGGACAAGGATTATCTGAAGCGCATTTACCCCGCCATCAAAGGCGCGACCCAGTTCTTCCTCGACACCCTGGTGGAAGAACCCACCCATCACTGGCTCGTCACCAATCCCTCGCTCTCCCCGGAAAACCGGAATCCCGCCTCCGCCAAAACCAGCATCACCGCCGGGCCCACCATGGACCTGGAAATCTTGCGCGACCTGTTCGCCAACTGCATCACCGCCAGTGAAACCCTCGGCGTGGATGCCGATTTTCGCGCACAGGTGGCCGCCACCCGCGCCAAACTCGCCCCCCTGCAAATCGGCAGCTCCGGCCAGTTGCAGGAATGGCTGCAAGACCTCGATCTGAAATCCCACGACCTGCATCACCGCCATGTATCGCACCTCTATGGTCTATTTCCCAGTGCGCAAATTGATATGCACACCACGCCGGAGCTCGCCGCCGCCGTGAAGAAATCGCTGGAAATTCGCGGTGATCAGGCCACCGGCTGGGCCACCGCCTGGCGCATGAACCTGTGGGCCCGTTTGCAGGATGGCGACCACGCCTTCAGCATTCTGGAATTCTTACTGAGCCCCGCCCGCACCTATCCCGACATGTTTGACGCCCATCCGCCCTTCCAGATTGACGGCAATTTCGGCGGTGCTTCCGCCATTGCCGAAATGCTGCTGCAAAGCCAGAACGGCGAAATCCAGTTGCTCCCCGCCCTGCCCAAAGCCTGGCCCACCGGCAGCGTCAAAGGCCTCCGCGCCCGCGGCGACTTCTCCGTGGATATCACCTGGCAGGACGGCAAACTCATCTCCGCCACGCTCCATTCCTACGCGGGCCAGCCCGCCACCCTGCGCTACGGCAATGTCACCAAACAATTCACCACCACCAAGGATCAGTCGATTCAGTGGAATGGAACCAATTAGGCAAATAGAAAAAAGTCCGGCTTCATCGTGAAACCGGACTTGTTATCCGCCCGCCAGAAAGCGGCCGGCTATTTGACCGAAGTGTGATTCAGCAGCCAAGCACTGTCCTGCGCGTTATTGGTGATGCCTTGGGAAAACCAACGGTGAATTTCGGCATGACCGTCGGCAAAGGAAAAGGAACTCGCGTTGTTGTGATAAAT
>CAIJGS010000251.1 GCA_903820285.1 uncultured Verrucomicrobia subdivision 3 bacterium | reverse complement strand
TGTGTTGCGCGGGCTGCAGCGTCAGCGGTCGGCACTGTTTCCCCGGGTGGAGTACGTGATTTTGGAGCCGTCGGCGGAACGGCGGGCGTGGCAGGCGGAGACGTTAAAACCGTTCGCGCACTCGGTGCGTTGGGCGAATGGGCCGCGCGATTTGCAGGCGGCCCCCGTTACGGGAATTATTTTTTCCAATGAATTGCTGGATGCATTTCCGGTCCGGCGGCATGGCTGGGATAAGGCGGCGCAGCAATGGTTTGAGTGGGGTGTCGGCTGGACGGGGGATCGTTTCGCGTGGGTTAAAATTCCGGAGTCGGCCCCGCCGTTGCGGCTGCGGGAATTGGAGCCGGTATTGCCGGATGGCTATGTGATCGAGCATTCGCCGGCGGCGGAGGCCTGGTGGCGCGAGGCGGCCGGGGCGCTGGCCCGGGGCCGGTTGCTGGCGATTGATTACGGTTTTACCACGGAGGAACAATTTTCGCCGGCGCGTACTAAAGGGACGTTGCGGGCCTATGCGCAGCATCATGTGGGGGATGATCTGCTGACCAATCCGGGCGGTCAGGATTTGACGGCGCATGTGAATTTTTCGGCGATCCGGTCGGCGGGCGAAGCCGCCGGGCTGACGACGGAGTCATTCACCACCCAGACGCGGTTCCTGACCCAGATTCTGGCGAAGACACAGGCATCCAAGTTGTTCGGTGCCTGGGATGCGGCGCGGACGCGCCAGTTTCAGACACTGACACATCCGGAGCATTTGGGCCGTTCCTTCCGCGTCCTCATCCACCAGCGCGACCAGCGTGACGCTGGACCCCATTGATAGAGGGCAGAGGCGGGGGCTTGCTGCGAGGCTTCGCTGGCGTTGGTATGGTAAGGGATTTCTTGGCGCCGGTTGGCGGTATTTGAAATTATTCTGCGGTTGACGCCGATTTGATGGGCGGAATTTTTTTCTTCATGGATGCATCCAAAGGGCGCATGCGTTTCGTTTGGCTTCCGTAAGTTCGATAAAAACCAAACATAACCAAACCAGACAATCACCATGAATATCATCAAATCAACCATGCTGCTGGGAGCGGCGCTGCTGGCCACCGGCACGGCGTTCGCGTCCAGCCATCGCGAGGCGCCGCTCATCACCGGCACGCCCAAGCTGGACGGGGCGGACTTCTACATGTTTAACAGTTACGAAACGGGCCGGTCCAATTTCGTGACGTTCGTCGCGGATTATCTGCCGTTGCAGGACGCGTACGGCGGTCCCAATTATTTCATGCTGGAAACGAACGGGGTTTATGAGATTTCCATTGATAACAATGGCGATGCCCAGGAGGACATCACCTTTCAATTCCAGTTTTGGCGGACGCCCCAGCATATCGCATTGCCGATCGGACCGGCGGGCAGCCAGGTGACGAATGAAATTCCCCTGATCATCGCCGGGCAGATTTTTCCGGGCAACAACGCGGCGTTGAATGTGGTTGAAAATTATTCGGTGAAGATGATTCGCGGCAACCGTCGCACGGGCACGGCCATGTATCTGACGAACGCGGCGGATGGCACCACGGTTTTCACCAAGCCGGTGGACGACATTGGCACCAAGACCATTCCCGACTACGTGGATTATGCGAACCAGTATATTTACAACGTGAACATACCCGGCTGCGCCACGCCGGGCCGCCTGTTTGTGGGCCAGCGCAAGGATCCGTTTGTGGTCAATTTGGGCGAAACCTTTGACTTGATCAATTACAACAATGTGCTCGGCCCGGTGAATGGGGAAAAGGACAGCCTGGCGGACAAAAATGTCACGTCGCTGATTCTGGAACTGCCCAAGGTTTGTCTGACCAACGGGGCGAGCCCCGTGATTGGCGCCTGGACCACGGCGAGTCAGTATGTGGGAACCAATCTGGTGCAGGTTTCCCGCCTTGGCCAGCCCTTGGTGAATGAAGTGGTCATTGGTTTGAAGGACAAGGATGCCTTTAACGCCAGCGAACCCAAGAATGACGCGCAGTTTGCGAATTACGTGACCAATCCCACGCTGCCGGCCCTGATTCAACTGCTTTACGGCAGCGCCGGCGTGGTGGCTCCGACCAATTTTCCGCGCACGGATCTGGTGGAGGTTTTCCTGACCGGCGTTCCCGGCCTGAACTACACCACGGCGGTGGCGGAGTTGCTGCGTTTGAATACCAGCACACCCGCCGTGCCCGCCGCGGCCCAAAGTAATTTGGGCGTGCTGGCCGGCGATTATGCCGGTTTTCCCAACGGCCGCCGGCCGGGTGACGACGTGGTGGATGCCGCGTTGCGGGTGATGATGGGCGTGCTGCTGTCCACGAATGTGGCGCCCTCCGGCCAGTTGCCGTACACGGACGGGGCCTATGTGGATGCCACGCATTTCGCGTCGGTCTTCCCGTACCTGAATCCGCCGATTGCAGGCTCGCCGAATGATCCTTCGGTGAACATCACCATGTTGAAGAGCACGGCGGTGACGGGGCCGTACACGCCCACGCCCTCCACCTACAATTCCGCCAACGGCACGCTGACCACCGCCAGCACGGGGGCCAGCACCGGTTTCTACCGGTTAAAGACCGATACCTATGGGGTCGTGCTGGGCAGCCCCCAGGTGAGCGGCACCAACGTGACCATGTCGGTGGCCAAATAGTCGGGCGCTCAACGTTCTGTTCCCAATCCAAGAGGGCGGGTTTCACCCCGCGCGGTCCACCGCAGGAAACCCGCCCTCCTTTAAAGAACATCACGGTTGCTTCGAGACGAATGACCTTATGAATCCGTTTGCCGCGTCAAAATTTTTACTGAGGGGACTCGCCATGTGGGCGGTGCTGGGCGGGCTGGCCGCCTCGGCCAGTCCGTTTCTGCCGGCGGATGACAGTCAGGTGCTGGAGCGGCTGCGGGCGAAGCCGTTTGATCCGGCCACCCATGAGTTGCACGAACTGCGGGCCCGGCTGGCGGTGGCGCCCACCAATCCGGTGGTGGCTTGTCAATTTGCGCGGCAATGCATTGAACTGAGCCGGAGCGAGGCGAATCCCCGTTATCTCGGCCGGGCGCAGGGCGCGCTGGCGCCCTGGTGGGACGCGCCGATGCCGCCGGTCGAGGTGTTGTTGCTGCGCGCGACCATCAAGCAAAGCCAGCATGATTTTACGAATGCGCTGACGGATCTCGCGGCCGTGCTGAAGCGGGATCCGGCCAACGCCCAAGCCTGGCTGACCAAGGCGACGGTGCTTACCGTGATCGGTGATTACGCCGGCGCGCGCCTGGCCTGCCGGCCGCTGGGGCAGCTCACGACCGGACTCGTGGCGTTGACGGCAACGGTCAGTGTGACGGCGCTGGACGGTCAGGCGGCGACCAGTGCCGATTTGCTCAACCGGGCGCTGCAAGGTGATCCCCAGGCCGGAGCGGCGGACCGGCTGTGGGCCTTGACGGTGCTGGGGGAAATTGCCACGCGGCGGGGGCAGCCGGCCGCGGCGGAACATTATTTCAAAAGCGCGCTGGCGCTGGGTCTGCATGATCCGTATTTGCTGGGCGCTTACGCCGACCTGCTGCTTGACCGGGGACGCAACGCCGAAGTCGTGGCCCTGCTGGGTAACGAGTCTACTGCGGATGCTTTGTTACTGCGCCTGACGCTGGCGGAGGCGGCGCTCGTTCCCCCGCCGGCCAGTTACCCGGCGCATGTGGCCTCCTTGCAGGCCCGGTTTGAGGCCGGCCATTTGCGCGGCGATTTTGTCCACCAACGGGAGGAGGCCCGGTTCACGCTGGAATTGTTGCATGAACCCGCGGCGGCATTGCGCCTGGCCCAAGCCAACTGGCAGGTGCAGCGCGAGCCGGCGGATGTGCAGGTTTTGCTCGCGGCCGCCGGGGCGGCCGACGATGCCGCCGCCGCGCAACCGGCCCTGGCATTTATGCACCAACACCATCTGGAAGACGTCCAACTGGAACGACTGGCCAGTCAAATCACCCTTGCCCGCGAACCTTAACCATTGCCTGAAAATGATTTTCCCATGCCAAATAAATTGTTTATTGAGTTTCGTCCGGAGATTGCCTGGCCGGTGCTGGTCCGGCCTGATCCCGGCGATGTGGGTTTGCCTCAGCCCATGGACGGCGGGGGCGCATACGCAGAGCAGCGCCTACCTGATGATCCAAACCACGCCGGCCGGGGTCACGGGGCAATGGGATCTGGCCCTGCGCGATCTTGAGGATGCGGTGGGCCTGGATGCCAATGACGATGGCGTGATTACCTGGGCGGAATTGCGGGCCCGTCAGGCGGCCGTCTTTGCCTACGCCCAAGCCCGGCTGCATATCCAGGGGGATGGCCGGCCGGGCACGCTGGTGATGGACGATCTGCGGGTGGACAACCACTCGGATGGCGCCTATGCCGTGCTGACCTTTGCGGTGCCGGACATTGGCCATCCCACGCGGCTGGGACTGGATTACCGGGCCTTTTTTGACATAGATCCGCGGCATCGCGGTCTGCTGCGGCTGGAGCAGGGCGGTCAGACGCGCGTGGGCGTTTTCAGCCCGGAGACCGCCAGCCAGCAGTTTGATCTTTCCGCCGCCGGCAATGCGGCCATACCGAATCCGTTTCTCACTTTTGTGCGGGAAGGCGTCTGGCACATTTGGTCGGGCTACGATCACATGATGTTTCTACTGGCGTTGTTGCTGCCCGGGGTTTTAAAACGGACGGGGCGCGGCTGGGAACCGGTGGCGGCGAACCGCCCGGCCTTGGTCAACATTCTCAAGATTGTCACCGCCTTCACGGCGGCCCATTCGATAACGCTCAGTCTGGCGGCGCTGGGCATTGTGCATTTGCCGGTGCGGTTGGTGGAAGCCTCCATCGCCGCCACGGTGGTGCTGGCGGCGCTGAACAATGTAACGCCTTTTTTCGCGGAACGCGGCTGGATGGTGGCGTTCGGTTTCGGGCTGCTCCACGGGTTTGGGTTTGCCAATGCCCTGGCCGACCTGGGGTTGCATACCGGGCAGATGGCCGCCACGCTGCTGGGTTTCAATATCGGGGTGGAACTGGGCCAGTTGGCAATTGTCGCAGTGTTTCTGCCGCTGGCATTGAGTGTGCGGCATTTGATGTTTTATCAACGGTTCGTTCTGCGATTCGGATCCGTGGCCATCATGCTGGTTGCCTCCACCTGGCTGGCGGAGCGGGTGTTTGATTTCAAATGGCTGCCGTTTTGAACCGACCGGTTGGCGAAGGGCCGGATGGCCGGTTTTTCGTATTTCTGCCCGGTTTAAAAAAATTATTTTTTATGCATCCGCCGGGCGTCGGCATTCGTTTCAATAGTTGTATATGAATTTACCCGACCTGAAGCACAGGTTTAATGATAGCGGCGACTCCGGCCGGGATTGTTTTCAACCGGGGCGTCGGGTGCGGGCCGGTGATACCAGGTGATTCATGGGAGCTACATTGGACCAATCTGATTTGGACAAGGATATCGAATTGCTCCGCTGCATCAGCGAGGGGGATCGGTATGCTTTCTCCTGTTTTTATGACAACTACTCCCGGCTGCTGTTTTCCATCGCATTTCGCATTTTGAACGACCAAAAGGAGGCGGAAGACGTGTTGCAGGAGGTTTTTTTGCAGATTTGGGACAAGGCGGGGAGCTACAAACCGGAGCTGGGCAAGCCATCGAGTTGGGCGGTGACCCTCACCCGAAACAAGGCGATTGATTATATTCGGGCGGGCCAAAGACGTTCGCGGTTGCTCGAACTGGCCTCCACGGAAATG
>CAIJGS010000250.1 GCA_903820285.1 uncultured Verrucomicrobia subdivision 3 bacterium | reverse complement strand
TGGACGGCCCGCCGCCCAAAGACATCTGGCGCCAAATGGACGCCCTGCATCGGTTGAACAAGCAAGTCATGCACCAGCGCCGCACCGAACTCCATGACCGCGAAGTGAAGTGCAAAGAATCCAAAGAAGAACGCGAATGGGCCTTGGCGGAACCCAACATCCCGCCGGACCCGCCCATCCGCGACCCCAAGTACAAGAAGAAGAGCCAAGCCACCAAGTCCAAGGACGGCAAACCCAAATCCGGCAAGCCCGCCAAAGACAAGCCGGAACCGGAGACTGAGGAAGAGGAGGACGAATTCTTCACCGAAGAGTTCTACCCCGAAACCTTCGCAGCTATTGCCGTCGAGGAAAAAGAGCGAAAGAAAAAAGGTTTAAAACCCGATCCCAATGACGAGGGCGAACCTATATAACCATCACCATCAACCTTGATTTCTGGTCAAAAATCCAAGTAAATCCAACTAAATCAAGGTAAATCCAGATTAATTAACCAACCGATTATGTAACCGAAAATAACCACCAAAACCCCGCGCACCAATTCCATAAATTGATCGGGACGGAGGTGCCCCTCCGTCCCATATAAAGGTAGCGGCCGGCCGTCCCTCGGATTATGCACATATTGCTGACCAACGTAAGTCGCACCATTATTCTGGAGCTCCGACCGCGTGCGTTGCCGTCGGCTGCCTGTGGTGAAACCCAGCCGCACCAACTCCTGTTACCCAAACAGCACAGGCAAATCGTAATTGAACTGTCTGGCTTCCCGAACCGCAGCCGGTAGTCCACCGGACCCAGTGCTCATTGGCTTTTGGAAATCAAAAAGCCTTGTCGAAAATAGTTTGTCAGCTTTTTCCCTGACCAGCCACCTATACGACGTTATGATTACCTCACCACTTATGACTGTGGCAGCCAATAACGACGCCGAATTGGTCTGCGAAACCCTGGCCGGCAATCGCGAAGCCTTTGAGCGCATTGTTTCCCGGTATCAATCCCTCGTCTGCTCGCTGGCCTACAGCGCCACCGGCAACCTGGGGGAGAGCGAGGATCTGGCCCAGGAAACCTTCATCACCGCCTGGAAACATTTGGGCCACCTCCGGGAGCGGCATAAATTGCGCTCCTGGCTCTGCGGCATCGCCCGCAACCGGATCAACAGTTTCCTGCGCCGCGAAGGCCGCGAACCCCTCCGCGAAGCCGAATCCCTGGAAACTGCCGCCGAATCGCATTCCGCCGAGCCCGCCCCCGCCGAGCAGGCCATCAGTCGTGAGGAAGAAGCCATCCTGTGGCGCTCCCTCGAAAAGATCCCCGCCACCTACCGCGAACCGCTCATCCTGTTCTATCGTGAACAGCAATCCGCCGCCCGCGTGGCCGAGGCCCTGGAGATCAGCGAAGACACCGTCCACCAGCGCCTCTCCCGGGGACGCAAGCTGCTCCAGCAGGAAATCCTCGGATTTGTCGAAGGCGCGCTGACCCGCACCAACCCGGACAAGGCGTTTACCGCCGGCGTCCTGGCGGCGCTGCCAGTCAATCTGGCGGCCACCGCCAAGGCTGCCGTTTTGGGCGCAGGTGTGGCCAAGGGAGGTCTGGCAGCCAAAACCGCCACCGCCATGGGAATCTTGGGAGTCATTTTCAGTCCGCTGCTCATCTTGTTTGGAAATTATGCCAGCTACCGCATGAGCCTGGCCGAGGCCCGGTCGGATGAGGACCGTCATCAGATCCGGGGGATGTATTCGCGGGCGCTCCGGCTGGCCCTGGTCTTTTACTTGGTGTTCGCGGCGGTGTTCACGGCTATTTGTTACCATCAGGGTGATTATTCCAACCTGCTCAGCCTGCTCGTTTGCGGACTCTTCGTCATCTATGTCGTGACGGTTTGCGGCTATGCCGCCGTTTCCTCACGCCGGCGCAAAGAATATCTGGCCGGGCTGGCTGCCCAAACCGGTCCCGACCAAGCGGACCGGCCGGCCTGGGAGTACCGCAGCCGCGCTACTTTGTTCGGACTGCCGCTCGTGCATATTCGCGCCGGCGACCGTTTCGCCCTGATAAAACCTCCGGTGAAGGCCTGGATTGCCGTGGGCGAACATGCCATGGGCGGATTGTTTGCCTTTGGCGCCGTGGCCATCGCCCCGTTCAGCATTGGCGGTTGTGCCATCGGTCTGCTGCCGTTCGGCGGCATCGCCATTGGTCTGCTGGCCATGGGCGGTCTGGGGATTGGCGTATTTGCGACCGGTGCCATTGTCATCGGCTGGCAGACGATGGGCGGCTTTGCGTTTGCCTGGCATGCCGCCATGGGCGGGGCCCTCGCGCTGGCGCGGGACTTTGCCTTGGGCGGCCTGGCTCACGCGGCCCACGCAAACAATGATATGGCCCGTCAATTCTGCCACGACAGCGCCTTTTTCAATTTTTGCCGGACCGTGAATCGCTATTCCTTCTGGGTCAACCTCATCTGGGTCCTGCCCATGCTGCTGTGGTGGCGGGTTGTCGCGGTCATCCGCCGGCGGGAAACGTCCAGGCTGGCGTAACCGGGTTCATAACCTTGACCATTCATCCGCTCATGCGATATGAAACTGCTAGCGCGCTTTAAATAATAATGTAGCCATTCTGAGCGAAGATTTTTGGGTTTGGGCGAGGCTTTGGCGAAGGCGCAGGTTTGGATAACCCTGTAACTGAGCCGTAACGAAGCCCAAACCCAAAAAGACCGCTCCTTCCCTTGTCCCCAACCGAATGGCGATAGTATTTTTTAATACGCTCTAACTGTACCCTGGCTGGTGCCCGTGGTTGCGACCTTAACGGAATCCCCAATGCCCCGTCGCTACAAAAAAGGGTCAGCGGACGGTGATCTGGTCCGCCAGCTCCTCCGCTGGGTAGGTCCAGATTTCCGCCAGGGTGGGGTGATAATGCGGCATTGCCGCCAGCTCCTGCACCGTCATCCGCTTGGCCATCGCCGCCACAATCTCATGAATCAGCTCGCCGCCGGAAGGCCCCACGCATTCGCCGCCGATGATTTCGCCCGTCTTGGGATTGGCCAGCAGTTTCACAAACCCATCCTTGGCCTCCATCAGCAGCGACTTGCCATGATCATTGAAAGGGTAGCTCGCCGCCAGGAACGGAACCTTCCGCGCCGCCGCCGCTTTTTCCGTCAGCCCCACAAAGGCCACCTGCGGATCCGTAAACACTACCGAAATGAGCAGCCGGTAATCCATGCGCCGCCGCGCCTTCGGCTTCAGAATATTGTGGCCCGCCACCTCGCCCTGGGTCACGGCCAGATGCACAATCTCATGTGGCCCGGTGCAGTCGCCCGCCGTAAAAATATGCGGGGCGCTCGTCTGCATCCCGGCATTCGCCACGATGCGGCCATGCTCCGTCTTCACCCCGGCGTTCTCCAGCCCCAGCGACGCCGTATTGGGAACCCGGCCCAGCGCAAACAGAATTTCCTCGGCGGAAACGGAAACCGTTTTCCCATGCTGCTCGAACCGCACCGTCTTCCGTTTGCCCTGCCGCTGCGCATCCAGCAAGGTCGTGTCGGTATAAACCCCGATGCCTTCCCGGCGGAACACCGTTTCCACCACCACCCCGGCATCCGCATCAAATTCCCGCAGGAGGTGCGCGCTCCGTTGGATCAGCGTCACCTTGACCCCAAAGCGCGCAAAGAACTGCGCAAACTCGCACGCAATCGCCCCGCCGCCCAGGATGATCAGCGACTTCGGCAGCCGCTTCAGCCCCACCGCCTCATCGCTGGTAATGAACCCGACTTCGTTCAAGGCGGGCAGGGGAGATGGTGCCACCCGTGAACCCGTGGCGATCACAAAATGTTTCGCCGTCACCGTTTTCCCGTCATCCAACCGTACCGTTTGCCGGTTCAGAAACGTGGCATTGGCCCGGATGAATTTGAACTTGCCGCCGCTCAACTGCTGCTCCCGGTACCCGGCGAAATCCGCAATCTGCGCGCTTTTTCGCGCCATCACCGCTTTGAAATCAAAGCCCACCCGGCCGGTCTGAATGCCCCAGGTGCCCGCGTGCTCGGCCAGATGCTTGACCTCTGCCGCATAGAGCAGGGCCTTCGTGGGCATGCAACCCCGCAAGATGCACAGGCCGCCCACCTCGCGCCCGCCTTCGATGACCACGGTTTTCAAACCCGCGCCCGCCACCGTCCGCGCGGCGGCGTAACCGCCGCTGCCTCCGCCCAGAATCGCCACGTCAAAATCAAATGCATGCATGCACCCAGCATGGCCGACAAACCGTATTTTTCAAATGCAACTTTTCCAGGCAACTTTTCCGGGGCGCATCCTGCCACCGCCCCGGAGCGCGGAGCATCCGCTCCGCGAGACGCTCGCCCTGGCCCCGGCGCGGCCCAACGGCCGGCCGCCCGCGCGCTGCTGGTGATCAGGGACACGCAGAGCGGATGCGCTGCGCTCCGTTGCCAACCGGGCCAGGCACGCACACCGGTGGACGGTTCGGGGGGGCAGTGGCAGGATGCGCCCGCTTTTCCGGTCGGATTCCGGCAAGCAAAAGCCGCCGGCGGATCACTCCGCCGGCGGCGTGCAGGGGTTGGGTCAGCTTATTGCAACTGGATGCGATAGAACTTCGCCGGCACACCGGCCGAGATGCCAACGGTGGCCGAGATGGCGCCACCGGCACCGAAGGTGTTGGTGGATTCATGCTTCCAGCTCGCCATCGGCAGGGCCGCGTTGGTGCTGGAGAGGACATAGTAGCCGGCCCCGGCCGTGCCGTTGGTGCCGCTGATCACCAGGTTGCCGCCGCTGATCATCACCGAGGAGATGGACGGTGGCTGGCTCACAATGATGGACGCCACCGAGATGCTGCCATCCGTGGCCAGGTGGTTGTTCCAGTTCACGCCCCCGCCGGAAACCACCAGTGAGCCGCCATTCAGCAGCGCCGTGTTGAAGAGGGTGAACGAGTCGCCGACCGCCAGGGCCGTGCCCAGGTTGGTCACCACAATCGTGCCCGTGCCGAGATTGGTGAGCAGGCCGACCACGCTGATAACATCATTGGACTGGCCGGGTGCGAGACCTTTGTTGACTTTGATCAGCACGTTGCCGCTCAGGTCGAGATCGCTGTCAATGGCGAGCGTGCCAATCACCCCGGCATCGCCGGCACCGATGGTGCCGCTGCTTTGAACCACCACGGGCCCATAGAGGCTGCCCACGCCCGCCAGCAAGCCGGTGCTGACTAAAGTCGTGCCGGTATAATCGTTCAAGGCATCCAAATAAAGGGCGCCATTGCCCGTTTTGGTGATGCCATTGACATAACCGTCGTCATTAATGGTGCCTGACAACGTGGTGCCGCCGGTGTTGTCAATCTGGAGGGTGCGATTCGTGCCCGAAAGGTCAACGGTACCGGACAAGGTAAGCGGATAGCCGCCTTTGATGATCAGGGGCGAGCCGACCAAATTGCTGGAGTAGTTGATGGGATTGCCCACGCTGTGCGCGCCGCCGGAGGCGAACAAAGATTCGGAACTGCCGGTGGTGTCGATGGTCAGGGTGCCGGTGCCGAGCGGGCCGGCATCAATGGTCGGCGGCGAGCTGGCCACCGAGTCAATGCCCAGGCCGATGGCACCGCTGGAGAGCTTGGTGATGCCGGTGTAGAGGTTGGTGTTGTTCAGGATCGTGGTGCCGCCGCTGCCGTTGCGCTGCAGGGAGCCGTTGCCGGAGATCTGGCCGTTCCAGGTCTGGGTGCCGCTGGTGTTGTTGCCGGAGACATAGAGGCCGCCGCCGGACACGCCGCCCACATTCAACGTCACCGGCAGATTAAAGGTGAAGTTGGTGCTCGTCAGCTGGATGGTCGGCGAGGCTGACTTGGTGGAGTTATTCTGGAACGTGAGCGTGCCACCCAGGCCATTAATGGGGCTGGAGAGAACCAGCGGCTGGCCGCCGGAGCTGTTAATGCCGATGAGGCTGTTCGTGCCGGTGACGGTAATTGAGTTGCCGATCGACACCAGACCGGCGTTGGGCGAGCTGAGACCACCGCCCGCGAGGTTGATGGGGCCGCTGCCCAAGGCGGCGAGGCTGGAAAAGTAAACCGTGCCGTTGCTGACGACGAGGCCGCCGGTTTCATTGTTTTGCGCCGACAAGGTCAGGAAGCCCGCGCTGTTCATGGTAATGGAGCCGGGCCCGGCGAGGGCGCCGCTGCCGCTGATCAGGTAGTTCTGGGTGCCATTGATCGTGATGCTGCCGGGGCTGATGTTCTGGCTGGCCAGCACGGCGTTGGTGTAGAGGGAGGTGTCATCAAAGGTGACATTGTCGCCGTAATTGAACAGCGCG
>CAIJGS010000249.1 GCA_903820285.1 uncultured Verrucomicrobia subdivision 3 bacterium | reverse complement strand
TGCGCCAGCGGCGACTGGTGCGGGATTACGAAACCACCGAGTCCAGTGCCGAGGCTTGGATCTATATCGCCATGATCCGAATCCAACTCCGCCGACTGGCTTGATTCCTCAGTTTTCATGACTTTTCAGACGCACTCTAATGGCTTTATGGGCCAAAACCCGGTGATTACGAGGCCTCATATTCGCGGAAAAATAACCGTACCACGGATTGAGCTATATTGGCAGGAAACCCATGATAATTGGCTAAGTAAAGTTGCTGATGTTGAAGTTGATTTAAGAACAGGAGATATTATAGCCATTTATACTTTAAAGTAAAAGCATTATGCTAACTTTTGACATTTCTTGTAGCAATCAACTTGCAAGATGCCACCAATCGGATCTAAATGGTAGTAACCGAAGCTGTCGCATTCAGTAGGAATGTTTCAGGACGCCAAATTGTGCCTATGGAATGAAGCATGCAGCCCGTTCCATTAAGCATAATCGTCGGTACACCCATTAACAGGCTGTTTGATGCGGCGGCCCTGTGTTCGCGGCTAGCGAGCGGAGTTAAAGAATCCCAAGGCCTTAGCCAATGAGCTGAATATGTCATGCGGGGCAGGCGCGTGAGAACATCTTTCAAGTATGCGTAAGGGTCGAGACCGCGACGACGGCAGCTTTCGATGACGGTGTAGATGATGGCGCTGTGTTCTCCGGCCTCCGCATCACCAACAAAAGGCCAGTTCTTTTTCCCGATGGCCGTGGGACGAATGGATTCATAAACCTCCAAATCGTCCGATATAGCCCCGCCCCCTCTGATTCCAACCCATCAATACTGGTATAATAATTTGAAGCCCGGATTCACTCGTTGAATTAGTCAAGGGGACAGTCAATAGTATTGAAAACTGCCGGGTCGTGCTGGTGGGGTGGGCATGGCAAGGCAATTGCGAATTGAGTATGCGCAAACGATCTGCCATCGTTAGTCGAGCGCGGCAAAGGGGATCCGAAAAGGTGGCCCTGGCGCAACGGCTGCGGCGGGAAACGACGATGATAATGGGCTGGATCGCGGAAGGATTAAAGATGGGCCCCCGAACGCACCTGTCCCACATATTGTATTGAAATGGACGTTCCAAATGAAATATAGCACATTACTATTGACTGACCCCTTTATGGCGTTGGGCGTGATGGGCGGCGCCATCATGTCCCACCTCACCGTTCTGGGTATCGTGGTGCAGGACGACGGCGGATTGCTCTTCGCGCTGGCGCTCACCGTGGCGGTTTGCAGCCTAGTCACCCTGGTGCTCCACCGCCGCCAAATTCCCTTCGTGGGCAACTATTTCCCCGCGCCTGAAAAGACCGGCAATTAACCCGCCCTCAGGGTCGTCGGTTTGCCTCGCGGCCGCCGGTGGTGGCTAAAGTGACACCACCGGTGTCGGCGCTTCCATTAACGGGCCGGGTTTGTTTTGGGATGTGGCTTGGCAAGGCGGGCGGATGGGCATAATGCCACTTCCAGTTAGAATCCACATATGTCGGCTTCTCTGGAACCAGGATTTTTAAGGGCCTGTTTCGAAAAACAGGGCGCACCTGCGGAACTGAGTCAGTCCACCAAAAAAAACGCGCAAAGCAGTGACGCTTTGCGCGGTAGAATCAAGTTTGCCTGGGTCGGTGAATTACTTGCGGCGGCGGTACGCGACCAAGCCCATCAGGCCACCCACGGCGGACATGGCCAGCGTGGTGGGTTCCGGGGCGGGTGCCACCGGGGGAATCGAAAAGGTGGCGCTGTCAGCAATAGGATCGCCGGGGCCGGCCTGATTAAAGGTGATCAAAAAGCTGGCTGGGTCATTCACAATTGTACCACCATCAAAAGACCCGCTGTTATAACTGCCCACGATGTCATAAGTAATGCTATGTTCTCCTTGGGAGTATAGGTCAATCACCGTCGAGTTGAAGCTGCCAAAAGTGGGGTTGCTGAAAGAGAAGCTGGTAGGATTGTTGATATCAAAAGAAGCGGTACCGAAAATGTTGGGCCCCACACCGGCAAAATCGCGCGTGCCGTTGCTATGATTGAAAAGTAGGCCAATGTTGTAGATCTGGGCGGTGGCGATATCATTGCCAGGACTGATGGTGGCATTGCCAAGATCAGCAAAGTCGATGC
>CAIJGS010000248.1 GCA_903820285.1 uncultured Verrucomicrobia subdivision 3 bacterium | reverse complement strand
GTGGCGGCCTTTTCCCGCCGTTTTCTGGAACTGGGAACTGAATACAAATAATGGTATTGTCGCTCTCCCTCACCCAACCCTCTCCCCAAGGAGAGGGCTTTTCCCTAGCACGTTTTCTGTACATTCGTCCGCCAGTGTGAACAATCCAGCCGCTTGATTCGCGAAAAAAGGCGGCAACCGTTTCTCCCTCTCCTGGGGGAGAGGGCCGGGGTGAGGGCGAGCGTCACACCAAAATTCCGGTTTCCGGTTAAGGCCGTAGCAGCCGACGTGGGGAGGCTCAAAATAAATCAACGTCGCCGAAAATATTTGAGCCTCCTTACGTCGGCTGCTACCGGGGAGAATTTCCGGGCACCTTATACCACTTTAAGTTTGGAATTGCATCGGCCGGCTCGTAAGGAGCGCGGGCTTCAGCCCGCTTCAATGACCAAAACGGTCAAGCGCCAGCAAGTGCCAGCCCGCCTTCATTTTGAACCCTGAAGCGGCGTGAACGCCGCGCTCCGCTTGCGCCTCGCGTATGCAACCCTGATACACAAGGATCATAATGCAGTTTCAGACGGCAATTGGTATTACTGCCCCGCAAAAACGTTCCCCAACAGCTTCGGCTGCTTGGGCAGTTTTATCGGCACACCAAACCGCCGGTCCGGCCAGAACCACACCCCGCCATCGGCGGACAGGGCCACGATGCCCATGTCCATGGCCGTGATGGCCACCCAGTCATTATGATTCCCGAGGCGGTACGGCACCACTTTGGCGCTGTCTGTAAAATTGCCGTCCGGAAAATCCCAGCGCCAGAGCGAGCCATCCGCGTTCAGAGCCACCATGTCAAAATAGTTGGCCGCCGCCGCCACCCAGTTGGTTGCCGTGCCACATTGCTGCAATCCAACCTCGGATGCCGAGTTGCCATCAACCATCTGTTTACTCGTCCATAGCGTGCCATCCCGGTGGATGATGCCAATCCGCTGGGAGATGGCGCAGCGCCGGAAATCCACTCCGTCAAAGTGAGCCGCGCGCTCCGAACTCCTACTGCTTTTATTGTCACGCACCCCAAGCCGCCAAGCCGTGCCATTGGACCGGGTAGCCATGGCCGTGAAGAGATCACCGCCCAGTTCCTGCCAATCGGTGTTGGTATCCATTTGAACGAGTTTGAATTTCTGCTCGTCAGGCCAGCTCATATCCCAACGGTCGGGATTGATATCGCCGCGAGTAGTCCAATTCCACAGCGTGCCATTCGTCTTTAACAGGAAAACTCCGGGCCAGTTCACCGTCACGCGCAACCAGTCGTTATCCGTACCCACGCGGGTCATCCGCTGATCCGTCCAGTCGCCGCGGGCGGACAATTCCGACACCCACAGGGAGCCGTCGCTTTGCACGCCCATCACATGGTAGCCCTCGCGGTCAGGGCTGAAATAAAGCGCTTCGTCCCGAGAAAACAGATTCAAGGACCGAGCCGCCGTGGAAATCCAGTTGGTGCCGGGCAGCATTGTTTCCGCGCCAAAGCTGTGGGGCAGCGGCGACAGCAACAGCCGGACAACTCCTTTGAAGGTCGCCCAGTGCCGGTCTTCCCGCCCATCATATTCCAGCGCGGTCAAAGGGTCGAACACCGCATCCAGCCAGACCCGGCGATCGGGCAACTGCACGCACAACGTATCCCGGAAGTTGCTGATCAAGGGTGGATTGGCCAGCGCGAGCCGCGCCGGCCCATGGGCGGGTTCGGCTGGTTCCAACACTTCCCACGCGCGGTTATACAGCGCGGTGGAGAGCACGAAACAGCCGCCCAAAGTGCCCACAATGCCAATGACATTGCGCTGCCACATCCGCCTGCGCTCCTGGAAGTATTTAAAATTGTGCAGGGCCAGCCATGGCAGCAGCCATAGACCGGAGAGGACCAGTAACACATACGTCAGCTTGGGGCTCAGCTCGATGGAGCCCAGCGTCTCCCACGTATCCAACAGCGGGAAAATGAAAAGACTGAGTACTGCCGTGACCACCGCAATGCCCAGGGCCTGCAAAAAATTTCGCGCCAGCGACGAGGCGAAGACACTCACCAGAGTCAGGCCAAATGCCAGCAGGTCAATCAGCAGCCAGAACCAGAAGGCCCCCCGGAAATCCAGAGTACCGCCACGGCTCTCACTGATGGCCTTCTGGAAATCGCTCGGGATGCCAAGGCTGGCCGCCGCATTTTCCAAAAACATCGGCATCACGCCGCCCAGCAATATCCCCAATACCAGCACCGGCAAGAATTTCAGCAAAAACTGGCGACGACGCGACACCGGCAGACAGAACTGCCCTTCGATCACGCCCAGCTTGCGCTCCTCCGCAATGGCCATGCAGCCCAAGACCACCGGCATGATCAGCCAGAAGGCCCAGAAAAATTCGGAGATGGGCTCCAGCAGCGAACCGTTTTCAAACCGCCCGTGCAATGCCCGCATCAGCAACACCATGATATGCAGGACCAGCAGGGTGCCGGCGCAAAACAGGCTGATACTGTGCAGTTGAAATTCCTTTTTCAGCAGCGCCCGGACCGGCTGACGCCGGCGCAGCGATATACCGGATGCTGTCCGGCCTTCAAAATAGCGCCAGCGGGACAGATTGATTACCCCGCCCGTCCAAGCCACATCCTGCGCCCTGAAAAAAAGCCGGCGAGCGAACCAGAATCCACCCAAGGAATAACCCAGCGCCAGCACAATAAGAAAGGCCCACCCTAGGTGTTCATTGTCCGCCCATTTGGCCGGCAACACGACCGGTACCAGCAGAACCAATCCCATGAGAATCGCGAGCGGAATCAGGAAGGTAATCCAAAAAGCCGCCGAGGCCTGGCGCAGCAGCAGTGAGATCCACAGGCCGCCGCTCAAGGCAATCAGCATGGCAATGAGACTGCCGGCCAGCCAGAGACCCCAGTCTGACCAGGTGTGGGTCATCGCCCAGGATACCGCATGTTCTGATGAAACCGCCCGGTGCAACCAGAGGGCATAACTGACCACATACGCCACAAAAATGATTCCCGACGCCGCCGCCAATACCGTCATCTTGGTCCGCCAGATTTCGCGCCGCTCCACCGGCTGCGCCATCAGGGATAAAAACGTGTTGCGTGTGAACTCCCCGCCGAATGAGTCCACGCCGATGATGACCATGCCGAAAAATAGGGTCAGCGGTCCGAAAAATAGCGCCCACTCTTCGCCATTGCCCAGCCAGGGAATCGCCACCTCCAGCAACAGTACCGCCAGCCAGCCGGGCGCCAGCAGCCGGACTTCTTTTTTGGCGAGCACAGTCATGCGTTCCCCTTTTTCAGAATGTTGGAGGCCACAAAAATTTCTTCCAGCGTGAGCGATTCGCACCGCAATTCCTCCGGCGACCGCGCCTTCAGGAATTCCAGCAACGCCTCGCTGTTCCCATTCGCCAGCACCTCGACCTCACGGCCGTTCTGCTTCACGCTCAAAGCGCCGGGCAGGTTCAGCGCCGTTGGCATCTGCGCGAACCGCGCCCGGATTTTGCGGAATCGGTCGCGCGCCTGATCCGACTCCATCGTCAGCAATTCGCGACCGCCCTCGATGATGGTGAATTCATCAATCAGCCCCTCGAACTCGGAAATCAAATGGGTGGAGACAAACACCGTGCGATGCTCCGGATCGCCGGATTGATACGCGCCAATGACCGTCTCAATGAATTCGCGCCGAACGATCGGGTCTAGCCCGCTGGTCGGTTCATCCAGCACCAGCAGCTCCGGTTCCGGGGCAATCGCGCCGATGAGCGCGAGCTGCGTGCGCTGGCCTTTGGAGAGGCTGGAGGTTTTTTTCAGCGGGTCCAGTTGGAAGCGGTTCAGAAGGTCCGCTTCCAGTTCGCGATTCCAATGGCGGCGGAAGGAGGCCAGATATTCCAGCGTGTCGCGCACGCTCATCCACGGGTAAAACGCCACCATGTCCGGCACATAGGCCAGCCGCGCCTTCACCGCCACTTCTTCGCGCTGCGGGTTCAGGCCGAACACGTTCACCGTGCCGGAATTCGGCCGCAGCAGGTTCAGCAGACACTTGATGGTGGTGGTCTTGCCTGCGCCGTTGCGGCCGAAAAAGCCGTAGCAGCGGCCGGGGCGCACGCTCAGAGACAGGCCATTCACGGCGTCGTGCTTGCCGTAGCTGCGCCGGAGATCCTTGATTTCGATGACTGGATTCGTGGAGTTGCTCATGAATTCCCTTTGGCTTGAAAGTTGAGTGGGGCTTGACTGCTTAAGTGTTTTCCTGCGACTTGCGTTCGAAATAATCGACCCGTTCCCGCACGAGGGCGAGGAACGCTTCCCGATCCACCTGAAGGTGGTGCGCCGTGACCACGGCTTCGTCAATCTCCGTGAGCAGGAGCTTGTGCTTCACCTGCTTGGTAAAGGGGGACGTGTTCTCCTTCAGAAAACACCCCTTGCCCGGGACGGTCTCGATGACGCCCTGATTTTCCAGCTCGGTGTAGGCCTTGGCGATGGTGTTGCGGTTCACCCGCAATTCTTCCGCCAGCGGCCGGATGCCCGGGAGCGGATCACCCAACCGCAGCGCGCCGGAGGCTGCCGCGTACCGGATTTGGTCTACCAGTTGCAGGTAGACCGGCTTGCCGGATTTGAAATCAATCTGAAAGACCATAACGGTATTAACTGTCCTATGACACTAGGACAGTATTTAAAAACCGTCAAGGGATTTTTTTGCGGAGGGTGAATTTTTTCAAAACCGTTTTGCAACATCGAGGGACCGGCCGGAAAAATTTGTTTTATTGCTCTCCCTCACCCAACCCTCTCCCCAAGGAGAGGGCTTTTCCCTGGCACACTCTTCGAGCATTCGTCCACCAGTGTGAACAATCCAGCGACTTGATTCGCGAAAAATGCGGCAACCGTTTCCCCCTCTACCCGGGGGAGAGGGCCGGGGTGAGGGCGAGCGTTAACACCAATTTTTCTGGCAACTGGCTTTCCCAAAAGATCCACGAATTGCCGTCCGGCTGTTACTTGCATGACAGGACGGAAAATCTTCCGGCGCTACCCGCGTCATTTCAGGTTTCCCGTTCATGCTCACCGGTTCGTGAGGCAGAAGGTAAAAGTCGCGCCATAATACATCCGGTTGACCACAAGCCAGTCAGACTTGGTGACGACTTCCGGCTCCGCCAAAGTTTCCGCCCCGCTGCGTTGACGCAGTGCACGCAGGGCCACTTTGAATTGGGGATCGGCCATGATTCCCGTGGCCGTCGTGACCGTCGGCAAAGCGGCTCCGCCGGCATCCACGTTGCTCCGGGGCTGATGGACCAGCGAATGACGGCGGACAGGTTCAACGAGGAGCGGCCGCACAGCCAGCCAGCCAAAAACGACGCCGACCACGATTAGCGTGCCGAAAAATTCTTTGGATGGCTTCATAATCTATGTTCGCCCAAGAAGGCTGATGCGGAATCCCGATCAGCCGAAGGGGCAAAACCATCTTCCGCCTAGGCCGCGAAACGGTCAACCTCTTTTCAGCCCGAGGCTGTACATCGTCAGCTTTGCGCTCATTCCCATCCGTGTAGCGATTCGTAACGAAAGGTCATGTCATTCGTGTCGTAACCCTTGTACCACCGGGCATGACCGTCGGAGAAAGCGATGTTCTGCCCCTTGGCATGAGCCTGCCAGCCCAAGGCCGGAGTGCCGTTGACGGAACCGCCGACGCAGTTCTGGTCGTAGTCATCCTTGTCGGCATCCACCGGGCTGAAATCGAGCGTATCGCCAGAGAGAACATAGGCGGTGGGAAACATGATGCGGGATTCCACCACGGCGGCGCGCTGGTCCCCCGCCGCCACATACGCGGCCCGGACACCATTGAAGAAGTTGAAGGCGGACTGCTGGCTCTGGGGAATGAGCCGGTTGGCCGGGCAGCGGTAAATATTGGTATTTTGCACGTAGGAAATGATCTGCTGCATCCAGCTTTGCACCTGCGTCACCGGGTCAGTGGCATCCCAGGG
The DNA here is from genome assembly GCA_903820285.1 of uncultured Verrucomicrobia subdivision 3 bacterium. Classification (GTDB taxonomy): domain Bacteria; phylum Verrucomicrobiota; class Verrucomicrobiia; order Limisphaerales; family UBA11358; genus UBA11358. Next base: position 7,047 of record CAIJGS010000248.1, on the reverse strand, counting down.
AATGACGCCGGCGGATTCGGGGAAGCGGCCGTTGTTGTCATCTGCAAACATTTTCAGCCCGAGCGTGACTTGGTGGAGATGCCCCTGGCACTGGGCACCCCAAGCCCGCGTCTTGGCCGATGACAGCGCCGGCAGCAACAACGCCGCCAGAATGGCAATGATGGCAATGACCACCAGCAATTCAATCAAGGTAAATCCGCGCCTGCCTTTCATAAGTTATGAGGTTCGACAATGTCCGGCCAAAAACGTTTAAACTATTTTATGGCCAAAGATATATGTCCGCTGCGCGGCCGGCGGGGACATTTTATTTTCCCGCCGGAATTCTGGTTTCGGGGATCACCAGGCGCTGCACCGTGATGGTTCCGAGATCCACCACGGATTCATCCGTTTCATCCTGGGCGGGGGGCACCATGATCTCCACTGGCGACTCGAACATTTCGGGCATCATGGCTTGGGCCAAGCCGGAACCACCCTGGCTTGTTTCAGGCATGATGATCAAATTCACGCCATATTTGCCGGGTGCCACCATGACGGCATGGAATGTGCCGTCCGCCGCCAGTTGAATCTGCAGGCTATAGTTACGCCGGCTGGTAAGCGCATTTTGATATTCCGGGGATTGGAACAGGGCCATGCGTTCCTCCTGGGTTTTGGCCGCCTTGAATTTTTTCATGACCTGAAAAAACTCATCGTTCATGAGTACCAGCCTGGCATTGGCCAGACTGGCTGGCGGGTTGGTGGCGGGAAATGCCAGTTTGCCAGTTACCGCGCGTTCATCGCCGCCGGCGGCGACGTGGAGGGACTGCCCCGGCTGCACCCGGACCATGGCCAGCAACTGAGATTCGCGGGAATTGGCATCGATGGGGATCATGGCATTCACCTGAAACTCGCCCGGGGGAACAATGTCAAAGACGAACCGGCCCCGGTCATCCGTAGTGGACTCAAAGGTGCTGCTATCCAGGATGAGCGGTTCAAGCGGTTCCGGGGCGGTGTTGGTAAAGACCAAGGCATTGGTGCCACCGGCGCGGCCGGAACGAATGGAGGTCATCCGCGCGGTCTGATCGGATAATTCAATCAACTGGTTGGTGCCGAAATGGTGTCCGATCCGATAAACGCCTTCGATGCGGCCCCATGCCTGGAGGGTGAGCTGCGGGGAACGCTTCAGGTCATCCAGTGAAACCCGCGCGAAGCCATCTTCATTCACGGCGATGACGGACTCCGCCGCCGCATACATGGGCAGCGTGAATTTGCCGGCGGCATCGGCGCGAGTGATGGTGCCGTCGTTCCAGCCAGCCGACGACTGTAAGGTAGCCCGGCCCAAGGCCAGGTATGTGCCCTTGATTTTCAAGGCCACCTGGGCACCGGCGGCGGGCTTGCCATTGGCGGCGAGCACGGTGCCGGTGATGGTGGCACCAGGGATGGCCACTGGTTTGGGTGCCGGCTCATCCAAGGTATTGACCGGCCGTTCCGGAGCATTGATGGTGATGACCTGCGTCTGGCCGGGCGAAACGGTGACCGTTTGCAATGGCATTTGCCGCCAGGTTCGGGCGCTGGGACCGTTCATATTCAGGCGGTAACTGATCAGAATTTGACCGGCGGGCACCTGGGTGAAGTCAAAATGGCCGGCGGCATCCGTGATGACGTGATTTTGCAGGATAATATGGCGCTTGGTGGGAGTGGTATCGTCGGCAAAAACCAGATCCAGATCCTCGTTGGTGCCGGGCCCGGCGGGCCAGTGCAGGGTGCCGGAAATCCGGCCGAAGGGTTGCAAGGTGATGCTGGCATTGGTGGCGAGCTCAGCCAGCGTGGTGCGATGGTAGCCTTGGGCGGAGGCCGCAACGACCGATTCCATTTCAATCTGCGGCAGGAAGGTGAAATGACCGCTGGCATCCGTATTGGTAACGGCCGCGCCGGCCTGGTAGGCGTTAAAGTGGCCAGCGTCAGTCAGACTGACATTTTGCGAGAGGGCGCAGAGCAGCAGGACATTGACGTGGGCGGCCGGGGTGCCATCGGGATTCAATACCGAGCCGGTGGGACCGGTGCCCCGCTGCAAGGCAACATCCGCGCCCCGCCGGACATAGGGATGCAGCATAACGGATACCGGCAGGTACCCGGGCGCCTCGATCAGCAGCACCGGCTGGGACCATTTTTTGCTGGTGAAGACGGTGTAGTCACCATTGGTGCCGGTGACGGCATACAGATGCGACCAACTGTAATTCCCCCAATTATCCACGGACCCGGGCGTGACTTGAAACCGGGCGAGCGGCTCCCCAGTCTGGCTATCCGTGACGTGGCCGGTCATGGTCAATTGGCCGGCATGATCCACGCCGGCTTCAGCGCCACGCAGTGGTCTGTTTCGCGAGTCCTCCCAGCTTTGGAAATTGCCGCGATCAGCCGGCAGCGGCTGGCCTGGTTCCAGCAGGAACACGAGGTTGGTGAGGTCAACCATACCGGCCAGGCCGACCAGCTGGTAGGGGTTGTAAGTATCGAGGCCGGCGTTTTTGGCGGAGACGCGATAGCCCGGCACGCGGGCGGAAAGGGAAACGAGTTCGGCGGGCACGCCGGTGAATTCGAAATGGCCGTCCGGCGACAGGATCACCTGGCAGCTATCCCAGGCGCTGTCCCGGTCGAGCAGCAGCCGGGTTTTGGGCGGAATGGGAGCGCCATCGGCCAGCACCACCTGCCCAGCCACCCGGTGGGCGGGAACCACCGTGAGACTGCCGAGATCGGTCAACTCGCCGTCCTTGCCAGCATGAAGTTGCTGCTTGGGAACCGCCCCGTATTTGGCAAACGTGTCCATGGAGCCATAGACGTAGTAATCCACGTCCGGCGGGAGATTCACAAAGAGAAAGCGACCGGCAGAATCGGTGCCCACATCAAAATTACCGGTAAAATGTTCCATGCTCCGGTTCACTGAAACGATGCCGATGGAAACATTGGTCAGTGGCCGGCCCTGCCAGAGAATCTGCCCGCGAACGGAGGCCCCTTCGGTGAGGGTGATGGCATGCGCTTCACTGCCGCTGGCCAGTTCAGTGATGGTCTGGTTGGCAAAGCCGCGTGCCGAGACGCGGACATCCATCTGCTCAAACGGCTGTTGAGAAGTAATGAGAAACTCACCGTTGTCGTCGGCCACGGCCAGGGGATCCACCCCGGGCAACTGGCCCCAGTGACCACCGTTTTTGGTCCGGAGGCCATGCGCCTCGATAACCGCACCCACCACGGGTTTGCCTTTGGCATCGGTCACGCGGCCGTGGAGACAGTTCGCCGGCGGGGCATCGGCGAGTTCGATGGGGCTGAGGGTGATCTTGACCGGTCCTTTGGCGGGGTCAACGCCACTGACATATTTCGGTTTGAATCCCTTGGCCACGGCAAGGACTTGAAACTTCAACTGCGGGTCGAGCGATTTGATGACGTAGTTTCCGGCGGTATCTGTCTTGGTGCTCTTCTGACAATCGGCATAGCACGAGGGACAAAAGGGGCTGGTGCCGACCTTGGGGCCAGCGGTGGCAATGAAGACGGTGGCCGACACCAGCTGGCCGCCCTTGGCGGTGACCGAGCCGATCAGGTCAGGCCGGGCCGGGGTGCTGACATCCGTGAGCGATGCAGTAACCGGGGCCGAGGCTTTCTCGGTCTGGGCATCGGTAAGCGTCACGGCGGCGAGGGCCGCGATGAGGATGAGTGCGAGAAGCGACCAGCGGCCAGGCCGGCGGAAATTGGCAATCATGGCAATACGCCGACGCATTTGCTGCTTATCTTCCAGGATGCCAACCAGTCCGGGAATGGCCGTCGGACGGTTCAGACCTTCGAGCAGTTTGATGATGGTTTCGCCGTAGGACATTTCGGCGTGATCGCCGGCCTGGAGCAGGACAAGTTCATCGCAGGCGAGTTCGCGGTCGGCGCGCATGCGGGCGAACCCGAGCCAGACCAGGGGGTTGAACCAATGCACGATTTGCAGGCCGGTGGCGAGCCAGTTGAGCCAGAGATCGCCGCGTTTCACATGGGCGAGTTCATGCAGGAAAATATAGCGAAGTTCATCCCGGGTAAACTGGCCGGCGAGTCCCCGCGGCAGCAGCAGGCGGAGTCGGAACAGACCGAACAGGGCCGGGCTGCTGACGGCATCCGTTTCGATGATATCAATCCGGCGTGAGACCGCAAATTCCCGGCGGCATTGCTCCAGCAGGGCGAGCAGCGCGGGATGCGCCGCCACCGCCGACCGCGAGAGTTGGCGGTGGAAACGGAGCAATTGAACGACCACACACAACGCCAGAATAACCACCCCGGCAAGCCATACACCAAAACCCCATGCCATCAACCGGGCTGCAAAGCCCGCATGGCTGTCAGACTGATTGAATGAAGCGGCTGGAGCCGCCTTGACCGTAGCCGAGACGTCCGGAAGGGCCGAGGTTTCATCCCGGACATATTGTGGCGCGGCTCTTTCGGACAGTGCGGCTGGCAACGCTATGGCAGACGGTACGGATACGACCGGAACCGGGGAAGCAGCCACGGTGAGCGGGACGGCAGTGGGACGGAAGACATTATAAAGGCTCAGCGCACTTTCGGGGCTGAAGGGCAGGAGCAACCGTGCAATGACAAGCCACCACAGGGCGAAGCGCCAGCGGCTGGAAAGCTGGCGCCGGAAAATCCATTGCGCCAGCAGCACGAACAGTACCAGCACGGCGGCCTGAAATGAATGACCCAATAACCAACCGGGATAGGTTTCCCACGCGATAGTTGAATTCATTTTCCCTCCTTTTTGGTGAGCAGACGTTTGAGCTGCGCCAGTTCTTCCGGCGACAGTTTTTTATTTTCCACAAAGTGGGCGAGCATGGGCTGCAGGGCCCCGCCGAAGACGCGGTCCAGAAACGATTCGCTGGCGGCGCGCACGCAGTCCGCCTTCTGGGCGAGCGGCAGATATTGGTAGGCGCGGCCATCCTTGCGGTAACCAAGGGCGCGCTTCTTGACGAGGCGGCTGAGCAGCGTCTTGACGGTCTTCTCGTGCCAGGAACGATCATCAGCCTGCAGGGCGGAGACGATTTCGCCGGCGGTAAGCGGTGAACGCTGCCAGAGGACTTCCATGACTTCCCACTCGGTTTCAGAGATGCGCGGTATATTGGCCATGACTTTGATCAGTTTGATTACAAATGTAATTTCGTCTATTGATTACACTTGTAAGCAAAGGTTGCAAGCAAAAAATTTACCGGTGGAAAAAAACATTCCACCGGCGAACAACAAATCGTTCAAACGGTTGCGGTTAAAACCCGCGCAAGTCGGTGCTGCTGCGTTTGGGCAAGCCGGGCGCGGGAGCTCGCTTAAGCACGAGGTATTCGATGCCCATTTGCTGGCAATATTCGCGTTTGCCGCCTTTGTCGCCATCTTCGTTCACGGCGTAGATATCCGGCTTCAGGCGGCGGATTTCGGGGTCGGCATCCACCCAGCCATGGCCGCTGGTGATGAGGGCTTCCTTGACATATTTGATGGAGCCGACGACATAGCGGCGCTCGTGTTCGGGCAGGAGGGGATGACCTTCGCCCTTGAGCAGGCGGATGTTGGCGTCATGGCCGAGGCAAACATAGAGATCGCCATAGGCGCTGACCTCTTCGGTAAACCTCACGTGGCCGGAGTGGAACCAATCGTAGCAGCCAGTGACAATAACCTTCTTTCGTCCGGGCGCGGAGGGCATGGGCGGCGGCGCAGGAAAGCCTTTTAATTCATCGGCGCTGAAGACGCGATAGGCCAGGCCCTGCTGGCGGGCATAAGCTTCACGGGCGGCATTGGTGGTGGCAGGCACATCCACCCAGAGGCCAGCCGGCAGATTGGCGGGCAGTTCGTCTACACTGGCGGTTTCCGCCAGCGGGATAACGTGGCTGACGTAGCGGACGGCATTCAGAAAATACAGCCGTTCGGCGAGCGGGAACTTGGGGGCTTTGCCGGTGAGACGGCTGATCGCGGCATCCGGCCAGAGGAGCACGGAGAGTTCGCCCAGCTTGGCGGCTTCCTGGAGGAAGCGGAGGTCGCGCGCTTTAATGTCGTCGAATCCGCCAGAGACAATGATGGGAGTGAGCATGGGTTACTTTTTGGCTGGAGGAGTGGTTCGCACCTTCACCTGAAAGGCACCGGGCACGGGTTCATTGGAAACGACGATGAGGTAGCCGCCGCCACAACCAGAATACATGGCCCCCAAATATTGGCGTTGATACGCCTTGAGCAGAGCCATGAGATCCAGCCGAAGCAACGGGTGCCGGACCACGTGCGGAAGCAAGGTTTCCCAACATTTCATGTTTAGATTGAGGGAAGCGCCAAGCGCGGCGGCATCGCGCTTCACAATGGCATTGAAGCAATCCTGGCCAGACTGGCCGAGCCGGGCGACCCATTTGGGCGAAAGGTTTTTCACACCGAGCGGACTGTAGCCATCCGGCCGGGGTTCGACGGGAATCAAGTAAAGGACCTTCTCAAGCCAGCGCGCTACTTTGGCCTGATTGCAGGATTCCACGTGCGCAGGGAAGACGCCGCCGTGCACATTGAAATCATAGTCCAGCCGGTTCACCCCGGGATAGACAAGCCCGATCATGTCTTGCGAACCGCTCGGGTCGGCTTTGCCTTTGTTCTCGGCTTCGTAGAGTTCGCGGACAAGTTGATCGAGCGGCCGGTTGGGCAGTCTGTCCTTCCAGAGCTTCCTGGCAATGGCGCGGGTGCCGCTGGCAATACCCGAACGATCCATCGGCCGGAAATCCGCCAGGATTTGCACCACTACCATGGAGCCCGGGGGCTTGGGGTTGTGCGCGGAAACAAATGGCTGGTCAATCCAACCGCCCGCCAGTTGCAGGCGGTTGGGGATGGCTCCGAGATAGGCGGCCACAGGCGTGGGCTTCTTCATGATTAGGTGTAAATGCGACTCAAGGTTTGGCGGCAGGCAATTCCACGGTCAGACCGGTGGCATCCTGGGTGAACTTGAGCTTGCCCTTGTAGCCGAGCAATTCCACGCGCTTGATCTTGTTGACTTCTCCGTCGCCAGTGGCGGCGAGGGCGCGAACCGTCATGTGCCCGGTGGTG
>CAIJGS010000247.1 GCA_903820285.1 uncultured Verrucomicrobia subdivision 3 bacterium | reverse complement strand
CGGTTCCACAAAAATCGTCCGGTGCGGATTCGTCCGGCGGATCTCGGCGATGACCTGCGCGTAAATCGGATTCATCAGCGCCGTGGTGGCCTGATCGTGCGGCTCGTTATCCAGTTCGAACGCCAGCCCCGCCGGGAACTTCTGGTAATGCGCCGCAACCTGCCGCCAGATCGCGAGAAATTCCCCCTTCGCCATCGCCGGATTCCGGTCCAGCTCATCGAAGTGATGGATGTTGATCATCACCGCCAGCCGGTTTTTCAGGCAGTTGGTGACAATGAAATCCACCCGGCTAAAAATCACCGGCATCAGCGTGAAATCCGGCGCCGCCCCCGTGAAATGATGCCAGCCAATCGGCACCCGCACATGGTCAAAACCCTCCTTCTTGATCTGCGCCAGCTCCCCGGCCTCCACGACCACCCCGCGACCGAAATACTGCGGCGACGCTTCGAGATAATCCGCCAGATTCACGCCGCGCTGAAATTCCTTCGCCGCGCGATCCGCCGGCGTGCGATGGCTCGTCAATGGTTTCATCCCTGGCGGATTGCCAGGAACGGGTCCCAATTCCGGTTCGGCCGCCCCGGCCGTTAAACCGGATACCACCGCCAATGCCGCCCAAAAGAATGTTTTGATGTTCATGCCAGTTGAATTCCCAGCCATCAAAATGCCCTGACTCCGCCCGGGTGTCCCGCTCAAACTGAACCGTAAGGACTCAATGTTGGTTCAACGGCTGAAGATTCTGGAAAGCACCGGCACTAATAGCACCGCCACACTGGCATTGGCCGCCAGCAGCCAGAGGCTGGACCGCTGCCGTTCCACCGGCAGTCCGCGAAACCATGCCGTCCGCCCGGCCACAAATACGGTGATGCTGGCCACCAGAAAGGCCACCGCGCCCATCATCACTATCGTAAAAAATTCCGGCGGCCCCGTGTAGCCACCGGCAATGCCCGTACAAACAGCGATGATTGTCACCGCCATCAGCGCATGAGCCGGCAAGCCCGGCCAGGAACCGCCCTCAGCCCGACCCCGGCGGCTGTATATTTCCATCACATGAAAAACCGTGAAAACAATCCACGGTAGCACCAGTCCAATCAATGCAATGACTCCGACCAGCCAGGGCCAAATCACCGAGGCAGGGCAGTCCCGCAACGACAACCACCCTTCACCCACCACCGCAAACGCAGCCAGCAGCGTCATCACCAGCTGTACCCTGGCCAGGGAAATCACCGGCCCCTTTTTGATCAACACCACCGAAGCCACCGCCGTGGCAAAAGGAATGATGAATACCAGGCTGGAAAACCAATCCATCAGCACCAGCACCAGAAATAACGCGAGCGCGCCGAACAGGAAGTGGATGATGGGCAATGTTTTCAAAATTAAAACCGCCGCCTCCTTGATACGACCCGGCCATCCCTCTGTCAAACCGGAAACCGCACCGCCTCCTTTATTGGGCGCACTCCGACACAGCCCTAAAAAAATCCGCAACGGTGGTATCGTCGCCAACCATTCGCACAACGGGCTTCTCTCCCTCTCCGCCATTGGTAAATGGGGGAGCAACGGTATTTAAAATCAAGGGGAAATTAAGCATTCTGACTTTCTGTTTTGGCCAAGTTTTCCAGCGCCAGCTCTTTGAGGACGCGGTTCATTTGGAGGAGGAGTTTGCG
>CAIJGS010000246.1 GCA_903820285.1 uncultured Verrucomicrobia subdivision 3 bacterium | reverse complement strand
GTAAATAGTCGCAGATCCATGACACCACAGACGCCGCCAATATGCCAATGAAATTACCAACGCCAGTCCTGCGCTCGTTTGATGAGACGAAGGCCAGGGAATTTTATGTCTGGTTTCTCGGTTTCAAGGTCGATTGGGAACACCGGTTTGGCGATAACTTTCCCCTGTATATGCAAGTCTCACGGGATGCTTGCATCCTTCATCTGTCCGAGCATCACGGTGACGCCTGTCCGGGTTCATCCCTGCGGATTGAACTGGCGGGACTGGATGATTTCTGCGGCGGATTGCGGGCCAGGGACTATCGGAATTTCAAGCCAGGATTGCCGGCGGAAACCAGTTGGGGGACGCGTGAGTTTTATGTGACCGATCCGGCCGGCAATCGGCTGATCTTTTACGAGCCCAACGGGCCGGCCTGATCCGGCTGTGCCAGAGCGGTTGCGTCGGTTCTGAAAACCATTTATATGCCTCCACCGATTGTTCGAATCATCCTGTATGTCCGGGACATCCCGAAGGTGGCGGCATTTTATCAGCAGCATTTTGGCATGGTGCCGCAGCCGACCCGGTGGGCGGGCTGGCTGGAACTGGCGGGCCCGGGGGGTGGCTGCACGCTGGCACTGCACCAGGCGGCCAAATCACAAAAAAGCGGGGCGGCGGTGAAAATTGTTTTCGGAGTATTGGATGTGGACCAATTTGTGGTCGAGCGAAAGTTGGAGGGTTTAAAATTTGGGGCGATTCACCGACGGGAAGGCTTCGAGTTTGCGAATGCCAAAGATCCGGCGGGGAATTCCATTTCCGTGTCCAGCCGGGGGCTCAAACCTGAAAACCAAAAATAAGGCTGAAGCGAAATGAAAATGAAATTCACGGCCCAATTGGTTGGCCACGGCCCCAAAGGAGCGTGGGTTTTTCTGCCCGTTCCGTTCGACGTTTTGGCGGTTTTTGGCAGCAGGTCAAGGGTGCCGGTCGCGGGAACGTTGAATGGCAGCCCGTTCAAGACCTCGTTAATGCCCAACGGTGATGGAACGCACTCCATGGGGGTGAACAAGCAACTGCAGGCGGGCGCCAACGCCAAAGCCGGTGATTCCGTCAAAGTGGTCATGTATGCCGACAAGGAACCGCGAACGGTGAGCGTACCAGACGATCTCAAGGCCGGCCTTTCCCGGTCAGGCATGGCCGGGCAGACCTTTGCCCGGCTGGCTTACACCCACCAAAAGGAGTTTGTTAACTGGATCACCGGTGCCAAGAAACCTGAAACCCGGGAGCGAAGGCTGAAAAAAACATTGGAGATGCTCGTGGCCGGCGAGCGGCTGAGTGACCGGTAGCGGGCCAAGGCCGGCAATAACCGGATTTTTTGCCGGCCAAGCGTTTCCATGAAAGTCATATTATGCGCACATGTAAGTGGATAATTATAGTGCTGGCCTTGATGCAGGGGCTTTGGCTGGCTTACGATGGTTGCCATGCCTTGGTGACCGGCGATTACACCACGCCGGGTTCCGGCCCCCGTGCCGGACAACTTGGCCCGTGGTCCCGGCTGGTGTCGGCGCTGGGGGTTGAGCCGCGGAGCACTTTCATCAAATGCCTGCATGTGTTTTTGGGCATTGCCTGGCTCATTGCCTCGGTTGTATTCATAAAGCGGCCCGCCGCCGGCCGTTGGTTGGTTTTTGGCTGCGCCATGGCCAGCCTTTGGTATTTGCCGGTTGGCACACTGCTAAGCCTGCTGGTCATGGCATTGCTGCTGACCCGGCCGGTTCGGAATATGGCGTGAACGTTTTCCACTTTCACCCAATTATGAACGAATATCTTCTCCCCATTTACGGTAACGCGAAGAGCCGGGCCACGGCGGCCGAATGGGAGCATTTTATCAAGGCCGCCAGCGCCAGCGGATTTTTTGATGGCGGGAGCGAGGTTGGTAAGCGCATGATTGTTGGCGACCAGATGTCAGCGTGGTCCACGAACCATATTGTCGGGTACTTGCGGTTGGTGGCGGACGACCGGCTGAAATTGTTGCATGTTTGGAAACACACCCGGTCGTGCGGCATGGCGGTTCGGTGGAATTATGTGAATTGCCCAAGTCGTGACCGGCCCGCGGTCTGCGGGGGGAAAGTTGGGAATGCGGTTCCGCCGGCTGCCAGGCACCCGTCTGGCGAAAGTCGCCATCAGCTTCGGAATTGTCATCGGTTGCCCAGCCGGTTGATTTCTTTAATCTTCAGGGTGGACAGCGGCAAAACATTTTTGCTAGGTTCACCATCAGTAGGAGAAAGCCGGCGGTGGAATCACGGCACAACCGCCAGTCTGGCATAATTGCAGGTTGAGAATAAATGGCTTATGACGCCCTTGTTCACAAAACTGAATCTGAAAGATCAGCCAGCCATGCTGGTGCTGAATTCGCCTCCGAGCTTCGCGGGCGAGCTGGCTGGGTTGTCCTATGTTTCCATCGTTCAACAGGTTTCCAAAATCTCCACGATTGCCTTCGCAATCATTTTTGTCCGGACCGTAAGGGAAGTGGAGGTGGCCGCCGCCAAGGTTTTGCCGAAAGCTCCGGGCGACCCGATCATCTGGTTTGCGTATCCGAAAGGTACGTCCAAACGGTTTCACTGCGAGTTCAACCGCGATACGGGGTGGACGGCGGTTCAGGCGGCGGGTTTTGACACCGTTCGCGCGGTATCCATTGACCAAGACTGGACGGGACTGCGATTCCGACGGGTGGCTTTTATCAAAACGACCGGGAGTACTGCCGGGACAACCGCCGCAAAGCTGAAAAAAACTAAGCAACCGGCACCTGTGGAAAATTCAGATAAGGTAAAACTATGAATGCCAAAGCAATCTTGGAAGAGTTAAAGCCGCTGGGCAGCGAGAGCTACAAGCGGGTGATTTTTAATCATGGGGTGGCGGAGCCGTGCTTTGGGGTCAAAGTCAGCGATCTGCAAAAAATCGTTAAGCGCATCAAGAAGGATTATCAGCTGGCGCTCGACCTGTACGACACGGGGAATTATGACGCCATGTATCTGGCCGGGTTGATTGCCGATGACGCGCAAATGACCAAGGCGGATTTGCAGCGGTGGGTGGCGAACGCTTATTGTGTGCCGCTGTGCGGTTCCACCGTGGCGTGGGTGACGGCGGGCAGCCGGTACGGCTGGGAATTGGGATTGGAATGGATTGATTCCAAAAAGCCGCTGGTGGCCGCCGCCGGCTGGGCGACTTTGGGGAGCCTGGTTGCAATCAAGGGGGACGAGGAGTTGGAGTTGGCGGAGTTGAAGCGGTTATTGCAACGGGTGCAGAAAAACATTTTGCAGGCACCGGATGCCGCGCGCCGGCAGATGAATTCATTTATTATCGCCGTTGGTTCGTACGTGTCGCCACTGACAGGGACGGCCATCCAGATTGGGGAGCAGATTGGCCCGGTCACAGCGGATGTGGGGAATACGGCCTGCCAGGTGCCGTTTGCCCCGGAATATATCCGGAAGGTGGAAAAACGGGGGAGCATCGGCAAGAAGCGCAAGACGGCGAAATGTTAACCAGGTTATATGCCTGACCCATTGAGCCAAACCAGGCAAACGCCGCGGCTGCGCCCGATGTGGAAATGTCCTGACTGCCACCGGCGGTTCGCCAACCGGCGACAGTCGCATTTTTGCGGACATCATGACCTGGCGGCGCATTTGCAGGGCAAGCCGGCAGCCACCCGCCAACTTTACGAGGATTTTGTGGCCGCGGTGCAGGCCTGCGGGCCGGTGGTCATATTGCCGGAAAAAACGCGGATCGCCTTTCAAGTCAGGATGTCATTTGCCGCCGTCATGATCCGGTCCGCCCATCTGGTCGGGCATCTCGTGCTGGCGGCTAGGCATGAGCGGCCCTGTTTTCACAAGATTGATTCCCTGTCGCCCCATAATCACGTGCATCATTTCCGGATCGGCCAGCCAATGGACTTGAGCGCGGAGTTCCGCCGGTGGTTGGCGGCGGCCTATGCGGTCGGGGAGCAACGGAATTTGCCATCTCATTCACGTGGCTGAACACATGAAAACCCTGCGTCATTGGCTGAAGCTATCGTCCCGGTTTGTTTCCCATGGCATTTTGATCGGGATACCGGTGGTGGCAATTATTGGGGTGATTTTTCCCTGGCCGCCGGCGGAGGAAAGCTTTTCCAGGTTATCCGGACCGGCCCATGTTTTTGTGGGCATGAAGATCAGTTACGTCCGCCTTTCGGAGCGGGTGGTTCGTACGGAGTCGCGCTCGTATATTCTCATGCCGCCAACCTTTGGCTGGCCCAGACTGGTGACGGTTTCGCAGACGGAGCAGGAACTTCCCACGCTCTCCGCCCCCAGTGGCATTAAATTTCTGGCATGGCTGGGAACCTATCTGTTTGCCGTATATGTCGTGTGGCAAACCTGGTTTGGCCGGCGTCCACGGCCGGTGTCCACGGCCGAATCGGCGGCGGGGGCCAGCCGTTTGGGCGAGGTTCATTGATGGCTCATGAAACAATACCTTTATCGCATCCATCCCAGCCGTGCCGCCATGCTCACGGAGGGACCAACCAGGGAGGAGGCCGTCGCCGTGGATGAGCACTTTGCCTATTTGCAACGGCTGGTCGGCGAGAACGTTGTGCTGTTGGCCGGCCGGACATTGAATCAGGATGAACATGCATTCGGGATCGTGATTTTCGTCGCCGCGACGGCGGCGCAAGCGTTGGCCATCATGCATGGCGACCCGGCGGTAAAGCAGGGGGGGATGACAGCGGAGTTGTTTCCCTACCGGATTGCGTTGTGGTCACCGCAGGGGCCACCGCCGGAGGTCGGCGCCGGGTAAAAGGATGGAACAGATATGACCCGGACGATGTCGTGGCCCGGATTCTGACGGGGTTGGAAAACGGCACATTTCGAGTATTGTAATTGCCCGGCCAGTATGAGATGGTCTTACGGTAAGATTAAGGATTAGAATACGACGCAGCCCAGTCCGTTAACCGATTTGTAGCGTCGTAGGATGGTAAAGTGTCTTGAAATGCAAAATTGATATGATACGCAGCATCTTATCGGTAATTGCCGGCTATGCGACCATGGTGGTCTTGGTCATGCTCGCCACCGTCCTGGCCGTCAAAACCATGCTGCCTGCCACCGACCTGCAGAGTGCCATGAAACTGAAACCGACGCCTTCCTATTTGGCGGTAAATCTGGCTTACAGCGGCCTTTTTGCCGTGCTGGGCGGATTTGTCACCGCGGCGGTGGCCGGGCGGGCTCCCCTCCCGCATGTGCTCGCCCTGGCCGTGATGATGATTGTCTTGGGCATCGTTTCGCTGCTTCAAAGCACGAGTGGCCAGCAGCCGCGCTGGTATGGCCTGACGCTGCTGTTGCTGATGCCGGTCGGGGCCCTAATTGGCGGTTACCTTCAAAGTGTCCGTCAGGTTTATTGATGCTCGCAGCGGTCGCGCGGCCTGACCGGTCGCCCGGCTCGGTTCCAAGCAGGTGCCGTTACGGGCTCTGGCGAGGACCGGGTGAACTGAATGACTTGGCGCAATTAAACGATATGGACGACGAAACATTGCTTGCACAGTTCGAGGCCGGAACCTGGCCGCTGGACCAGTGGCATCATCGCGCCCACATCAAGATTGCCTACCTGTATCTGAGCCGCCATTCGTTGGCGGCGGCCACTAAAAAAGTCTGTTCGGGTATCCGGGCCTACAACGCGGCGCAGCAGATGCCCGAAAGCCTGATACGCGGGTATCATGAGACCATGACACAGGCCTGGTTGCGTTTGGTTTATCTGACGATTTGCGAATTCGGTCCCGGAGCTGGCGCCGATGAATTTGTTGACCAACATAACCAGCTGCTTTCCAAGCGGGCGCTGTTGTTGTTCTATTCCAGCGACCTAATCATGTCCGCCGAGGCCAAGCACAGGTTTGTGGAGCCGGAGCTGGCGCCTTTACCGCGCAGCAAAAAGGAAAACCATGCCGCCTGAACCATCTCCAAAATCCGCCGTCGACCCGGCTGCCAGAGCTGGCAATGTTGCTGCGTTGGCACCAGCCGATTTTTCCAAGGTGTTTTCGGCCTTGCGAGCCATTCTGCAGCGCCATGCCGGCCGGCTCGTGGTGACGGAAGACAGCGCGGGGTGCTACCGTCTGGAAGGCGGACTGCACCCGACGCACAACAGACCATTCCCGATCGCGTGGGTCAACACCGGGAAGGGCTATGTCAGTTTTCATCACATGGGAGTGTACGTCCGGCCCGATTTGCTAAAGGGAGCGTCGAAAGAATTGAAGGCGCGGATGCAGGGCAAGGCGTGCTTCAATTTCAAGTCCGTCAATCCGGGCTTGTTTGCGGAACTGGAGCAACTCACGGTCCGGGGCTTTGAAGTGTTCCGCAGTCCGCCGGGCAAAAATGGCTATGATACCGGAACATGGCAACCGGTTGCGGGGGCCGGCCGCCAAGCATCTAAAAAGAAACCATGAACATCGCTTACCATCATGACCGGAGCATCAGCCCGGCGGAGTTTGTGGATGTTTTGCAGCGGTCCACGTTGGGAGCCCGCCGGCCGGTGGATGATTTGCCACGCGTGGCCGACATGCTCCGGCACGCGAATGTGTTGTGCACCGCCTGGCGTGATGATTTGTTGGTAGGGGTTGCCCGGTCGCTGACCGACTTTGGCTATTGCTGTTATTTGTCCGATCTGGCCGTGGATACGGCATTTCAGAAACAGGGGGTGGGGCGGGAGCTGATCCGGCTGACCCGCAGCCGGCTGCATTCGCAATGTAAAATAATCCTGCTGGCGGCACCTCAGGCGGAGGGCTATTATCCGAAAATTGGCTTCCGGGCGGTTCCGTCCGCCTGGATATTGCGGCCGGAAGACCGGCTCGGCGAACCGTCAAATTCAACCACATAAAACCATGTTAGCCATGTTGGAGTTTACCGACTTTGCCGTAATTGCGGGCATTGTGACTATTTTTGCGGGCGGGGCGGCTTACACGACCAGGCAGCAAATCAATCTGGCCCGGCTGGAACGCCAAATGAATCAATTGCAACAAAAACTGGATGCGCTGCTGGCGCATCACGGGGTGCAAATTAAAGGCCCGCCGCCGTCAGGTCTCTCACGGGAGGTTGAGTTGCTGGCGCGTGACCCCTACAAAAAGATTGCAGCCATAAAGCAGTATCGCGAAGAGAATCCCGGAACCGGTCTGGCTGAGGCGAAAACACGGATTGAAGAGTTTTACCGGAGCGGACGATAATCTGGTGACCGGAGTCAACTTGCAGTTTTTTGCACAAATTAACCCTGAAAAATCCAATATGGAACCATCACAAATCATCACGTGGGCGGTTTGCCTGGGCCTGGCCTGGCTGATCTTTGCCAGCCTTACCGGGGCGGACGAATGGGCAAAATCGCTGTTTGGCAAAAGCAAAACCCGGGATTTGCAGGCGCGCGTGGAACAGCTGGAAAAGCGCGTGGACGAGTTGTCCAAGAAGTGATCCCATTAGGCGGGTTGCCGCCCGCCCGGTCAGGAACCCCATTCGCCAAACCTATGCCGCGTACCAAACCCAAGGCAACTCCATCGGCTGACGCCGAGGAACAGTTGGCCGGCTTCATCGGCAAATTCGAGCCCGGGCACCAGCGGTTGATCCGCGCGGCCCGAAAGAAATTGCGCGCGCAATTTCCCACCGCCAACGAACTGGTTTACGACAATTACAACTTCTTCGTGATCGGTTTCGGTCCCACGGAGCGGCCGTCGGATTGTTTCATTTCGATTGCCGCGGCGGCCAATGGGGTGGGCATCTGTTTTCTCTACGGAGCCAGCCTGCCGGATCCGGCGAAGATTCTCCAAGGAGGCGGTAAACAGACGCGGTTTGTCCGCCTGCCCGCGATAGAGATTCTGACCCAGCCGGCGGTTCAGGCGTTGCTCCAACTGGCCGCTGAGCGGGCCAAGGTACCGCTGCCCGCCAGTGGTGCCGGGAGACTGATCATCCGGCTGGTGTCGGCCAAGCAGCGGCCGCGCCGGAAGCCGGTCAAGGCCTGACGCGGGTGCCGCCCAACTTTGCAGCTGGCCAAACCGCCTTTTCCGGGCAATCTTAACCCGCTGTTTTTGGCAATGGACATCAAGCGCTATCTGAAATTGTACGCCGCGTTATGGAAGAACTCCGTGACGCGGGAAATGTCGTTTAAAGGCAACTTCATCCTGTGGATCGTGGTGGAAATGCTCTGGTTTGGTTTGCAACTGTGTTTTATCACGGTGGTGTTTTCGCAGACGGAAACGGTGGGCACATGGACGCGCTGGCAGATGGTTTTGCTCGTGGGGGCCAGCAACTTCATTCAGCAGCTTTACCAGGCTTTCTTCCTGACCAATTGTACGAATTTCTCCGAACTGGTGCGGACGGGCAAGATGGATTTCCTGCTGCTGCTGCCGGCGAACACGCGCTTTCTGGTTTCTTTGCGGGTGGTGGAACTGGGGGCGTTCGTAAACGCGCTGTTTGCGGTGTGCGTGATGATTTTTGCGGCCGGGAAACTGCACATTCATCCGCAGCCGTTGCAAATTCTGGGCTTTCTCGCACTGTGCGGGCTGGGGATTCTCATCCATTATTCCCTGATGTTCATCCTGGCGACCATTGCGTTCTGGACCGTGCGGGCGCAGGGCATTGTCTGGGGCTACTACAATCTGTTCAATATTGCACGCATGCCGGACGAGGCGTTCCGGGGGGCATTCAAGGGGGTTTTCACGTTCGCGCTGCCGGTTTTGCTGGTGAGCAATGTGCCCACGCGTGTGCTGGCGGACAAGGTCAGCTCGCCCTCATCCTGGGCGTTGCTTCTGGGGCTGGGCCTCATCTGGGCGGGTATCTCCGAATGGTTCTGGCGACTCTCGGTGCGGCGCTATACTAGCGCGAGTTCCTGAGGCGTTATTTTGCCTTGAGCGCTTTTTCCACGGCCTCGCCAATTTCTTCACCACGCAGATCGCTGGCAATAATCCGGCCTTCGCCGTTCAGCAGATAGGTGGTGGGCAGGACCTCCACGCCATATTTTTCGGCCAGTTTTTTCTCGCCGTCAAAATACTGCGGCCAGGCAAGCTCGTTTTCTTTGACAAAACGGCCGGCGGTCACCAGATCCTCGTCCTGGTTGATTCCAATGATCTCAAAACCCTGGCTATGATATTTTTTATAAATGGCGGCAACCGTTGGCAGTTCATGTACGCAAACCGGACACCAAGTGGCCCAAAAATCCAGCAACACCACTTTGCCTTTCAGTCCGCCGATGGAGACCGGGCTGCCGGAAAGATCCTTTCCCTGAAAATCGGGAAATGCGACGCCATTGGTTAATCCGACGCGGACCTGCTGGAGGGCGATGGCTGGCTCCAGTTTCTTAATATTTGCCACTTCCAGCGGGGTGAATTTGGAGGCGGGATAGTCATGAACCAAACGTTTCAAGGTCTTTTGCGTCATCGTGGGGTCACGCAACACTTGCATGTACACCTCGGCTTCCTGGGTTAGAACGTAGGCCAATTCATCCACATTGTCGGCTGGGTGCTTGCCAGGCAGCTCATCCAAAGCCTTGAGATCCGGGGCCAAATCTGCCGGGGAGATCGTATTATTGGATATCTTGCCATTGATACTGTCGATGATGACATGCAGTTCCGGTGCCAGCGTGCTCGCGGGTGCCGCCGGGGTATTGGTGGCAACGTCCGCTCCGGCAACGTGAGCAGACAAGACCGCAATTGCGATCAGTATGGCAAAAAATGATAATCTCATGTGTTCAATAGGCAAATGCACCCTTCCATGGTTTTTGGGGGATGGCAAATCGTTTCGGAACTATTCGCGGAACGTTGCCTGCAGTTGCGTCTTGAAAGCTTCGACCACCTTGGTGTGCGAAACGTTCACTTCGGCTTCGGTCAGGGTTTTGTCCGCCGCCCGGTAGGTGAAGGCGTAGGCCAGGCTCTTTTGGCCTTCGGGCACGTGTTTGCCCCGGAATACGTCGAACAGTTCCAAGCTCTCCAGATTGGCGGGCTTGGCCGATTTCACGGCTTGTAACACGGCGTCGTGCGTGGTGGCTTCGGGCACGATCATGGCCACATCCCGCCTGCTGGACGGGAATTGCGGCAGCGCCTTGAACGATTTGCCCGCATTGCGGCGGGAGATCAGCAGATCCAGATTGAATTCGGCGAGGAACACGGCATCGCGCAAATCATATTTCTTGGCCAGGGCGGGGAGCAACTGGCCGAGTTCGCCCAGCGGGAGTTTCCCGCCAAGGGTGACGGTGGCGGATTCAAGGAACAGCGCCGTGCTGGCCGGGCGTTTGCCAAACACAATGCCGCGTAAACCGAACTGCTCCAGCAAATCCTCGGCAAAACCCTTGAGGTCATAGGCGTCAAATTTCGCACCGCGCTCGTTGCCGCTCCAGAAGGGCAGGGCGCGTTGGCCGGTAAGGGCGATGGCCACGCGGCGTTCTTCCTTGGTCTGGCCGTTTACATTGGTGAACACGCGGCCGATCTCGAACAGGGCCACGTCGTAGTTTTTGTGGCTGACGTTGTGGCGCAGCGAATGGATCAGGCCGGGCAGCAGGCTGGGGCGCAGAATGTCCATGTCTGCGCTCAGCGGATTGGCGAGGGCGACGATGTCGGTTTCCGCGATGCCACGGGCTTCGGTCTTGGAAATGAGCGTCTGGCCTTGAGCCTCGTTCAGACCGAGGCCGGTAAGAATGCGGCGGACTTCGCCGATCTGGTCGTAGACGGAATCATACGCATTGGACCCGAGAGCGCCGCGCGGGGGCGTGCTGGGAATTTTATCAATGCCGTAGAGACGGCCGATTTCCTCGACGAGATCCACTTCGCGCTTCAAATCCACGCGCCAGGTGGGAATGCCAAAGGTGCAGATGCCGGGCGTCTGTTCCACGAGCTTGAGGCCGAGCTTGGTGAGATAACTGATTTGCTCGGGATGGGGAATGGTGATGCCCAGAACAGCCGTTGTTTTCTGGAAATGCAGAGTTATTTCCTTCGCCTTGGCGGGTTGGGGCTGAACATCCACGACGCCTTCGGCGAGCTGGCCGCCGGCGGTTTCCAGAATCAATTGCGCTGCGCGCTGGCTGACCCAGTCGGCAATGCCAATGTCCGCGCCGCGTTCGTAACGGTAGCTGGCATCCGTGCGGAGGCCGAGCAGTTTGCTCGTTCGGCGGATGTTTACGGGCGTGAAATAGGCGCTTTCAAGCAGCACGTCCACGGTCTGGTCGTTGATCTCCGTATTCGCGCCGCCCATGACGCCAGCAACGGCAATGCCTTTTTGCTCGTCGGCAATCAGCAGCATGTCGCCAGCGAGAGTGCGTTCCTGATTATCCAGGGTTTTGAATTTTTCACCTTCGGCGGCGCGGCGAACGACTATGGTCGGCAGACCGGCGGCGTTTTTGGCGATGAGATGATAGTCAAACGCGTGCAACGGCTGGCCGGATTCGAGCATGACGTAGTTCGTCACGTCCACCACGTTGCTGATGCTGCGGATGCCGACCTTTTCCAGGGTGGCTTTCAGCCAGTCCGGGCTCGGACCGACCTTCACCCCCTTGATCACGCGCGCGGTGTAGCGTGGGCACAGTTCGGCATCGTCAATGCGGACGGCGACGAGGCTGCCGGTGCTGACGGCGGACGGCTGGTTTTTGATTTCCGGTATGCGCAAGGGGTTGCCGGTGAGCGCCGCGATTTCGCGGGCAATACCGATGAGGCTGTTCAGGTCGGGGCGGTTGGGTGTGACTTCGAGGTCGTACACCACATCGCTGCCGCTGCGACCGAGATATTCGCCAAACGACTGGCCGACCTTCGCATCTTCGCGGAGGATGAGCAGGCCATCTTCCTTCTTGTGGCCGATGGCTTCCGGGTCCAGGCCCAGTTCCTCGTGCGAGCACATCATGCCGTGGGATTCCACGCCGCGTATCTTGCCCACCTTGATGGTGAACGGCTCCTTCTCGCCGGCCTTGAGGGGCAGGGAGGCGCCGGGCAGGATCAGCGGAACCTTGTCGCCGGCCTTAAAATTCTGCGCGCCGCAGACGATCTGGCGTTCGCCCGTGCCGTCGTTGACGCGGCAGAGGGAGAGCTTGTCCGCGCCCGGATGCTTGTCGCGCGTGATGACCTGTGCGACGACGATGCCGTCGAACGCGCCGGAGAGCTTCTGCACGCCCTCGACTTCGAGACCGAGCATGGTAAGGCGCTCGGTCATTTCTTCGGGCGACCAGTTGAAATCAACGTATTGTTTGAGCCAGTTAAGAGTGACTTTCATGGAATTAAAAATTAAATCTCAATTAATTGCCGTCTTTAAGCTCCGTCAGGTGCGGCATTTTTGCAGCCATCACGTCATCAAATAAGGCAGCCCCATAGGGGCGGCATATTACGGCCATAATTGGAGAGTCATGATGCTGCATTTAATTTATGTCGCTCCTACGGAGCTGGTGATTTTTTGCTGTGTTAATTCTACAAAGATATCGCTCCTAATGGAGCTTTGATGATGTGATTACACTGGCAATGGCTGGCCATAAATTCTCTGAAAAAGCTGCCGTTTCAGTTCCTCCGGCGAAAGTCCTGCGGGGAGAGAAGCCAGCGCCATGTCGCGGGCCGCGTCAAACATGCGCACCCCCATCAGGAACCGATCCTCACCGGAGCGGGCCATCAGTTTTTGCCGGATCATTTCGGCGATTTCTGGCGGGGTGTCAGTCATGTCATTTCCAGCATTGGTTTTCAAACGCATAGCGCTTTCGCCAGGGGCATTAAATCTTTGTAGTGTTTGTCGCAATGTTCCAACTCCAGGCCATGGGTCACGGCACAGGCGGCAGTGATAATATCGCTCAACGGCACGGTGAAGCCGTTTTCCCGGCAGCGCAACGCCAGTTTTGAGGACAATCGCCAGACGGCGTGGTTCACAGGAATGAGTTGGACTTCATTCTCCATTTCGGCCAGCTCGCACTTTTCCTTGGTGCCGCGCGCGCCATGCCACAGTTCAACCAAAGTGATGTCGCACCAGGCCGCTTCGCCGCTTAAAAAGAGCGCTTCCACCCGGTCGCCAGCTTCGGATTCCCGTTCGCGGAAGTATTCCACCCAACTCGATGTGTCAATGAGCTTCATTAAGACTTCGGCAGGTCAGCCGCGCGCATCGCCTGCAAGTCGGCCTGCGTCATGAAGTCGCGGAACTGGCCGCGCACACGGGCGTTCAACTGTTCCAACCGCTTCAACCGGTTAAACCTTTCCACGGCGGTTACCACGGCTTCGCGCTTGGTTTTCGCGCCGGTGAACTTCATGGCTTCCGCCATGGCTAATTCAGGAATATCAATTGTTGTTTTCATGCTTACAACATATCGCTTTAAGGATTCCTGTCAAAGAATGATTGGATTCCTAAAACTGCTTCAAAAACCGCGCGTCATTCTCATAGAAGAGGCGGATGTCGTTGATGCCATAGCGCAGCATGGCGATGCGTTCGATGCCGAAGCCGAAGGCCCAGCCGGTCCAGACCTCGGGATCGTACCCGACGTTTTCAAACACCTGCGGATGCACCATGCCGCAGCCGGCGATTTCCAGCCAGTCCTTGCCCATCTTTTTCACGAGCGCATTGGTGAAATCAATTTCGTAGCTTGGCTCGGTATAGCTGAAATAATGGGGACGAAAGCGGATCTTCACATCGCTGCCCATGAGTTCTTTGAACACAAATTCAACCGTGCCTTTCAGGTCGCCCACGGTGACGTTTTTATCCACATAAAGACCTTCGATCTGATTGAAGGTGGGATTGTGGGTGGCGTCGGCGTTGTCGCGGCGATAGACACGGCCCGGCACGATGATGCGCACCGGCGGCGGCTGGGATTGCATCACGCGGATTTGCACCGAGGAGGTATGCGTGCGTAGCAAGGCCGGTTTGGCCCCGGCGGCACCGGCCAGATAAAACGTGTCTTGGCTGTCGCGCGCCGGATGGTCGGCGGGCGTATTCAGGGCATCGAAGCAATGGTATTCATCCTCGATCTCCGGGCCATCGGCGACGGCAAAGCCGATTTTGCGGAAGGCGCGGACGATGTCATCCGTCACCTGGGTGAGGGGATGCAATTTGCCCGCCGCGCGACGGCGGCCGGGCAGCGTAAAGTCGGTCGGCTCCTTGGGCAGGGCGGCCTTGAGTTCCAGCTCTTCGCGGCGGGTAGTGAGGGCGGCCTCGAGTTCCACTTTCGCGGCGTTAATGAGCTTGCCGGCGGCGGGGCGTTCCTCTTTGGTGAGGGTGCCCAACTGCTTCATGAGGGCGGTAAACCGGCCGTTCGGTCCGATCCACGCGCCCTTCGTTTGCTCCAGCGCTGCCAGGTCGGGGGCGGCTGATAAATCAGCCTGCGCCGCCTGTTTCAGCGGTTCAATGTCATCCAGAAATCCAGCCATATGGTTCTGACATCTTAGCCATAAGGGGGCGGGAAGGACATCCTTTTTCGCACGCGGGAGGGGTTGATTTGGTCGCCACCGCCCGGGGCGCGATGGTAAAAGTTATTAACAATTCAAATTAATTACTTGAATCTTTCCCCGGACAGGCGGATAACCAGAGGATAAGCCTATGAAAAGCACCATCCCTGTAAGCTCGTTGTTGCATGACAAAAGCCCCGTGGTTTGGTCAGTTGCCCCGGCCACCACGGTCTTTGAAGCCATCAAACTGATGGCCGCCAAAAACATCGGTGCCGTGCCGGTGATATCCGGCGGCATCCTCGTTGGCATCTTCACGGAGCGGGATTACACCCGCAAAGTGGCCTTGTGCGGCAAAAATTCCAAGGATACGCATGTTTGGGAGGTCATCTCCAACCAGGTCATCGCCGTTACGCCTGAGGTCTCCATCGCCGAATGTATGCGCCTGATGACGGAAAATCGGGTGCGACATCTGCCGGTGCTGCACCGCACCGAGCTTATTGGCATCATTTCCATCGGGGACCTGGTGAATTGGACCATCTCTTCGCAGGAAGCCACCATCGCGCAGATGGAACAGTATATATCCGGCAGTTATGCGGAACCGGCTGAATTGGCGGCGGCTTGAGCGCTGCTCGAAAATGGGCACGGGATGTTCTGTCCGTTGCAAATGGCCAACAATTCCGTTGCCGATCAGTTTCGGTTGTCAAGCTGTGCAGCAGGTTAAATCATTGGAGGGTTATGAAAAACGTGGAGGCGAGAGTGAAAATTGGGCTTTGAAAAGGCCGAATTTGACTTCAAATTATCAATGTTTGCAGGCTCGTCATGAACAAGGGTATGCATGACAATCAATACCCGCGCCAGCGGCATGGAATACATCCCGTTGATATCAAGAATGATGCGGTTTAAGTGCCGGCCCGCAATTGTCCGACCGAGCGGTCGCGGCGGAGATAATCTCGCCCGGCAGGACTGCCCCTCCGAATTACAACAAAAACATTGGTCAGTTTCGACCTGATTGATGAGGTAGGACGTATTTATACCTTTGCCCTCCACAAATTCCAGGGCCCGTAGCCTGAACGGGACAGGAAAACACTGGCTAGGGCCGGTTGTACAAACTGCATGACCTTGTGCCAATTCGAGCTGATATCATGAGCGTTTGCGGCGACGTTTTAGGATCCGGTAGTTCATTTTAACGACATGATTGGCCGGATATTCTCATTTATCATGATGGTTCCATGAAATCATCACCCTTGGCACTTGTTGTCCTGGCGCTGGCATTAGCCAGCCGGCTGAATCCGCCCGCCGAAGCCGCCGAAATTTATCAAGATGCCGCGCAACCGGTGGAAAACCGCGTGGAGGATTTGCTGTCGCGGCTCACCTTGGAGGAGAAAATAGCCGTCATCCACGCGGATTCAAAATTTACCACGGCGGCGATTCCGCACCTGGGGATTCCACGGCGCTGGCTGGATGATGGTCCGCATGGCGTCCGCGAGGACATCGGGCCGGACACTTGGAATTCCGCCGGCCGCACGGATGATTTTTCGACTGCCATGCCGGCGGGTATTTGTCTGGCGGCCACGTGGAATCCCGACTTGGGTTTTCGTGAAGGCGAGGCCATTGGTCAGGAAGCGCGGGCACGGGGCAAGGATATCATGCTCGGACCGGGCGTGAACATTTTGCGCACGCCGCTCTGCGGCCGGAATTTTGAATATCTGGGCGAAGATCCGTGGTTGAGCGGGGTGATGTGTACGGGGTACATCCGCGGCGAACAGTCGCAGGATATTTCCTCGTGCGTGAAGCATTTTGCGCTGAACAACCAGGAATTCGAGCGCGGCACAATTAACGTGGAAGTGGACGAGCGCGCCTTGCGGGAAATCTATCTGCCCGCGTTTCAGGCCGCCGTGCAACAAGGTGGCGTGTGGTCGGTGATGGGCGCGTACAACCAACTGCGCGGCCAGCATTGCTGTGAGAATGACTATCTGTTGAACAAGATCTTGAAGGAGGAATGGGGATTCAAGGGTTTGGTGATGTCCGACTGGGACGGCGCGCATGACACGCGGGAGTGCGCGCTGAACGGCCTTGACCTCGAAATGGGCACGGAGAAAAAATATGAGGACTACTATCTTTCACAGCCCTATTTGAAGCTGCTCAAGGCGGGCGAGCTGCCGGTGGCGGGGCTGGATGAAAAAGTCCGGCGGAATCTGCGAGTGATGTTTGCCACGCATGTTTTCGACGCCGGTCGCAAGACCGGTTCATTGAACACGGCCGCGCACCAGGCGGTCGCGCGGCGTGTCGCCGAGGAGGGGATAGTGCTGTTGAAGAATGACAATGGAACGCTACCGCTGGACGTGGCGAAACTGAAAACCATTGCCGTGATTGGCGAGAATGCGACGCGTTTACATGCGCACGGCGGCGACAGCTCAGGCATCAAGGCTTTTTACGAAATCAATCCGCTTGCGGGCATCGTGAGCCGAGTAGGAAAGAATGTGAACGTGATTTACTCCGAGGGGTATGCCAAAGACGGCAGCGCGGATTTGGCGGAACGGGCGGTGGCGGCGGCGAAAGCGGCCGACGTGGTGATTTATCTTGGCGGATTGAACCACGACAAGGGATTTGATTGCGAAGGCGCGGACCGCAAAGACATGAAGCTGCCGTACGGGCAGGACGGGTTGATTCATAAAATCGTGGCGGCGAACCCGAAAACGATTGTCGTGCTCGAAGGCACGATGGTGGAAATGGACGCGTGGCTGGGCAAAGTGCCGGCGCTGTTGCAGGCGTGGTATCCGGGCATGGAAGGCGGCAACGCGCTGGCCGGCGTCTTGTTCGGTGACGTGAATCCGTCGGGCAAGCTGCCGGCGACGTTTCCGAAAAGGCTGGCTGACTCGCCGGCACATGCGCTGGGTGATGCGCCGGGCAATTACCCCGGCACGAACGGCACGGTGACCTATGCGGAGGGCCTGCTGGTGGGCTACCGCTGGTATGACACGAAGCACATTGAACCGCAGTTTCCGTTCGGCTTTGGCCTGAGCTACACGACGTTTGAGTATGCCAACCTGAAACTGATTCCCGGGGATGACACGAACGCGCTGGTGACCGCGCAGTTTGAGATCAAGAACGCGGGCAACCGCGCCGGGGCGGAAGTGGCGCAACTTTACATTCACGAACAGAATCCGGCCCTGCCGCGGCCGGAAAAGGAATTGAAGGGTTTCAAAAAGGTATTTCTCCAGCCGGGGGAAACCCGGACGGTTTCCATTCCGCTGAACCGGAGCGCATTTTCATATTACGATCCGGCGCGGAAAAGCTGGGTGGCGCAGCCGGATGAATTTGAAATCGAGGCGGGCGGTTCGTCGGGGGATATCAGGTTGCACGACCAATTCACGCTGGCGGGGAAATAGAAGCGTTATTTTAATGATTTTTCTCGGAAAATACATGGTGAAACTGGCCGGGTTGGCGGCGGCTTTATTCATTTGCCGAGCAGCGTCTGCCGACGCTGTGCGCGTGGCCTGTGTGGGTGATAGCATCACGTTCGGCTGGGGCTTGCAGATGACCTACCCGGCACGGCTGGGCCGCTGGTTGGGGACAAATTATGAGGTGCGCAATTTTGGCGTGAGCGCGACGACGCTGCTGCACCGCGGGGATTTTCCCTACATCGGGCGGCCGGACTATACCAACGCGCTGGCTTTCAAGGCAGACGTGGTGGTGATTGATTTTGGCGCGAACGACAGCAAGCATCCCGGCGATGGCAGTCTGGACGCGACCAATGCGGTCAATAATTGGCAGCACAAGGCGGATTTCATTGGCGACTACAAGGAGATGATTGCCGCGTTTCGCAACGCCAATCCGGCGGCGAAGATTTTCATCTGCGACCCGACGCCGGATTTTCCCGGCCGCTGGGGCATTAATGACAAAACGATTCGCGACGAGCTGATGCCAATGATTCGCATCGTGGCGGAGGAAACGGGCGCGAGCGTGATCGATTTGCATGCCGCGCTGGCGGGAAAGGCGGATTTGTTTCCCGACACGGTTCATCCAAACGATGAAGGTGCCAGACTGATGGCGGCGGAGGTGTTTCACGCACTGACGGGCCGGGCGGCACCGGAGGAAGCCAATGAGCCCGACAACTCAACGGCGGGCAATCAGTTGGAGAATGGCAGGCCCTACAAACTCTTTCGGCCTTATTTCGCCTGGAATAACAATTTCAGCCGCGAATCCATTGGCTGGCAGGCGGGCACGGAGGAGGCACCGCAGTGGACGGCGAATTTTGATTTTTCGACGAACGGCCTGTACGGCTATCCGGCCAGCATTCGCGGCTGGCATTATGGCTGGAATCCGGCGAACGACGATTTGTTTCCCAAGAAATTGGCCGACACGACGGGCATTCCTTGTTCGTTCTACTATAACTGTGGCGGGGAGGATCTTCACGGCGACTTTGCCTACGACATGTTCCTGCGGCGGGACGGCCGGAAGGCGGAGCCGCAACTGGAAGTGATGGTGTGGGGAGGCAACAATTCCACGCCCATCGGCAAGTTGATTGCGACGAATATCACGGTGGTTGATGGCGTCAGCTTTGATCTTTGGGCGGGCACAAACGCGCCGGCCGGGTATTTTGTTTATTCGTTCATGCCACATGAGAAAACGGTCAAGCTGCCGTCCGAAGGCAGCTTGGACGCGGACATGATGGATTTTTTCCACCTGCTGGAAGGGCGGCCAAATTTCAGCACGGGCATGTATCTCGATGTGGTGGAGGCCGGTTTTGAAATTGTGCGCGGCAAGGGCTGGGTGACGTGCGGCTGGTTCAGTTGCGAGGCCAATTGAACTTGCGGCATTATTTCGCCCACGCGTTGCCTTCCGGCGTCCGCCGCCAGGTGAAGTAATTATCCAGGACTTTGAGCGAGTCGGCGCTGGGCACGGGGCCGAGGTGTGGCGTTTGACTGAAATACATCACCTGCGGATGGCGGTCGCTGAACGCCGGCCACGCGGGAAGTTCTCCGTCATTCGGATCACCGTGTTTGGCGAAGTTCACCCAATACGTGGACATGGCGTCGGAAATTGCCAGATCGGCCTTGGTGGTCTGCGGATTATTGGGGTTGAGATGGTGGAAGACATAGGAGACGTCCATGCCGTGCCACGAGCCTGCCTGGTTTTCGGCGTGTTGGTCGAAATAGTAATAGAAGACCTTGGACTTGCCGGTCCGCGCTTGGAGCCGCGCCCAACTCCACGTTTGCCAGCCAAAGGCGGTATCGCGCATCAGGTCGCGCGCACTTTTTGGAACCGTGTTGGTGCCGACCGGATAGGCTTTGATCAAATCATCGGCGAACTTGCCATAACGATTATGGACGCTGGTGAGGTAGGCTTCCGGGGTTTTTGGCGGCCAGAAGCTCGCGCCTTCGTCGGAATTGTAGCCGATGAGGACGGGCGTGTCGTTGTATTTGCCGGCGGCGTAGAGTTTGTATTCGTCATCGGGAATCACCCAGCCATCAATGACGGGCCAGGATAAGCCAAAGCCGGGGCCAGGCGGTAGTTTGTCGGGGGCAAGTTTGCGGAGTTCGGCGATGGTAGCACCCTGGGCATAAGTCACACCGGCCTGTTCCGCCGCGGCCAGCGGCCGCATGTTCTCGCCGGGAAGCGTGGTGGGGCGCGAAGGTCCGAACGAACCTCCGCTTTGCGAAATGGCCCCGTGGAACAACCCCTTGGCCAGCGGCGACGCGCACAACATGCTGACGGAAATGGCGCCGGCGGATTCGCCGAAAATCGTCACCTGGCGCGGATTGCCGCCGAAAGCGGCGATGTTCTTTTGCACCCATTGCAGGCCGGCAAGCTGGTCGAGCAAACCGTAGTTGCCGGAAACGTGGTTGGTGGTTTCGGCGCTCAATTCCGGATGCGCCAGAAAACCGAGCTGGCCGACCCGGTAGGCGATGCTGACGAACACGACGCCTTTCTTGGCCAGTTGCTCGCCGCTGTAGTTTGGGTCGGACGTCGAGCCCGCGCCAAATCCGCCACCATAAATCCAGACGAGCACGGGCAGGCGGTCGTGCGCGGATTTGGCGGGCGTCCAGACATTCAAATACAGGCAGTCTTCGGAGCCGTTCCCGCCTTGAACGGGCATGGGTCCGAATTGCGTTGCGGGCCGGACGCCGTCCCATTTCGTGGCGGGTTGTGGGGAGCGCCAGCGCAGGTCGCCCACCGGCGGCGCGGCAAACGGGATGCCGCGATAGACGGTCAATCCGTCTTCGATGGTTCCCTGAAGGAGTCCATCGGCCACGCTGACGGGTGCGGGCGGTGCAGCTTGGGCAGGGAGACCAATCGCAAGGCCGAGAAGGATAAAGGCGGCGATCGCGGCGAGTTGTTTCGTCAGCTTGTTCATAGGAATATTGAATTCGTTTACCCGCCTGATTTGGCTGGCAGTTCCTGAACACCCAAGCGAGCTGCAATCGCGGGAACGATCTGCGACAATATTATCGTACTGGCTTGAGCGTGACCAGCACGGCGTCGTTTTCCCGGAGGTCGAACTGCCGCTCAAATTTACCGTCGCGGCCGATCTTCACGGTGCCGACAGCCACGGGGGCACCGCTGTTTTGGGATTTGATCTTGGCAACCTGCTCTTGGGTGAGCTGCGCCGGGGAGCCCAAATCGCGATAGGTGGCGTAGGCGTCGTTGACCCGGTAGCCGACTTGGTAGGTCTCGACCGTGTATTTGCCCTTGGGCAGGTGGGACAAATCCAGCGTGATTCGGTTTTTGGCCGTCGCGGGCAAATCGCGTTTATAAAAGACCTGATTGATCATGTCCTTTTCCGGAAAAGTGTTGGTGAAATCCCAGACCAACGCCTGCACGCCACCGTCATGGTCGGCACATATCCACGACGACGGATCGCTGCTTTTTAATTCGGTGGGACTGAGCCGGTTCAGGAATTGATACGCATAAAAGGACGGCTTTTTGATGTCCTGATAATTCATGAGGCCGAAGCCGCCGTGAAAGGCTTCCCAGCGGGGGCCGGATTCCTCGAAGATGTCCGTGAACGTCCAGTAAGACATGGAATTGGGGGCGTCGCCGCATTTCTTGAGCTTGTCCAGAATGTAGGCGGCGCTGTGATAGCTGTCGTGAAAGGGATCAGCTGGCGTGTAGGAACTGCTCCATTCGGTGAAGTGGAGCTGCAAGTTGGGGGTGGCTGAATTGCTAATTTGCTGCCGCACCTGTTTTACTTCGCCAAAGATGGAGTTCGGGTTGCGGGAAAGGGCTGTGCCGTGGGTGGCGGTCTCATCCAGATAGCCGCTTTCCACGCCATAGGTGTGAGTGGATACAAAATCCACGGGCGCATGGTTCGTGTCGCAGAAATGAAGGAATTCGTTAATCCACCCGCAACCGGCCGTTCCTGGGCCGCCCACCTTGTAATCCGGGGAGACGCTCTTGATGGCACGCGCGGTCGCGGCGTAGAGGTCAAAATACTGCTGCTGCGTGCCGGCCCAGAAGCCGTCGGTGAGGTTCGGCTCG
The DNA here is from genome assembly GCA_903820285.1 of uncultured Verrucomicrobia subdivision 3 bacterium. Classification (GTDB taxonomy): domain Bacteria; phylum Verrucomicrobiota; class Verrucomicrobiia; order Limisphaerales; family UBA11358; genus UBA11358. Next base: position 837 of record CAIJGS010000246.1, on the reverse strand, counting down.
TTCCAGACCTCGAAAAACCAGGTGCGCACCTCGGCGTCGCCGTAGCGTTCGCGTTCGTGGAGCACGAAGGCGCGGATGAAATCCGCCCATTTGTTCATGTCGCGGGGCGGCGTCACGTTGCCCTTCCACCAAAAGATCGTTTTGGAACCGCTGGCCAGTCCGCCGGGCATGAAGCCGAGTTCCACAAACGGCTTCATGCCGATGCGGTGGAGAAAATCGTACAGCTCGTCAATGTACTGCCAGTTGTATTCGGGCTTGCCGGTGTAATCGCGATAAACGCCCATGTCGTCGGTGAACAAACCATGCATGCGGATGTATTGGAAGCCGCATTCCTGATGGGCGATGGTCAGTTGCCGTTGCCAGTCGGCGCGCAGGCCCTCATTCGCGCGGCCGGCCCCGACGCAAAATTTGAACATGGTATTGAGCGGGCCATTGGGCTGCTGGAGATCGGCGGAAATGATCCTTGCCGGCAGGTCGTTCGCGGTGGTGCCGGCAACCGCTTTCACGGCGGCGGCCAGGAGGAGACAGCAAATGGCAAGCAATTTGCGGGGGCTATGGGTGGAAAATAAGCGGCTTGTCATAGTGGTTGGTTAGAGAAGGATAGTCTAATAAACGAGGCGGGGCTTGTCGTTAAAAATAATGACGACAGGCTTGATTTGGTTTGATTTAACGCAGATGAAAAGGGGGCGGAACAAAATTCTTCTTTGGCGGAGCGCGGCTGTGTGCGATAGCTCCAGCCGCAGCAAAGTCCGAACGTTCAGCCGCGCCGGATTGTTCCTCGCGCCCGTTGCAATCCACGGTGCTGCGGCTGGTCTCCGACACAGCCGCGCTCCGCCC
>CAIJGS010000245.1 GCA_903820285.1 uncultured Verrucomicrobia subdivision 3 bacterium | reverse complement strand
CGGCCCCACCGAGGCAAGGTAACCATGCTTCGCATAGGCCGCGAGCGCAGGTGCGTTCAGATCGGCAGTTGTGGCAACAATCACGCTGCCGGTGGGCAGGCGGTTCTCCAAGGTGCGCAACAATGAACTGGCGATCCCCCGACGAAAGTGGCGGGGACTGACGATCAGACGGGTTATTTCCACGATTCCTTCTCCTTGGTGGAAGGAAAGACAGCCAACCGGGCAACCGTCGATCATGAATACCAGAAAACTATCCGGACTTCGACGGAGGTCGTCCGCGGTTTCTCGCAAAGGCGGAAAATCCCGGCACCCGATCAATTGCGCCTCGATGGCGTAGGCGGCCTGTTGCAAAGCATCGATTTGACCGAGAATGGGGGCCTCCTGCAAGTTGGCCAAAATGATCATGCTTTTTTCAAAATTATGACGTCTGATTACCGCCCGACTGGAAAGTATTTGAAGGAGCATCACAAAGCGCCACTTTGCCGGTTCGGCGAGTCAATTCCGCCTCCACCTCCACCAGCCGTTTTCCAAAGATGCAGTTATGGTTGAGCGTGATGGAATCGCGCCGGGTTCGGATGGTCAGGGTATCCGGACCATCGCCACCGGAATTATCGTTACGCTTCCAGGAGACAATCTCATGCCACGGGATAAAATGGTTTCTATAGAAAGATTGTCGGATGCCCTTTTCATCCACGGTGACCCGGGCGTACAGGAGGGGTATAGCCAGGATGCCAAAAGTAGTCAGAAATACCCAGCCAGACACTTCAACCAAAACCGAATTTTGCCCGCCAACCGCAAGCCAGGCGGTAGCTACAATGATGAGAATACCATAGTAGAAACTGGCAAAAAATGACGCACTGTAGATTTTCCTCATAGTCGCGATGCCCCGAATACACTACTTCATTTCTGCCCGGTCAGGCAACGGTAATGACACCACACTGCCCCGGCACTATTATTTCCCATGCCCGTTTGACTGGCGCGGCGTTTTCACGAGCAGCGCCACCAATTCAGCCGCGCACCGGTGAATAGACTCATATTTTGATTGATGAAGTCGCGCGGTCCGGCACATCCTTGCCGCCACTTTCACACACGATGCAAATCACTGATCATATCATGAATTCCAAACCCCGGCGGTCCCGGCGTACATCACTGTTGATTTTTGCCTGCGCCCTCCTACTCGGGGCGGGCGTGGGGGCGGCCTCGGCGCAAACGCCGGACCGGTTGATCGCCGATTTTGAAGGCACCAATTATGGCAACTGGCAGGTGGCGGGCACGGCCTTCGGCAGCGGCCCGGCGCACGGCACCTTGCCGGGCCAGATGACGGTGGATGGTTTCATGGGCGGCGGCCTGGTGAATTCATTCAATGGCGGAGATGCGTCGACCGGCCGGCTGACTTCGCCAGCATTCAAAATTGAGCGAAAATACATCCGATTCCTGATCGGCGGTGGCGGGTGGGCGGGCCAGACCTGCATGAACCTGCTCGTGGACGGCAAGGTGGTGCGCACAGCCACCGGGTCGAATACGGAACCCGGCGGCAGCGAACGATTGCAGCTAGGCCAGTGGGAAGTCAGCGAACTATCCGGCCGCACGGCGGTGCTGGAGATTGTGGATGAGGCGACCGGTGGTTGGGGACACATCAGCGTGGATCAAATTGTCCAGAGCGATAACCGACCGGAGAGTCCAATCGCGCTATACGATGTCGGCCGGGAAATGAAAATCACGAAACCCTGGCTCAACTTTCCGGTCAAGAATGGCGCGGTCAAACGGCGAATCACTTTGTCGGTGGACGGACGGACGGAGCGGTTCTTTGACATTGAGTTGGCCGAGGGTAAACCGGATTGGTGGGCGCCTTTGGATGCGACACCGTTTCAAGGGAAAACGGTGAGGATTGCGGCAAACCGGCTGGCCGAAAACTCCAACGGCCTGAAAGCGATTGAGCAATCCAGCAATTTCAAGGACAGTCAGAATCCGTATGCCGAGCGGCTGCGGCCGCAGTTTCATTTCACGTCGCGTTATGGCTGGCTGAATGACCCCAACGGCCTGGTGTTTTTTCAGGGCGAGTACCACCTGTGCTATCAGCATAATCCGTATGGCTGGGACTGGGGCAACATGCACTGGGGTCATGCGGTCAGCACCGATCTGGTGCACTGGCGGGAACTGCCGGTGGCGCTCTACCCGGATAAAAATGGCACGATGTATTCCGGTTCCGCTGTGGTGGACTGGAATAACACTGCCGGTTTCCAAACCGGCCCGGAACCGGCGCTCGTGGCGATGGTCACGGCAGCCGGCCCGACGTACACCCAGGAAATTGCGTACAGCAATGACCGGGGCCGGCATTGGACCAAATATGAAAAGAACCCGGTGCTGGGGCAACTCGCGACCGCGAATCGTGATCCGAAGGTGGTCTGGTTTGCCCCGGAAAAAAAATGGGTGATGGCGCTGTATCTTGACCACAACGATTACGCCCTGTTTGAATCGCCGGATTTGAAGCATTGGCACAAGTTACAGACATTCACGCTGCCGGGTGATGCCGAGTGCCCGAACTTTTTTGAAGTGCCACTGGACGGCGACCGGCAAAATCCGCGCTGGGTCTTTTTTGGCGCGAGCGGCGTCTATGTGGTGGGCAAGTTTGATGGCGTTGCCTTTACACCGGAAACCCAGCCGCAGCGGTTGCACAATGGCAATTGCTGGTATGCCGCCCAGATTTACTCGGACATTCCGACGAACGATGGACGCTGCGTGCTCATTCCCTGGGGCCGGTTGCCGGATGGGGAAATCTTCCGGGACATGACGTTTAATCAGATGATGGGGCTGCCGGTCGAACTCACCTTGCAGACGACCGCTGCCGGAGCGGCACTGCGGGTGAATCCGGTGCGGGAACTTGCCGCCCTCCGGCAGACGGTGCAAACCATTGAACCCCGCGAGTTCGGGCCCGGCGAAAATCCGCTGGCAGTGAGCCGGGGCGAATTGGTTGAGATCGAGGCCGAAATTGCTCCGGGTACGGCGAAGGAAATTTCCTTTGAGCTGCGGGGCGTGGCTGTGGTTTATGACGTGGCGGCCCAGACGGTATCCTGTATGGGCTCCCGGGCTGCGCTGCCAATGAAAGAAGGGAAAATTTCACTCCATATGTTTGTGGATCGCGCTTCGGTGGACGTCTACGGCGGAGGAGGAGCGCTTTACATGCCGATGGCCAAAGCCCTTACCCCGGAAGATCAGGATTTGAAACTATCCAGCCTGGGCGGCAGCGCCCGGATTGTTTCGCTGAAGGTCTGGCCATTGAAGTCGGCCTGGGAATAATAACCATCATTCGGATCATCCGAAACCTACCCAAGGTGATTGGCCTGGTCATTCTGTTGGCGAGCACCTTATCCAGACGTCGGTTTTTTATTCAGAGTCTCCTTACGTCGCCTCCTACTGTTCTGATAGGAGTTGCCGGTCACCCTTCCCGGTTCGACTGGCGTAGTGTTTGCAACATCACCGCCACAGATTCGGCGAAGACTTTGGTTTCGTTGGTGTCGTGGTAGGTGATGTACACCGTGTCCGATTCGGCGGCACCGGGGCGGAGGTAAATGGGGTCGCCGCAATCGCTGGTGGCAAAGGCGATGATATCGAGGCCCAGGAGTTCGCGGGTGTCGATCAGTTGTGATTCGGCCAGGGAATTAAAGGTGCTGAGGGCATCGCGTTTGCCGTATTTGAGGCCGACAGCAGTCACGAGGTCGCGGTCAGCATAGAGTTCGCGCAAGGCAGCCGGGGCGGGACGTTGCAGGTGGTGCTCGTAAAAGGCCCAGTCGGGACGGAGCATCTGTGCCTCCAGTTCGGTACGTTCGGCCGCCAGTTGCGCCGGCGGGTGGCGTCGCCGCCGGAGATAGTCGCGGATGAGCAGGCCGAAAAAGAGCGATACGAAAAACAGGGCGCAGGCGAGGCTGAGATAGTGTCTGGCGTGGCTCATGTTTGGCAACTTATACTGGTCCATCCGGGTTGAAAACCACTAATCAAGAAACCCGGTGAAATCCAAGGCCGCCTGATAAAGCCACCAGGTGAGACCCAAGCCGGCGAGCGGGAGCCAGAGCAGCCACCAGCGTTTGCAGCCGACATCGGCAAGCATGACCAGGCTGCCGAATACGGCCGTGAGCAGAAAAGTATAATACCGGAGCATGCCAACATTGCGGCCAAAGAGCGGGTGATGAAACATCAGGTGACCGGTGCTGGCCTCGCTGCAGATCACAAACGCCACCAATGGCAGGGCCAGGCTCAGCCAGGAGGCCCAGACTAGAATTTTGCGGCGGGAGGGGTTCATATTATTTTCAACGTGTAACATGCCCCAACCACGGCGGTTGGAACATATTGGAATTCATTTCCTTTCAACATTGATTTCCCGGCAATAGAGTTTTCCTTTGACCCGCAAAACTACTCCGACCGGTTTGCCTGCCGGCAGTTTGGTAAAGGTGTAAATTACACAATCCGTATCCCCGCCGGCATTGCCGATGGTGATAGAAGCCGGCTGGCTATCCCGGGGAATCGTCGTGCCATCGGCTTTCAAGAGCCAGACCTGCAATCCCAGACTTTCCAAATCCGGCACCGGCCGCTTCTCCAGTGAAGGGCCTCCCCCTACCGGCACCTGGAACACGTAAATTGTTGGCTGCTCGGAAAATAATACGGCTCCATAGCCACCGGGCACATCCAGGTTCAAATCATAATGTATGATCTTCGACTGGTCGTCCGACCGCCCCGGCGTCAAAGCCAGAAACAGCATTGCAATCGTGCATAATAAACATCGCATACTGAATGAGACGGTAAAAGTCTGGGAAATGCTCCATGAAATGGATGACCATCCTCGTGACTGGTTGCTCTTTGCACATGGCCAGAGGCAGGAATATTTGAGTCTCGTCACCTCGTCTCCTACCAGGTTGGCAAATGGCGCCCCCTAAAAAAGTTGAACGCGGGAATGGTAAATTCCCGCGTTCAAGAGCGTTGTGCCGGGCGAATGGGATTCGCTTAGGCTTTGATGATCGTCGCGCCGGCGGCGGGGCGGGAGCTGAAGATGACGGCGTCGATGCCGGTCTTGGCTTTGTAATCGGTGGCGATTTTCTTCGTGATCGCTTCGATGGCCTCGGCTTTCACGAGGGCCACGCAGCAACCGCCAAAGCCGCCGCCGGTCATGCGGCAGCCATAGACGCCGCCTTTGTAACCGATGTCTTCGGCAATGTCCACGACGACATCCAGTTCTTTACAACTGACTTCGTAGTCGTCGCGCAGGGAAGCGTGGCTGGCGTACATGAACTGGCCGACGGTGGGCCAGTTGGACTGACGAATGCCCTCGGCGGCATGGACGGTGCGTTCGATTTCGCCGATGACGTGGCGGGCGCGGCGGTAGACAACGTCGGTCATTTTTGACTTGGCGCGTTCCAACTGGTCGGGGGTGGCATCGCGCAGGGAAGCGACGCCGATGATGCGCGCGGCCGCTTCGCATTCGGCCCGGCGCTTGGCGTATTCGCCGCTGCCGAGTTCGTGCTTCACATTGGTGTTGATGATGAGCAGCGCCACGGCGGGGTCGCTCATGGGCACCAGCTCGGTCTTACGGGTGCGGCAATCGAGCAGGAGCAGATGACCTTCGCGGCCGAGCGCGGAGATGAACTGGTCCATAATGCCGCAGGGCACGCCGGCAAAATCGTGTTCGGCCTTCTGGGCAAGCAACGCCTTTTCGATGGGATCAATGGTCTTGCCGGTTACGGCTTCAATGAGAGTGGCGGTGCAGACTTCGAGCGCCGCACTGCTGCTCAGGCCGCTGCCGAGCGGAACCGTGGAGTGCAGGAAGACGTCGAGACCTCCGGGATTCACGCCCCGGGCCTGAAAGCCGGCGACGACACCGCGCGGATAGTTGCCCCACTTGGGCGTGCTGATCTTCACGGGGACGGCCAGGTCGATCACGGCCGGTTCCGGTTCAAAGGTGCTGCGGAGGGTGATGACGTTTTTGCCATCCACCGGGCGGTCGGCGGCCATGACGGTGTAAAATTCAATGGCCATGGGCAGCACGAATCCGTCGTTATAATCGGTGTGTTCACCGATGACATTCACGCGGCCGGGGGCGGCGGCGATCCAGCGCGGGGGGCGACCATAGGTCTTTTGAAATTCAGCGGCAACGTAGGCGGACAATTCGGGGAGCGTCATAATAATTAATGGAACGAGGATAGAATATTAAGGATGGGAGATGGAAGACGAAAAATGGGAGGGCAGCGGGTTGACCCGCCAGCCTCCCATTTCCGGCTTCGCCCGCGATCAGGCGGACGGCGGATTTTTTTTGCCGCTGATGGCGCCGAGCAGCATGAAAACACCGAATACCAGCAGGACAATGCCCCAGACGAGGTTGATGTTGATGTCCAGCGAGACGGAGTCAGACGCTTTGACAGCGCCAAACACCGCGAGCAGCACACCAATGAGCGTGAACATGAGGCCAATCGGCCAGCGAATATCGAGTCCCATAAAATTATTCCTTTCAGGTGGTTAATGGTTCAAAAGAAAACAACGTTCAGGATCAAGCAGATGATCAGCAGGATGGTGCCGAGCACGGCCGGACGCTGCCAGAAGGACAGGTTGTGATCCACGGTTTTGGGCGTGAGCGAATAGACCAAGCCCCGGAGTTCGGCGTCCGTCTTCATGGACTTGGTGGCCAGCGAGATCACCAGGGTGAGCGTGAAGCAGACGGTGAAGGCGAAGGCCGCGAGCCAGAAGTTCTGGGCCATTTCGCTCGGAAAGGTTTCGAGCACCTTGATGTAACCGCCCTTCACGCCGGGCAGGTTGCCTTGCGCGATGGTCAGAGCGTGGAACAGGGTGGAACCGGCAATGCCGCCGAAGAGGCCGAGGAAGGCACCGGTGCCGGTGGTGCGCTTCCAGAACATGCCGAGCAGGAAGGTGGCGAACAGCGGGGCATTCACGAAGCCGAACACGAGCTGGATGATGTCCATGGCGTTGTTGTACATGGAGGCGAAATAGGCCGCCAAGATGCTGAGGCCAATGCCCGCGATGGTGGTGATTTTGCCAGCCCAGAAGTAATGGCTGTCGCTTTTGGCCGGCGCGAGATACGCCTGATAAAGGTCATAGGTAAAAACCGTGTTAAAAGCTGTGACGTTGCCCGCCATGCCGGACATGAAGGAGGCCAGCAACGCGGTGAGCGCCAGACCGAGCAGACCCGGAGGACAATACTTTTTGACCAGCGAGAGGATGACGCCGTCGTAATCGTTTTCTTTGACTGAGAAATAGATGCCTTTTTCGATGTCGGCATCGGCCAGTTTGGCGGTGGAGTTGGCGGTGACGAGGGCGGCGATCTTATCGGGATTCACGTCCTTGCCGAGCGCCTTGTCCACGGCGGCCACGGTAGCGGCGTTATCGGCGGGGGTGGCCGTTTTAACCACGGCCACGGCCTGGTCGTAGTTGGCCTGCGCGATCACCGGCGGCGGGATGCGGTAGTCTTTGCCGGGATTGGCGGTCAGGGCCACGGCGATCATGCCGGGAACGATGACGAGGAACGGAAACACCATTTTCGGCACGGCAGCGACGAGCGGGGTGTTGCGGGCGGCGGTCATGTTCTTGGCCGCCATGGCGCGCTGCACGACGAGGAAGTTGGTACACCAGTAACCGAAGCTGAGCACGAAACCGAGACCGAAGACAATGGCGAACCAGTCCACACCCATCGGGTTATGAGCCGGACCGGCGAGCAGCGGCTGCCAGGTGCTGGTCCAGGCATTGGCGGCGTAGTTGGTGCTGGTGGCCACGGCCACGCCCTGCAAGGAAGTGTTCATAGAGTGCCAGCCGCCGACGTCCTTGAGGCCGAGGTAAACCACCGGGGCGAAACCGAGGACGATCATGAAGAACTGGAGCACTTCGGTGTAAATCGCGGAAGTAAGGCCGCCTTTCAAAACGTAGAGGAGCACGACGCCGGAGCAAATCCAGAGGGCGGCATTGTAGTTCCAGCCGAGCAACTGGTTTAGCAGCTTGGCCAGGGCGTTCATGGAAACGCCGGAGGCAAAAATGGTCATGATGGCGAAGGCAACGGAATTCAAGAAACGGACGCGTTCGTCAAAGCGCATCTTGAGGTATTCCGGCACGGAGCGGGCCTTGGAACCGTAGTAGAACGGCATCATAAACACCGCCAGAAAGATCATCGCCGGGATGGCACCGACCCAATAAAAATGGGCGGTCGCAATGCCGTATTTCGCGCCGCTGGCGGCCATACCGACCAGTTCAAGGGCACCCAGGTTGGCGGATATGAAGGCCAGACCAGTGACCCAGGTCGGGATGGAGCGTGCGGACGTCAGGAAGTCCGACGAGGTTTTCATGTAGCGCGAGAGCGTCCAGCCAATGCCGAGCACAAAGGCGACGTATGCGATCAGGATTGTGTAGTCAATCCACTGGAGATGAATAGTTTGCATGTTTATTAGGGTTGATTAATCGGATCAAAGGTAACGGGCGCCGAACGGTCGGCCCCGAGGATTGCAGAAACAGCCGGCCGGGACCCGGGGAACGAAGAGGTCAGCGGAACGGGTCCCATGGATTTCAAGGCAAAAACCGGCCACGAGGGCGTAATGGCTTGCGATAAATGGGACATAGTTCGGGGAAGGACTTTATTAAAAGTGCACCAAGTGTCAATTCATTTGCAATCATTCCCATGTTGTGTTTTATTGCACACCCGATAACAAAATTTATGGCAACCAAAGTTGAAAACAAAACACGCGAACTCTGCGAGGCCCTCCTCGAGGAAATCCAAACCGGCGGAATTCGCTCACGCATTGACACTTTTCTGGCCGATGCCGGCGCGCGCGGACAATATGAAAAAGTCATGAACCAGGGTCAGGCACTGCAGGAAAAGCAGCAGCAGGGCCAGGAACTCAGCCCGGCGGAAATCGCCGCGTTTGAAGGCGAACGTGACGCCCTCCTCAAAAACGCCGTCGCCTCGGCCTTCCTGGATGCCCAGGAACAGATGCATGAGCTCCAGAGCACCGTGCAGAAGACCGTCGGCAAGACGATCGAACTGGGCCGTATCCCGGCCGCCGAAGAACTGACGGAAGGTTCCTGCGGCCACGGCTGCGGCTGCCACGAGCATTGACCATTTGTTCCCCCAACAAAGACAGACACACAAATGCCGCAGGAATTTTTCCTGCGGCATTTTTTATTGGCGCGAAGGCGGTTTGGGAGTAACGACCGGAAGGTTGGCGCAGCCGGATGTTCAATAGTCCGCCGGGGTGGTCACGTGGGCGGACTGAACATGGGCGTCGAAATAGAGCAAATTGCGGACCTTGCCGTGAACCGGAAGTTTGGCCCCATAACTGACCACGGCCGTGCCGGCAGAGGTGTAATCCGTCAAGGCCTGCCAATCCATGTCGGCCAGGGACCAGATCACGCTGGGGGAAGCGCCCAACCCGGTGACCTTGCCGGCCGCATACTGGCTTTGCTTGCCGAACGGCAGTTGGGGGATATTCCAGAACGTGTTGGTGGTATCCCGGGTGACGGAGTAGCAATTGGCATTCTTATAATTGTCCGAGGAGGGGATATAGCCGGCGGAGGTGTTCCCCGGACAACTGGCCACATAGCCGGCGCAGATCATGGCGGGGAGCACGGCATTGGTGCCTTTGGGAATGCTCTGGGCGGATGGCAGAGCCATGTAGCCGGCGATCCAGGTGCCCAAGTATTTGCGGTAGGTCGTGGTGGCATCATCATAATAGCCGTAAATCGGGACCTGGGTCTGGGTGAGCGCGCTATCCGACAAGGCGGTGGACAAATTTCCCGGGGGCAGCGCGTCGCCAAAATCATCCGTGTACATATGCAGGGCGATGCCCACCTGCTTGAAGTTGGAAACGCAACTGATGGTCTGGGCCTTGCGCTTGGCGCTGGCCAGGGCGGGCAGCAGCATGGCGGCCAGAATGGCGATGATGGCGATGACCACCAGCAGTTCAATGAGCGTAAAGGCGCTCCGGTTTTTGGTCGGGATGCATTTCATGGGATGTTTGCACTCTAGCAGACTCCGGCGGGGAATAAATAGGCATACGTGCAATTCGATTTGAAAAAATTGCACCCCGGGCGGGAAAGGCTTGATTCTCAACCTGAATTGGGATTTATAAGGATGGTCAATCCCCATGGTTAAAAAACAAAAGCGCGTGCTGCTCGCCCTGGGCTGGTATGATTACCGGCTGCATCAGGGCATTGAAAAATATGCGCAGGAGCATGGCTGGCATCTCTACGCGGATTATGCGCGGGAAAAAGTCATGCCCTGGGGCTGGGAAGGCGATGGCATACTGGCGTGGCTCGGGGCCGGTGATGATCTGGCGGAGTTTGTGCGCGGAGCCCGCAAGCCAACGGTGGATTTCAGCTTCCGGCGCCCGCAATTAAAATTTCCCCGTGTGCTGGAAGATCATGCGCATGCCGCGCAATTGGTGGCGGAACATTTTCTCTCGCGCGGCTTCACCAATTTCCTGTTTTACAGCGATGCGGACAACTGGTCCTACGAGGAGCGCGGCCAGGGCTTTCTACGGGCTCTGGCCCACACGGGGCATGCGTGTACCTGGCTGCGGTGGCGGCAGTCGCCGGCCTATGCAACCGGCCGGGAGGAATGGAAGCGCAAACGCAAATGGCTGATTGCGCAGATGAAAAACGCGGTGAAGCCGCTGGCGGTTTTTGCAGCCAACGACCAGCAGGCGCAGGACGTGCTGGAATCCTGTGAAGAAGGCGGCATCAGCGTGCCGGAAAGCATCGCGATTGTGGGCGCGGAAAACTATCTGCTCGCGCCGGATGCCATGCACACGCCGATATCGAGCGTGGACACCAATCTGGAGGTACTGGGCTATCGGGGCGCGGAACTGCTGGATCAGCTGATGGCCGGCAAGGCACCCCCGAAGGACACCATTCGGATTCCCGCCGTGGGGGTGGTGGCGCGCAAGAGCAGCGACATTCTCACCATCCGGCATCCGGGGGTGGCCAAAAGCCTGCGGTACATCTGGGAACACGGGCATGAGCCGATTTGCATCAAGGATCTCGTGAGCGTCTCGGCCATGTCCCGGCGCGGCATGCACAAGGCCTTTCTGGAACATCTCGGCCGTACGCCCGGCCAGGAATTGCAGCGCGTGCGGATTGAGCATGCCAAAAAGCTGCTGACCGAATCGAACCAGAAGGTCGAGGTGATCGCCCACATGTGCGGGTACCAGAGCATCAACAGCTTTTGCGTGGCATTCAAACGGGTCACGGGCATGTCGGCCAAGATCTTTCGGGAAAAGCTTTGCCGCTAGCAGCCTGTCGGACTTAGGATAAAGAGTAATGTCTTATACACTTTATAAGTACTTGTAATTTCTAATGGCTT
>CAIJGS010000244.1 GCA_903820285.1 uncultured Verrucomicrobia subdivision 3 bacterium | reverse complement strand
TGCTTAACCGTGGACCAGATCGGCGATTTCTTCGGAAAGCCAATGCCCGGCAGCGTCGGGAATGTCGGAAGGGTCATGACCTCAATACCTCGGTCGCAGGCTGGGGTTGTTCGAGAGGCTGCGGCTTACGGCCCGCGCCAAGTGATCCGAGTTGGAGTTGAGCAGCGACACAAACGAGCCAGCATCGACCGCATTGATGTGCCAGTGGTGGGTGTCTCCGCCCCCGCCGCCGGTCGCCACCGTGCCGCTGCCGTTGCCGCCGGCGCGGATGGCCGCTGCCGGCCCGGCCGGGATGATCATTTCGCCGGCATGCACCTGCGCAATCATGTCGTGCGGCAGTTCCCATGCGCCAACCGCGAAGGACGCCATCGGTGCGAACGCCTGCACGGCTGCCAGCGCCGCCATGCCCGCGCCGGGCGCCAGTTCTGGCCCGATAATGGGGATGGCCGCCGTTGCCGCGAACGCACCCGCGCCGGCAACCGCCGCCTGCCGCTCCACCTCTGCCACGGCAGCAGCCGCCGCCGGAGCCTGCGCCCCGGTGCTGGCGGCTTCCTCTGCCGTGATGCGCGCCGCCACGCCTGCATCGGTGGCCAGCGTCTTGGCGGATTCCAACCCTAGAAATTTAGCCAGGATCGCGCCAAATCCGGAACTGCCCGCCGTCTGCTCGGCCGCCACGCGGCCCGCCAGCGCCGTCTTGGAATACATCGTCTTGGCAATCTCGGTCGCCATCCATTTGGAAAGCAGATCGGTGCTCAGATTGATGGCGGAACCGAGCACCTGCTTCGCCACGTTGGCCTCGGCCTGCTGCCAGGTCATGCTGCCAGTAATCAGTCCTTCGACCGCAGACTTGCCGGCCGAGCCGACACCTTGGAACATTTGCTGGTAGTTTTGCAGATTCCGCCGCTGGTCCGCCGCGTTGGCCGCCGCCATTTGGGCATCTAGTGCCGACAGGGTGCGAACGTAATCGCGTTTGATGGCCTTCTGTTCGGTAATCGCCGCGCGATAGGCCTCGGTCTCCTTGTCCTGCACGTCGATAAAGTTTTGCAGCCGGAGATTATCAACGGCAAATTCCAGATCGGCCAAGCTTCGCAGTTGAGTAATTTCCGCCTGCTTCGTCATCACATGCTCAGCGACATCGGCGGAAAGTTCATTCCGCTCGGTATCGCGCGCCGCCCGCCCGTCCTGTATCTTCTGCTTGATCGTCTCCAGATCAATCCCCGCCACCTTGTTCGCGTGTTCGCGGATCAGATTTTCGCGCGCGGTCAATTCGCGGTTGAGTTCGGCGGTGTATTCCTTGCCGGCCGCGCGTAGCAGGGCAATCTTCTGGTCTTCGATCTGCATGACGACTTGAAAGTCATCATGATGCGCGGCCTGTTGCTCGGTCAGGGCGGTCAGTTGCTCATGCAGCGCCTGCTTGGCGCCGGTCGCGTCCGACTTGATGTGCGCCATGTCCTGCGCTTCGAGCGCGGTCATCAAGTGCCGCTCGGCTTCTTCGCGGTTTTTCGTGCCTTCTTTGGTTTGGCCGACTTGGTCCTGCCAGAATTTTACGGACGTGTCCGCCATCGCCTCATGGATTTTCTGCCAGGTCGCGCCTTGGGCATGGGCGGATTGCTCGGTGGCGAATACGGCCTTTTGCAAGTCCGCATCCACACGTTGCGACCAGGAGGTAACTTCCGCGCCTTTGACGACGGTCGAGACGTTGGCCAGCGCCGCGGCGAGGCGGTTGGCTTGCATGCCCGCATCTCTAGTTTCAGCAGCGTCAATCAGCTTCAACGCTGATGCAGGCGTTTTTGCGCCCGGCGCATTCGCCATTGCCGCATTGACCCGCGCCCGCGCCGTGTTCGCCTCAGTGTCCGCTTTAGCGCCTAGCTTGGTCTGCGCTGCAACCTCCGCCGTGGATCGCGCCACCTCCATGAGTAGGACTGATCGCGCCTTCAGCGCGTCGCCTTCCTGCGCGGCTTTCACAAATTCTTGCACAGCCGCCGTGGTGGCGCGGGTTTTGTTGAGCAGTTCCGCGCCGGCAACCGCGTTCAGGTTCCACGCCTCGCCAACCTTTTTGGCGGCCGATGGAATATCCTCGCCCATGCGCAGCGATAGGGCATGCAGATCGGTGCTGAGTTGGTCCATAACCGGCAAGTTCATGCCGGGCAGTGACGCCATCGTATGCACAGCCGCGCCGGCCTGTTCCGCTTCGGTCGTCACCTTGCGCAGCTTATCCACCTGCGCATCTAGGTCTTTGACGGCAATGCCGCTCCCGACGCCGCCGGCTTCCGCCGCCAGTTTGGCCGCGCTCACCTTATCCATCCATTCGACAAGGTGCATCAGGCCCATCGCAGCCACGCCGGCCGCGCCGCCCATCGCCATCATTGCCAGCGACGCGCCGCCCAGGCGTTGCGTCAGGATCATGAGCGAGCCGCCCATCCTCGAGAACCGGCCGGACATGGCCTCATGCACCAGCACCATGGCCTCGGTTGCCGCGCCGTGGTTGTGGGTGGCGGTGGTGGCGTCTTTAACGGCGACCGAGGCGGCATTGACGGCGGTCTTGTGCGACGTCAATGCCGCGGCATGCTGCTGCACGGCGGC
>CAIJGS010000243.1 GCA_903820285.1 uncultured Verrucomicrobia subdivision 3 bacterium | reverse complement strand
CTGGGTCCTTCGATTTCGATGTCCGCGCCCAGGCGGGTCAGTTCGCTGACGTGCATGAAGCGGGATTCAAAAATTCGTTCGGTGATGATGCTGATGCCGGGAGCGAGGGTGAGCAGGGACATGAGCTGGGCCTGGGCATCGGTCGGGAAACCGGAGTACGGCATGGTGGTGACGTCCACGGGCTTGAGCTTGCCTTTGCGCTTCACGACGAGGTTGGCCCCGCTGCGTTCCACGAGCACGTTGGCTTCGTTCAGCTTGTCGATCACGGCCCGGAAATGGTCGGGGCGCGCGCCTTTGATGGTGATTTCGCCATTGGTGGCGGCGGCGGCGGCGGCAAAGGTGATGGCTTCGATGCGGTCGGGAATGACATCGTGTTCCGCGCCGTGGAGCTTGGCCACGCCGGTGATGGTGATGGTGGGGCTGCCGGCACCGGAAATTTGGGCGCCCATGGCGATGAGGAAATTCGCGAGGTCGACGACTTCGGGTTCGCAGGCGGCGCTTTCGATAACGGTCACGCCCTCGGCGAGGGTGGCGGCCATCATGACGTTGGCGGTACCGAGCACGGTGGAACCGGCGCGGCCACCGAGGAAGGTGACGGCTCCGGTCAATTTTTTGGCGACGGCATCCACGTAGCCGCCATCGATTTTGATCTTGGCGCCGAGGGCGGCAAAGCCTTTGAGATGCAGGTTGATGGGGCGGGCGCCGATGATGCAGCCGCCGGGCAGCGAGATGCGCGCCTTGCGCAAGCGGCCGAGCAGGGGCCCGGCAATGCAGATGGAACCGCGCATTTTGCGGACGAGATCATAATCGGCAAAGCCGGTGATTTTCTTGGCATGAACCGTGACGGTGCCGTTCTCGAAGGTGGCGCTGGCACCGAGGGATTTGAGAATCTGCACCATGAACCGGGTATCGCTGAGATCCGGCACGCGGCGGAGCACGCAGGGTTCATCCGTGAGCAGGGTGGCGGCAAGGATGGGGAGGGCGGCATTTTTGCTGCCGCTGATGGTGACTTCGCCGTGGAGCGGCACGCCACCTTTGATCAAAAAACTGTCCATAGGAAACGGGGGTTAAACCAAAAATTTGTCCGGCCACCGATAAACACAGATATTTATTAACGCGCCCGCCAATGGAAAACCCGTGAAACTGTGAATATCCGTGGCCAAATTATTTCAGCGCCGCGCGACCAGAATTCTGGCCCGGTGAGAGTAATCCTCCAGCACGGCTTCCACAATCCACTTTTCGCTTTCGAAAATGTTTTTTAGCGCATCCGCCTGACCGTCACCGAATTCCAGCATGATTTTCCCGGCGGGTCGCAAATATTCCGCCGCGCCGGCGGCGAAGCGCCGGTAGAAGACGAGGCCATCGTCGCCGCCATCCAGGGCGAGCCGGGGATCGAAATCGCGGACTTCGGGATCGAGGGTGGCAATCTCGGCGGAGGGGATATAGGGGGGGTTGCTGGCGATGAGATCGAAGGCGCGCGTGGCGGCCGCCGCCAGCGCGGTAAAGCCATCGCCGGCCGAGAATTCAATCCGTTCGGCCACCCCGTTGGCGGCGGCGTTCTGGCGGGCCAGGGCCAAGGCTTCGGCGGAAATATCGGTGGCCACCACTTTGGCCGGCGGGCATTTTGCCGCGAGGGCAATGGCAATGCAGCCGCTGCCGGTACAGAGATCGAGGGCGGTGACCGATTCAGGCGGACGGGTGGCCAGAAACTGCCAGCCGGCTTCGGCGAGCAATTCCGTTTCCGGACGCGGCACGAGAACATGACGGTTCACGGTCATTTCATAACCGCAGAAGGAGGTGGAGCCGGTGATGTGCTGGAGGGGTTCACGGAGGCCCCGGCGTTTGATCAATTCGCGCAAGGCATCGGTTTCGGGCACGGTCAGGACACGGTCGAAATTCAAATACAGCTTCATGCGCGGCATTTTCAGGAGATGCGCGAGCAAGAGTTCGGTTTGCAGGCGGGGGGATTCCACGCCGCGTTTGCCGAGAAATTCCGCGCTTTTTTGAATGGCTTCCAGAACGGTCACGGGACCAATCTAAGTGTGATTCGCCGGTTGCAAAGTTTTTTCGGCCACCGGATTGCGGAGCGCTTGCTCCCAGCTCGGGTTTCGCTAGGCTGGCCTCATGAATGTCTGGCTTGGCCTGGTTATCGGCCTGCTCTGGTTGCTGGCCACCCGCACCTTGAAAGCGACGGCCGGAACTTTGCCGGTCACCACGGCCGGGCAGCTCGAGATCATCCGCGCAAAATATGATCTCCCCGCGCTGGCGGTGGTGGTGGTGAAGGACGGAGCCATTTGTGATCGCGCCGCAGTGGGGGTACGCAAATGGGGAGCGGCCGCCTTGGTGACCACCAACGACCTGTTTCATATTGGTTCCTGCACCAAATCCATGACGGCCACGCTGACCGCCATGCTGATTGAAGCGGGTCAGTTACGGTGGGACACTACGGTGGCGGAGGTGTTTCCGGAGTGGAAAGGCATAATGGACCGGCAATATGAAAATGTCACGGTCCAGCAACTGCTGACCCAGCGCAGTGGCCTGGCAACCCACCCGCCCGCGGCCGCGTGGGCCAAGGCCTGGCAGAAAAGGGTACCCCCACGGAACAGCGCCGCGAATTTCTCGAAGCTGTTCTAGCCGTGCCGCCGGCGGTTGCACCCGGCACCCGTTTCATCTATTCCAACCAGAACTACGCGCTGGTGGGGGCCATGCTGGAAAAGATCAGCGGCAAGCCATGGGAGCAGCTTGTCACTGATAAGCTCTTCAAACCGTTGCATATGGATTCCGCCGGGTTCGGCGCGCCGGGTACCCGGGAGCAGACGGATCAGCCCTGGGGGCATACGCGGGGAACGTTGGGGCAGGTGCCAAGCCAAAGCGACAATCCGCCTGCCATCAGCCCGGCCGGCCGCGTGCATTGTTCGCTGGATGACCTGGCCCGCTATGCCATTTTTCATCTGGAAGGTGAAAGGAAGGGTGGATTGTTGCGTCCGGAAACAGTTCGATTGCTGCATACGGCTCCAGATGGCAGTGATTATGCCAGCGGCTGGGTTTGTGGCCGGCGGGCTTGGGCGGGCGGTCGCACGCTAATGCACAATGGTTCCAACACCATGTGGTATGTGGTCATGTGGCTGGCCCCCGAGCGGGATTTTGCTGTGATTGCGGCCACCAACACCGGGGAGCCGGAAGCCTTCAAGGCCTGTGACGACACGGTCGGCGCGATGATTAAGAAATGGCTGCCTTAGATGGAAGGATAGGTGGATACCGTTGTAATGGAGCGTTTTACACTTTTGCCGGGGCTGGGAAAAAGAATGGGGCTGAGGTCAAATGGCTTTGGCGCCGGGGGTAGAAAGAAAAAACCGGGTTAATCAGCCAGAGGATGGCCGAGAAACCCGGGGAATTCAGAATGAGCACAACGTAGGATTACGGAGAACTCGAGCTCCAGCTGCACTCAAGCCGGAGCCGAAATTTTAAAAATCAAAGATCAATGTTACAGTCGGACAGTTTATTGTTTGCTGTCTGCTGGCCCTCTTGGCCCCTGCAACTGTGTATAATTAATCATAGTCCCTTATCTTTGTCAACACTGCCTGTCAGGTATAAGTAAGACTTTTGACTATTCGATCCACGCATAAGATGGCAATTCTCGCTTATGTCTGACCAAGAAAGGGGTGATGATGTTCATTGAACTTCTTAAAAAGTGGCGAGGGGAGTTTTGGTGCTGAACCGAGCCCCCGGTCCGGATCGGCCGGTGAAATTTTCAAAAGGACAGAACCGGGCCGATTTTATTGGCTTTTTTGGTTGTGAATAACTGGTGAACAAGAGTTAATATATTGTCCTCGTATCTTTGGGAGCAATGGCATAAAAACACTGGCACTATTCATCGTCGCGGGATGCATTTGAATAGGCGATGCTCGAATTTCCGGGGCAAACGAACGGATAATTTGATTAAAACACTGGAAACAAGCGACTTAGGATTTAATTTTAAGCGGAATCTGGGTTTAAGTGATTACGATGGCAACGGTTTTCGCTTGAATTAGAGCCCACGACAAGATTGACTGACCGTCAGCTCAGCTGAAAAGGCCGTCCGGTGGGCATAGTGAATAAAGTGGCATCCCGGACAACCGGACAACACGGGCAACATGCGGTTTTAACATGCAGATTACTGCTGAAAATATTTGGAACACGGCGCTGGAACATCTCCGCGCCAAGTTGAGCCGGGACACATTCAACATGTGGTTTGCCCCGCTGCGGGCCCACGCCTTGGATGGCCAGCAGATCAACCTGGAAGTACCCAACGAGTTTTGCGAGGTGTGGCTGAAGGATAATTACCTGGGCCTGCTGCAAGATGCGGTGGCGGTGGCCGCCGGCTGCAAACTGCAGGTGACATTCAAGATTGCCAACGGCACGCCGGTGGCGGAAACCGTCGTAACACCCGCTCCCACTCCGGCACATGCAGTGACTCCCGCCCGCTCACGGTCAGCAGAAGCGGCGGCGGAACGGGCCGCCATCAATGGCGACATCCTGTTCAATCCCAAGAATACGTTCGAATCGTACGTCGTCGGAACGAATAACAATTTTGCCTTTGCGGCGGCCAAAGCCGTGGCGGAAGCGCCGGGCAAGTCGTATAACCCGCTGTTTCTGTATGGCGGGGTCGGACTGGGCAAAACCCATCTGCTGCACGCCATCGGTCAGCACGTGACCGGCAACCGCAAGGCGGCACGCGTGGCCTATGTTTCCTCGGAAAAGTTCACTAACGAGTACATTGACGCCATTCAGAACAACAAGCTCGTCAGCTTCCGCAAAAAATACCGGCAGACGGATGTTCTGCTGATTGACGATATCCAGTTTCTCGCCGGCAAGGAACGCATCCAGGAAGAATTTTTCCACACGTTCAATGCGCTGCATGAATCGCACAAGCAGATCGTTTTGACCTGCGACCGCCCGGCCAGCGAAATCCAAGGCCTGGAAAACCGCCTGGTTTCCCGCTTTGAATGGGGTCTGGTAACGGATCTCCAGCCGCCGGACATTGAAATGCGCCTCGCGATTCTGAAGAAGAAGGCGCAGGCGATGAACGTGGACGACAAGCTTTCGGATGAAGTGATCAATTTCCTGGCCACGCGCATCCGCACGAACATCCGCCGGCTGGAAGGCGCGCTCATCCGCGTGGCCTCCTATGCCTCGCTGACCGGCAAAAAGCTTTCCATCGAAGTGGTGGAAGGGCTGCTGCGCGAAATTCTGCACGAGGAAGGCCGCCAGACGATCAGCATCGAGGTTATTCAGAAGAAGGTGGCCGAACACTTTGACATCCGCCTGGCGGACATGACGAGCAAGCGCCGCCCCGAAAACATCGCGTTTCCGCGCCAGATTGCGATGTACCTGTCTCGCCAGATGACGGAAAGCTCGCTCAATACCATCGGTGAGGCTTTTGGCGGTCGTGATCACGGCACCGTCCTGCATGCCTGCCGGCTGGTGAAAGACCGCATGGAAGTGGATGCCAACGTGCGCCAGGTGGTCCAGTATCTGGAAAAGCAGCTCGTGCGTTGAGCTGCCGGAACAAGCCGAGGTGACGCCATGCCCGCCATCGAAGTCAGCGGCCTGACCAAAACCTTCCGCACCTACAAGAAGCAGCCCGGCTTTGCGGGCGCGCTCAAGGGATTGGTGCACCGTCAGTATGAGCAAACGGTGGCCGTCAATGATGTCAGCTTCAAGATTGAACCCGGCGAACTCGTCGGGTTTCTCGGTCCCAACGGCGCAGGCAAAACCACCACCCTTAAGATGCTCGCGGGACTGCTCTATCCCACGGGTGGCACGGCCCGGGTGCTGGGGCACGTGCCGTGGGAACGTGATGATGCCTACCGCCGCCAGTTTGCCCTGGTGCTCGGCCAGAAAAACCAGCTTTGGTGGGATCTGCCCGCCCGCGAATCACTCGAACTTAACGCCAAAATTTACGGCATTCCCGACGACCGCTTCAACCGCACCGTGGGTGAACTCACGGAATTGCTGGGGGTCAAAGACAAGCTGAACGTGAGTGTGCGGGAACTTTCCCTTGGCGAGCGCATGAAGATGGAGCTGATCGCCTCGCTGCTGCATCAGCCTAGGGTTTTGTTTCTCGACGAGCCCACGATCGGGCTGGATGTCGTCTCCCAAAAAACGGTGCGCGAATTCATCCGCCGCCACAACCGGGAGCAAAAGACCACGATCGTGCTCACCAGCCATTACATGGCGGACATCCAGGAATTGTGCGAGCGGGTCATCATCATTGACCACGGCAAACTGTTCTTCGATGGCAAGCTGGCGGAGATTGTGGACCGGTTTGCGAATTTCAAGCTCGTCACCATCCAGTGTGAAAACACCGGCCAGCATTCGGCGGAACAGCTTTCGCGCTATGGCGAAGTGACGGTGAAAACCGAGACATCCATCACGCTGAAAGTCACGCGCGACCGCGTGATTCCGGCGTGCAAAGCACTGCTCGACGAATTACCGGTGACGGATATTGATATTCAGGAAGTGCCGGTCGAGGATGTGATCCGCCAAATTTTCGCACGGTAACTCTGTAAGCTTAGCGACCGGGAGATCCGGCGGGGCGGGATTCCGCCCGGAAATATTTTTTCCGCTTCGTGAAAAATTTCGCTTGTGCAAAACCACGGGGGAGGACTATTGTCATTTTCATAAGGACGATTGGTATTTTAGATTATGCCAACTTTTGACAAGACGGCGCATCGGGCTGCGGCATGCCCGGATTCTGTGCAACCGGGAAACATTCCCGCGGCCAGGGTCATTCACGAGCTGGAAAAGCACATCCTCGCGGATGGG
>CAIJGS010000242.1 GCA_903820285.1 uncultured Verrucomicrobia subdivision 3 bacterium | reverse complement strand
CCCACTGGCGCTACCGCGAATGACAGCCGCAAAAGCAAGCAAGCAGATCAAGTGTTTTGTGCATTTATTTGGCCGTCAGACTCTGCCAAAACACCCCCAATTTCCTTTTTCAGACGCACTCTTAGGGTTTCCAGCAGATCAAAATTGTTCATTCTGTCATTCGTCGATTCGTGTTTGGCTGCCGAACCCAAAGAACACAGCAGCTTGGCAAACAAGTTGCGTGTGTGGCAAATGCGATGGTGCTTTCAAAGGCCTCTGAAAACGCGAAAAATCTTCAGGGCATATTATTGCAACCCTTATCCCAAGCCAATGGCTTAGAAATTCTCTTTTCAGCCGCGTGCCGGCTTCAGTTTGTTGGCAATAAACCATTTCCCCGCCGCAATGCTCGGCATTTCCACGAACCGGTAATAGCCCCAGGCGAGCAGCAGGATGGGGCCCAGGGCGACCACACATAGCGCGAAGTTCAATAGCGGATGGGCCGGCTGACCGTGGTTCAGTTTGGTGGCCAGGTGCGGCACCAAATAGAGAAGGGGCTGATGCAGCAAATAGAGGCTGTAACTGGTGAGCCCCACGAAATCAAAGGCGCGCGCGATGGGGCCGCGTCCGGTTCCCGGTGCCGCCGTCTGACGGTTCAGCAGCAGGCCCACGATGGAGACCGTGGCCAGGGCCTCGATGGTGAACGTGAATTCCTCCAACGGCTTGAAAAAGAAATCCACCACCAGCAGGCTCGTGAAGAAAATGGCGGATTTTTTGGCCAAGCCGAATGGCCGGCCGTTCAGGAAGGCATCCGCTGCTGCTGCACCCAGCGCCCAGCTAAACCAGAAATAAAACGGCGAGAACGCAAACCAGTTTGGCACCACGATGTCATGGTTCACGCAGTAGGTGGTGATGGCACGCTCTGTGCATTCCAACACCGCCAGCAAAATCAGTGTGCGCCCCCAGGTCAGTTTCTGCACGAGGAAGAGCAGCAGTGGATAGATCAGATAAAGCTGGCACTCAACAGACAGGGTCCAAAAGGCTCCATTAATGGCATACAGTGTGTGGGCGTTATAATTTTGTAGGAGGAATAAATGCGTGATCACCTGCCAGCCATTGCTCACCGTGCCGGCTTCGGCCACATGCGAAAGGTGATCGCCAAAAGCGTGCGCGGGATAGATGAAACTCGTGAAGCTAAATCCCAGCAGCGCCAGCAGATACGGTGGATAAATGCGGAAAAACCGCCGGCTGAAGAACGTCGGCCAATCCTTCCGGCTCGACCGCTGATGGGCGATGTGAATACAGATGCCGCTGACCACGAAGAAGATGGCCACCCCCATGGTGCCGTATGTCAGGGGACACAGGGCCAGATAGGCGGGGCGTTCCGAGAAATCATGGAACCACCCCTGCCATTTCAGATAGCCGTAGCCAAACGACGTAGTGAGACTGTGATATAGAAAAACTGCCAGAATCGCCAGACCGCGGATCTGGTCCAGAAAATCCAGCCGCGAAGCTTTTCCTCCAGATTGCCCCTGAGATTGCATTGCGGGCGATTCTAGCCGGTTAAGTGCATGTGTCAATGGTTGGGCGGGTCAGGGAGGTGAATCGCCCATTTGGCGGCCGTCCGGAGTACGGGCAGTTCCATGCGCACATCGCGCAGGATGGTTTCGCGCAGCTCAATGCATTGGTGCAACACCCGCCAGGCGTCTTCGCCCATTTCGTGGCCGGAAAACAACTCGGGCAGCTGGTCGCTGAAATCCAGACCCGGCTGGAGTTCGCGTCCGTTGAGGGGGATGCCCAGATCAAAATGGCTCAGCAGCAGCCGGCGCTCCCGGTGGCCGGGCCGGCCGCAGGCATCCAGAAACCAGGTGGGACTGCCGGACGCTTCCACATGCAACAGCAGCAGGAGCTTCTTCTCCATATTCCAAAGGTCGCGCAGGGTCTCTTCGCTAATGCCAAACGTGCGGAGATAAACGAGGGTGCGCAGAAATTCCAAATACGCGTCCGAATAGGTGCCTCCCGGCGGCACCGGCAGTTCAAACCGCTTTTGCAAACCGGCGAGCACAATCACCGGCCGGTTCAGCAACGTGGCTATGTCAGCCAGGGTAGGCACAAAGCGAAGATGCGCCGATGTCTCGCGGACTGCAAGCCCGAGGTTTGGCCGCGCAATTCAATTGACGGGCAATGGCCAATGGTGGCCGAGAGACCTTCAATACGTCTGCACGTTCACCAAAATCCCATTCGTGTAAGTAAGCACCAGTCCGCCCACAATGACATTGGTCGTCAGACCCGTGATCGTGGACGGCGTGCCGGTCGGCAGATTGGTCAGCCCGCTGCCGTCCCCGGTAAAGGTGCCGCTAAGCGCGCCGTTTAAGGTGACGCCGGTTTGATTATTCGTCACCACGCTGGCCGGCAGCAGGGCGAAGGGCAGGGTGCCCGTCAGGCTGGCGGCATTCAGATTGGTGAGGTTGCCGCCATTGCCCGTGAAGTTGCCCACGAAGGTGGCTCGCATGATCGCGGCATTGGTCAAAATGGACAGGGAACTGGAGCCGTAATTGGCCGCGATCAAATCCGGCCGCCCATCCCGGTTTACATCCGCAACGATCACACTGTGCGGTGAATTGCCGGTGGTCAGGGTGGCATAAAGCCCAAAGCTGCCGCTGCCATTGTTGGTCAGCACCGTCAGGGAACTGCCGCCACTGTTGGCCACAATCAAATCCACCTTGCCATCGCCATTGACGTCGCCCGCCGTCACCGAATAGGGCAGACTGCCGGCAACGTAGTTCGAGACCGCCCCAAAGCCGGCGCTGCCATTATTCAAAAAAACGGAAACGTTGCCGGAACTGTAATTGGCGGTGACCACATCCGGGCGTCCGTCGCCATTCACATCCACCGCCAACACACAATAAGGCTGGTAGTTGGCGTAGAGGGTGGCATTGGAGCCAAACCCGCCATTGCCATTATTGGTGAAAATGGTCACCGGATAATTGGCGTTGTAATTGGCGGTAATCAAATCCGGCCGCCCATCGCCATTCATATCCGCTGCCGTGACCCAGACCGGTTGCCAGGCGGCCACGGTGGTGTTGGAACCAAAGCCGCCGCTGCCATTATTAGTCAAAATCGTCAACCCGCTGCTGTTGTTGCCCAGATTATAACCGGCACTGACAAGATCCAATTTGCCATCGCCATTCACATCCACCGCCACGACGCAATTCGGCGGATTAGCCACGGTCAGCGCCCGGCCGCTCCCGGTAAACAGACCCTTCCCGTTGTTGATTTCCACAAACAGCCCGTTGTCGCCATAATCGGCGCTGACCAAATCCATTTTGCCGTCGTTATTGATATCCAACGCGATCACGCAACGGGGATTGGAGCCAACATAGACGGTCGTTTCCGTGGTGAAGACGCCGTTGCCGTTGTTGGTGAGCACCGTGAGCGTACTATTGCCACTATTGGCGCTGATCAAATCCACATACCCATCGCCATTCACATCCGCCGCCACGACACTGTCTGGTTGACCGCCCGTAATCGGCGACGAAGCGAGGGCAAACGTCCCGCCGGAGAGGGCGCCGCTAATGGCTCCGCCAGTATTGAGCGAGAACAGGTTCACCCCGTTAAGGCCTGCGCCATTACCGCTGAAAGTGCCGCTCAGATTCACCCCGCTGGCCCCGTTTACCACCACCGACCCGGGCACCTGGCCCGGGGCGATCACGCCAGTGATATTGGCCACCGGAATGGTACCGCTCAATTGTGAAGCGGGCAGGGAACCCAGTAAATTGCTGGCGTTGTTTGCCAGGATGGCATAAGGCGCGGGCAGGACTGCCTGCCGGGGCGACAGTGTAACAAAACCGATGCCGCCGTTCGTTTCCACGCCCAGTTCCAGCCAGTACCCCGTGCCGTTGAACACGCCCGAACCAAAGTCCAGCGTGGTCATGAACAGGCCATTCGTCACCGCCGTGGCGCTGTTGGTGATGGGCCCCGCCACCGCCGTGCCCCCGTTATTCGTGCTGAATAGCGTGAAGGTCAGGTCATAGCTGCCCGTCGCCGGTTGCCCGCCATCGCTGAGCGCGCCCTGGTAAAGAAACGACGTGCCCTGCGCCCGGGCGGAAACCGATGCAAGGCCGCAAAGGATAAACAAGATTCCAACGGCGACCAGTTTCAGGTTCTGTTTCATGGGAGGTTTCGCTTGGTAAACTTTTTGAACGCTAACGTTTGTCTCAAATATGCCATGGCCTGTCAAAGTAAAAGCCAATTGTCCCAAATGCGCCCGGCCTGCCCGGCCCGTCGCCGGTGCCCCCCATTAGCCCTTCCCATGGGTTCTCATTGACAGCCACCTGCCCGGCTTGGGATTGTTTTGGTGCAACACCTGACCCACTGGGATAGTTGAATTTTCCCATCATGGACCAGACCAATCACGACATTACCCGTATTTTAGGCGCCGCCGGCTCCGGTCCCAGTCAGGCGTCCGCCGACCTGCTGCCGCTCGTCTATGAAGAATTGCGACGGCTGGCGGCGGCGCGCATGGCGCAGGAATCCTCCGGTCACACCCTGCAGGCCACCGCGCTCGTGCATGAAGCCTGGGTGCGCCTCGCCAACGGGTCCGGTCAGAAATGGGCCAACCGCGCCCACTTTTTTGCCGCCGCCGCCGAGGCCATGCGGCGTATCCTTATCGAAAATGCCCGGCGCAAATCCCGCCTCAAACACGGCGGCCACCTCCAGCGGCTGGACATCATGGACCTGGATCTCGCCGCCGATTCGCCGGATGAAATGATCCTGCTGGTGGATGAGGCGGTGGAACGGTTCAGCGCCGGGGACCCGGAAAAAGGCCGGATTGTGGTCATGAAATTTTTCGGTGGCCTGACCAATCAGGAGGTGGCCGAAACTCTCGGCGTGACCGAACGCACCGTGGAGCGCCAATGGGCCTATGCCAAGGCCTGGCTGTTTCGCGATCTGCGAAACAAAACCTGATCCTCCCCATGTCGGTGTCCTCCGCTTATTCGCGCATTGTTTGTATCCGGCTTTTCCCATGAATCCCCGTCAGCTCGAAGAGTCCCTGTATGAGGCCGCCCGCCTGCTCCCCAGTCCGGCGGCGCGCCAGACTTTTCTCGAGCAGGCCTGCGCCGGGGACGCGGAACTGCGCGCCCGCCTCGATTCGCTGCTTTCCGCCGAGCCGGACGCCGACCGTTTTTTCCAGGTGGCTGGTGCCGCCCCCGCGCGACTCGCCGGACAACTGCTCGCCGAATCGGCCGCTCCCGCTCCGGGATCGAAACCGGCCAATACGGACTCCGCCCTCGAAGGCTTGGGCACCCGTATCGGCAATTACAAGCTGCTCCAGAAAATCGGCGAAGGCGGCTGCGGGGTGGTGTTCATGGCCGACCAGGAAAAACCCATCCACCGCCGGGTCGCCCTCAAGATCATCAAGCTGGGCATGGACACCAAAAGCGTCATCGCCCGCTTTGAAGCCGAACGCCAGGCGCTCGCTCTGATGGATCACCCGAACATCGCCCGCGTCCTCGATGCCGGTGCCATCGAGACCGGTCGCCCCTACTTCGTCATGGAACTGGTGCGCGGCATCAAGATCACCGACTACTGCGATCAGAACCATCTCGACACCCGCCAGCGCCTGGACCTGTTCATCCAGATTTGCGGGGCCATCCAGCACGCGCATCAGAAGGGCCTCATTCATCGCGACATCAAGCCCTCCAACATTCTGGTCACCCTCCACGATGGCGTACCCGTGCCGAAGGTGATCGATTTTGGCATCGCCAAGGCAATTGAAGGTCGCCTCACTGATAAAACCTTCTTCACCGCCTACGAGCAGATGATCGGCACGCCCGCCTACATGAGCCCCGAACAGGCCGAGATGAGCGGCCTGGACGTGGATACCCGGAGCGACATCTATTCCCTCGGCGTGCTGTTGTACGAACTCCTCACCGGCCGGCCGCCATTTGATCCCAAAAAACTGATGTCCGGCGGCTTGGATGCCATGCGCCGCACCCTGCGCGAGCAGGAACCGCAGCGGCCCTCCACCATGCTCACCACCATGCAAGGCACCGAGCTGACCAATATGGCGGCCCAACGTCTCGCCGAACCGCCCAAACTCATATCCCTGCTGCGCGGCGACCTCGACTGGATTGTCATGCGGGCGTTGGAAAAAGATCGAAAACGCCGCTACGAAACCGCCAACGGGCTGGCGCTCGATATCAGCCGCTATCTCAATAATGAACCGGTGGCCGCCCGCCCGCCCAGCCGGCGCTACCGGTTTGAAAAACTCGTTCGCCGGAACCAGATCGTCTTCCTCGCCAGCGGGGCTGTGGCCGTGGCCCTGATCGTTGGCTTCGCCGTTTCCACCCGCCTTTATATTCTGGAGCGCGCCGCCCTGGGCCGTGCCATGGCCGCCGAACATCAGGCCGAACTGGCTCGCGCCAACGAAACCGATTTGCGCCGTCAGGCCGAGACCCGGGAAAAAATCACCCGCGCCACCGTGCTCCTAAACCAGGAATCCTTTGACGATGCCGACCAGTTGATCCGCCAGGTTTCCCTCACCCAGCCCACCGTGGAAGGCGCCGCCGTCTATCGCACGCTCGGTGAATATTTCGCCTTGCAAGATCGCTGGCCGGAGGCGGCCGACCGCTTTACCACCTTGTTGAAAATCAACCGGTTCGATGGCTGGGATGTGGATACGCTCGACTATCTTGAATGCGGCCCCGCCTTGGCTGAATTACCTGACCGGTCCGCTTACGAACAGTTTCGTCACGCCGCCATCACCCGGTTTGCCAGCGAGCCCCATCCCTTTGCCGATCGCATCATCAAAATCAGCCTCCTGCTGCCCGCCGGCAGGGACATCATGGCTTCCTTGCGGCCGATCGCCAGTCTCTCGGCACAATCGTTCACCACCAACCGGGATGCCGGCGATGAAATATTCCTGTCTGCCTGGCGCTCCGTTTCCCTCGGCCTTATGGAATATCGCAGCGGCAACTACGCCCAGGCGGCCAATTGGTGTCGGCGGTGTTTGAATTATCCGGAATACATCGCCCCCCGCACGGCGACCGCCCACGTTCTTTTGGCCATGGCCGACCAGAAACTCGGGCAGACCGCCGAAGCCCGCACCGAACTGGCCCAGGCCGCCGAAATCATCGGCAACAAATACAAAACCCGGCTGGATGCGGCACCCCCATGCAGGGTTTCTGGTTCGACTGGGCCTTCGCCCGGATTCTGTTGAAGGAGGCCACGGACCTGATTCCGGCCGGTTGAACCTAACCGTCAAACTCAGGTTGATATTTTTGTCGGCATTCGCCCCCTGAAAGCGCATTACATGTTATAAGCCGGTTTTCCTGAATGCACCGACTGCATTTATGGGTGGCCGGTGTTGGGAACTGCCTCCGGGATTTGCTTAATCTGCATCCTGTTGATGGTTTTTGATTTATCTGCCATTGAGGCGGATTTGTTGGGGCAAACCGCATGGGCGTCGTGTAACCGGCCTCATGCGGTTTATGCTCGCCCGGGGCGGGCGGGCAATTGCAGACTGTTGTACTTAATGAATTGCTTCGGCCGCATTTGGTTGACCCTGCTCGCGAGTGCCTTCTGGCTCGGCGGGTTGGCGGTTGTCCGCGCCCAGTTGCCTTTCTACGGTTATTACTACCTGCACGATCCTTCCACCCTGATCAAGAACGGCACCAACTATTTTATTTATGGCGATGGCCAGGGCATCAGCGGGCTGACCTCTACGGACCTCCGCAACTGGTCCACCGTCAGCTCAGTCTTTCCGTCTACCAACCCGCCGGCCTGGACCACCAATGCCATCACCGGTTTTACCGGCTATTTTTGGGCACCGGACATCGCCTACTTCAATGGCCGGTATAATCTCTATTACGCCTGCTCCTCGTGGGGCACCATCAATTCCGCCATCGGGCTCGTTACATCCCCCTCGCTTACCGCGCCGGTATGGACCGATCAGGGCAAGGTCATTCAGTCCAATCCCTCCGGTCAGACCACCACCAACACCGATCTCACCGCCTACAACTGCATTGATCCCGGCATCATGGTGGATACCAATGGTTCGGTCTGGATGTCCTTCGGCTCCTACTCTGATGGCATCCTCATCATGCAGTTGGATCCCGCCACCGGCAAACGCATCGCGCCCAATTCCCCGATCTACCGCGTCTCCAACAATGGCCCCACTTTTTTCAGCAACACCGAGGAAGGCTCCTACCTGTATCAGCATGGCGGATACTATTACCTCTTCGTGAATTTTGGCGGCTGTTGTTCTGGCGTAAACAGCACTTACAACATCCGCGTGGGCCGCAGCACCAATGTCTTCGGACCTTTCCTCGACCATGCCGGCATCAATATGACCAATGGCGGCGGCACCAAGTTTCTCGAAAGCACTGCCCGCTACATTGGCCCCGGCCACGCGGCCGTCATGAACGACAACGGCACCAACTGGTTCACCTTTCATTATTACGACGGCAACAACAACGGTGCTGCCACCGTCGGCCTGATGCAAATGAACTGGACCGCCGACAGCTGGCCGACCCTGACCAACGATTGGAGCGCTTTCTATCCCTTCCACGTCGATGCCCGCGAACATCGCGGACTTTACAACGGCGCCCTGCACAATAACGCCGTGATCACGAATGATGCCTCGCGCGGGAGCGTGTTGAATCTGGATGGTGCCACAAACTTTGCCGTCCTCGCCGCGCCGGTGGCCAATTGCAGCACCATCGCCACCTGGGTGAAATGGAATGGCGGAGCCGGCTGGCAGCGCATTTTTGATTTCGGGGCCAGCACCACCAATTATTGTTTTCTCACCCCCGCCGCAAACGACGGCCGGATGCGCTTTGCCATCACCACCAGCGGCGGTGGCGGGGAACAACAGATCAAGGCACCCGCCGCCCTGCCAACGGGTTCATGGTGTCACGTGGCTGTCACCCTTGATGGCTCCACGGGCATTCTGTATCTCAACGGATCACCCGTCGCCACCAATGCCAGTGTTACCATCCGTCCCTGGCAGTTGCTGGCATCAAGCAATTACGTGGGCAAAAGTCAGTTTCCGGCCGACCCGCTGTTCAACGGTCGCATTGGTTCCTTCCGCGTTTTTGGCCGCGCCCTGTCCGCCGCCGAGATCACGATGCTCGCCGATGCCAACCCGGCGCTCGCGCATCGTTACAGTTTTGGCGGCAACGTCTGGGACACGATCGGCATGGCAAATGGCTCGCTTACGGGCAACGCCACTATCACCAATGGTGCGCTCGTTCTCACCGGCACCACCGGCGGCTATGCGAATCTGCCTGGCGGACTCGTCTCCGGCGCGGCGGCGGTGACCGTGGAATTCTGGGCCACGTTTGGCGTCAACGGCAATTGGGCGCGCATGTTCGACTTCGGAAACATTAGCGGCAGCTCCGGTCAGAACTACCTGTTCTACAGTCCGCATACTTCTCTGACCGGGCAACGCCTCAGCGTGGGCACGTCGTCCACGGTGACATTCGATACCCCCGGCATTCTGGATAATCGTACCGTGCACGTGGTTTGCATTGTGGATCCCACCAACCGCTACTGCGCCGTTTACACCAACGGCGTGCTCCAAAGCCAGCTCACCACCACGCTCCCCGCGCTGTCTGGTGTCAGCACGGCTTGGTCTTTCCTCGGTCGATCCCTCTTCAGTGCCGATGCCTGGCTCAATGCCTCCATCAAGGAGTTCCGCATTTATGATGGCCGGCTCACCCAGGCGGAAATCACCGCCAACGATCAGGCTGGCCCCGATGCCCTGGCCCTGCCGGTATCGCTCAGCAGTTCCAACAGTCCGTCCAGTCTCGCCCTGTCCTGGCCCTCCTGGGCCGTGGGTTATGGCGTGCAATCCACCACCAATCTGGCCGGCGGCAACTGGACCCCGGTCACGCAAACCGCTACGTTATCCGCCGATCAATGGTGGCTGAATCTGCCGCTCACCAACGGCGCCAAATTTTTCCGGCTCCAACGATAATCCAATCCTATGAACCTAAAATCCTGTCTGGCCACCCTGACCACCGCATTGCTGGCCTTCCGCGCCGCCGCCGATCCGGCCATCACCATTCACGCCGATCAGCCCGGTGCCGCCATCAATCCCGCCATGTGGGGCGCTTTCTTCGAGGACATCAATTTCGGGGCCGATGGCGGCCTCTATGCCGAGCTGGTCAAAAATCGCGGCTTCGAATTTCCCGAGCCGCTCATGGGCTGGACCAAAATCAGTCCCTCGCTTGCCAAAGGGGAACTCTCCGTCCGCACCGATGATCCGTTCGATACGAAAAATCCCCACTACGTCCGGCTCCAATCCGGCGGTTCCGCGCCCTTCGGCCTTTCCAATGAAGGCTTTCGCGGCATGGGCGTGACCAGAGGCGAAACATACGATTTCTCCGCCCGCGTGCGGCAGGTGGATGGCAACCCGACCTTGCGACTGCAACTGTACGGCGGCGATGGCTCGCTGCTGGATTCCGTGGATGTCACCAACCTCGCCGGCGGCTGGCAGAAATACACCGCCACGCTGCACCCCAATGACACCGACCCCAAGGCGCGGCTAGCCGTGTTGGTCCTGGGCAGCGGCACCGTGGATGTGGATTTCATCTCGCTCTTCCCCCGGCACACCTGGAAGAACCGCCCCGGCGGTTTGCGCGCGGACATGGTTCAGGCGCTGGCTGACTTGCATCCCGGCTTCCTTCGATTTCCCGGCGGCTGCGTTGTGGAAGGCAGCGTGCTGGAACGACGCTACCAATGGAAGAACACCATTGGCCCCGTGGAAGAACGTCCGCTCCTCATCAACCGCTGGAACTATGAATTCCTCCACCGGCCCACGCCCGATTATTTTCAATCCTTCGGCCTCGGCTTCTATGAATTTTTCCAGATGTGCGAAGACATCGGCTCCCAGCCGCTGCCCATCCTGAATTGCGGCATGGCCTGCCAGTTTAACTCCGGCGAACTCTGCCCCGTGGATCAGCTTGAACCCTACATCCAGGACGCCCTCGATCTTATCGAATTCGCCAACGGCCCCGTGGATTCCGTCTGGGGTGCCAAACGCGCCGCCCTTGGTCATCCCGAACCATTCCACCTCAAGTTGCTCGGCGTGGGCAATGAACAATGGGGCCAGCAATACATTGACCGCTACACGAAATTCGCCGCCGCCATCAAGGCCAAGTATCCCCAAGTGCAGCTCGTCTCCGCCGCCGGTCCCGACCCCGGCGACAAACGGTTCAAGTTCGCCTGGGCCAAACTGCGCGAACTGCACGCCGACATCATTGACGAGCATTGCTACGCCAAGCCCGAATGGTTTTTCGAGAACACCCATCGCTACGACAAATATGATCGCACCGGACCCAAGGTGTTCATGGGCGAATACGCCGCGCAAAGTGTTGCCATCGTCAGCACCAAAAACCGGAACACCCTCCAATGCGCCCTCTCCGAAGCCGCCTATCTCACCGGCCTCGAGCGCAATGCCGACGTCGTCCGCATGGCCTCCTACGCGCCGCTCTATGCCAATACCGAGGCCTGGCAATGGACTCCTGACCTCATTTGGGTGGACAGCCTGAACGTCTGCCGCACCGCCAATTACTATGTCCAACAACTCTACAGCTGCAACCGGGGCGACGTGGTCCTTCCCGTGAATTGCGACGGCGTGACCCGCAGTTCCGCCGGTGCCGAAAGCCTCTACGCCAGCGCCACCCGCGACAATACCGCCGGCGAAATTATCCTCAAAGTCGTGAACCCCGGCGGTGCCGCCGCCACCGTTGCGATCCATCTGAACGGTGTCTCCCAAGTGGACCCCGCCGCCACCGTCACCGTCGTGACCGGCCACAGCAGCGACGATTTCAACACCATCAATCACCAGGAAAAAGTCACACCCGTGACCTCCCAACTGGCAAACGCCGCCGCCAGTTTTGTGTACCCGTTCGCGCCGCGTTCGGTCACGGTACTGCGGATCAAGGCGCATTAAGTTTGAACAGAAGATCGCGAAGGAAGCGAAGGGTCTTCGATTCCTTCTGTTAACTCCTCTCAAATTGATCAGGTTGGCAGGCGACTTGGTTGTTATGGGGTCGCGCGGTTGGGCTCAGGATGATGGTGGTTTGGGTTTTTCAGCGGATGCCTTGATATGCCTTGATCATGCACGATTATTGGGGTTTTCTGCCTTGATGGGCCGGTGTAGACATGGCGACGCGGCCAGACAATTTAGTGGG
>CAIJGS010000241.1 GCA_903820285.1 uncultured Verrucomicrobia subdivision 3 bacterium | reverse complement strand
TCGCGCCGGAACAGACGACGTTCCCAGGCCAGGTGCCGTTCAATGACCGGCCACATTTGACGGGCATATGCCAGATCACCGGTCCATTCCAGATGCCGGAAGAACGCGTCCACGGCCACGAGATTCATGTCGTAGTGCGATTTCGAAAGGTCGCCATTGGAATGCAAGGCGGCCTGATTGCGGGCGAGATGGGCGCTTTCATCGGCCGGCGGCATCGTGTCAGAAATGGGGCCGGTATTCTGTTGTTCGACAAAGCCGGCAAAATGTTTCGCGGTGCGATCGTGCCAGCCGAGTTCATCGCCCGAGTAGCTGCCACGCCAGCCGAGCAACCGCGTGCGCCAGGCCACGGCACCATGCATGTAAGCCTCCTGCCGGTCATCCCAGACTGCGTCGGCGGCAATATTGAGTGCGGATGCTGCCGCGTTGATGAACGGGTCGGGAGTTTCCACGACCACGCGCTCCGCGATGTCGCGTCGCATTTTCTCCTCCGTGGCAAAAACCTCTGACAATCCGGCCGACTGCCATTGGGCGACCGCTTTGTGATCGCTGGCATTGCCTGCCTGCGCCGCGACTTCCCGATATACGGCCAGCACTTCATCTGCACTGGCGGCAGCGGCCAGTTGTTGAATACCGATATATTCTTTATGACCGGTGCTCAGCGACATCTGCCCGGCCACCAGCGGTAGCGATGCGGACTGCCCGGTTCCGGCCAGCAGTTTCGCGGCGTCCGACCAGTTATTCGCGTCGGCGGTGAAAAGTTTGATATCATCGGAAAACACGCCACCAATGACGCCCGGCTTGCCGCGCACCACAAAGGAATTGGCGGCCAGCACGAAGACATTCCCGCGGCATTGCTCGGGTTGCAGCTGGAAAAATTCGCTAACCGGTTTCGCCTCGCAGCCGATGTCGCCATCGCGTTGGCCGCGCATCCCGTTTACGCCGCCAAAGGCGAAAACGAGCGTGACCGGTGCGAGCGGCTGGCCTTGCAATTCCACCTGCATCACCAGGCCATCGGCGGTGTGGGTGCCAATGGCATCCACGGTCAAGGTGGCATCGCCCAGCAAGGAATCACGGATCTCGTACACCATCGAACCGGGACGGTAGCGCGCCACCACTTCGCGGGCGTCATTCAGCCATTTAACCCCGGCGGCGGTCTGGAGGCCCAGGCGAAGGTTCCCGCCGCGCCCCGGCAGGTACAGGGAAAATTCCGGCCGGTCGCCAGCATCCACGCGGAACGGCGAGCTGCCGCCATAGAGGGGGCGATTGAAAAATTCCGCGCCATTGGTAATGACGAAATCCGTGCCCACCGGCGTGTAGCGGAGTGGACGGTCAATATTGTTCGTGAAAAAGCCGGCGGGAATTTCCCGGCCGGAACCGGGCAAACGGGAGGCAGAAGAACGGGCCTCAGCCCGTGTACAAAGGTTCAGCGCCACCAACCCGCAAAGCAATGCCAGCAGGTTGGAAGCGCGCATCACCGGCAATCCGGCACGGCAGTGGCTCATGCGGGGAAATCTGCGGAATCACTTGGGCAATAGCGAGACCAAATCGTCATGCGGCCGCGCGATCACATGGGCGGCGATGAGTTTGCCCAGCGGGCCTACGGCTTTCGCCCCGGCTTCCACGGCGGCGGTCACGGCGGCGACGTCACCTTTCACAATCACCGTCACATAGGCCGCGCCGATCTTTTCCTTGCCCACCAGCGTAACATCGGCGGACTTCAGCATGGCGTCCGTGGCTTCGAGGATGGCGGTAAGGCCCTGCGTTTCCAGGATGCCCAAGGCTTCTTGCTTGTTGCTCATAATTTTATCTTTCGGTTCCGGGTAATCGGAGGGTAAAAACTGGTCGGGTCCGCCGTACAGCGCATTTTGCGCATTCGGAAAATTTAACAGTTTGGACATCGCCGCATCGGGGTTGGCCAGACAGCGGGTGATGGCTTTGGCGCCGAGGGCTTCCGCCCGCTGTTCGGCAGTGGCGAGCGCGGCACCGATGGCCGCCACATCGCCTTCGAGGCGGATCAGCAGATTTTCGTTACCCGTGGTCTCGAAGCCGAGCAGGCGCACGGCGGACATCTTTACCGCCGCGTCCGCGACGAGGGCCGTGATGCTGAAGAACGGTACTTCGATGAAACCCAGGGCCATGATGATTATTTCCGGGCCAGCAACTGGCCCATGACCTCGCGCACGAGGTTTTCAACGTCCACGCGCGACGGGGTTGTCTTGACCGGTGCTGCGTCGGTGCGACGACATTCACCCGCCGCCTCGGCAAAGCCCGCATCGGCCAGCAAACAGGCCAGCCGGCCGCGCATGGTTTCGATGACCGTCTGTTCGCTGGCGGAAAGTGGGAACCGCGCATGGCCCGCATGAAAGCCGCGCAACTCGTAGCCCGCACGGAAGCCTTCCGGAAAATTCGGCGCGCCCACCATGAGTGCAAACAGGTCGATCAATTTGTATTGCACCCGTTTCGCCTCGTCCCAGTTGCCGCTGCGCGCCTCGTTATAAATCTTCATCACCACTTCCGGCACCACGCCCGCGCTCGACAGCGTGCCGCCATCCGCGCCCATGAACAAAGACGTACACAGCAGCTCCTCCCAGCCGATGAGCACGCTGAAATCGGGCCGCTGGCTTTTGATTTCGTGCAGGGTCATCTGGAAGCGGCACATGTCCTTGGAAGTATCCTTGGTGCCGATGATGCGCGGACAATCCAGCGCCAGCCGCTTGAGCACCGGCAGGGAAATTTCGTTGGCAAACACCGGGATGTTGTAAACGATAATGTCAATCGGCGACTTCGCGGCGATTTCCCGGAAATATTGTTCGATGCTCTCCTGCGTGAGCTTGTAGTAATACGGTCCGGTGATGGACACGGCGCGGCAGCCGAGGTCGGCACAGTAGCGGCACATTTCCAAAACCAGGTCCACGTTGGGTTCCGCTGCGCCGGCGAGAATGGGTTTGCCGCCAGCTTCTTCCACGACAATTTTCAGGACGCGTTTACGTTCCTCGTAGCTCAGGCGGATGAATTCACCCATGCTGCCATTCGGGTAAAAGCCAGTCACGCCCTTGCTGCCGAGCCAGCGGATGATCCGGCGCAGTTCCTCCTCCGCGATGCCGCCTTGCGCATCGTAGGGAACGATGTTCGGAACAAAGATGCCGGAGAGTGCTGCCATGATCAAAGATGGTAGAAGGTTTCGGCGTTGATTTGAAACAGTTTTTGCAAATCACTTTCCGCCGCCACCGGCAGACAGGCATCCAGCGCCGCCGGCCAGCGCGGATAATCCCCGGCGAGCGTCAGCACCGGCCAGTCGCCGCCGTACATCACGCGCTTATAGCCAAAGCACTCAATGACATGGCGCACATAGGGCAACAAATCCGCCGGCTGCCACCTCACCCAGTCCGCCTCGGTGAGCAGACCGGAGAGCTTGCACATCACATTGGGCAGCGCGGCCAGTTCGGACAACTGCCGCCGCCAGCGGTCGGTCTGACCGGCGCGAATGGCCGGCTTGCCGCAATGGTCGAGCACAAACCGAACCTCCGGACAGCGACGGACCAGTTCCGTCACTGCCGGCAACTGTGAATGCACAATGCAAAGGTCGAAGCTGAAATCAAAATCGGCCAGCATGCGAACCCCGGTTACAAAGTCCGGCGTCAGGCAAAATTGGGGATCCGACTCGCCCTGCAAATTACGGCGCACGCCTTTGACCAGCGGAAAGTGAGACAGCGCGATCAGTTCATCTCGCGCGCCCCACCCCCGTTCTAACGGTACCTGCGCAACGATTCCTTTCAGGCGGCTTTCGCCCAAGGCCAGGCCGGACACCCAGGCTACCTCGTCCAGGTTCTGCCCGGGCGGGCAGCCGCATTCTACAAAAACCATTTTGCCGATGCCGGCTGTTTGGGTGGCTACGGAATAGCCCGACGGCAGGAACGCCCGATCCAGCGCCGGCACTTCCTTCAGCCAGGGATAATCCAGTAGATGGGGATCCCAAAAATGAACATGTGAGTCAACCACCGGAAAGGGACAGACCATGGGTTTGATTTAGGGTGATAAATTATAGAGGACGCCGGTAACCGAGTTCCGCCCCACCGCTGACATGCATGATATGGCCGGTGATAAAACGGGCCTGGTCCGAGAGCAGAAAGACACACGGATCAGCAATGACATCGCCTTCGGGACAATAGCCGAGTGGATGAATTTCATTGAGGTAACGCTCGATGGAGCCGGGGTCGGGCTGCTCAGCACACCACTTGCGAAGCATCGGGGTCCAGGTGCCGGCGGGACAGACCGCATTTACGCGAATGCCGTACCTGGCATAATCCAGCGCCAGAGATTTGGTGAGCGCATTCATGCCGCCCTTGGTGGCGGTGTAAGCGGCGTGGATTTCCTGGCCCATCACACCCACGAGTGACGAAGTGTTCAGGATACAACCTCTACTCGCCTTGAGCGCTTCAAAGGCCAGTCGTGTGGTGTGGAACACGCTCTTGAGATTGATGTTAAACAAGTCATCCCATTCCGCCTCGGTGGTTTCATGCAACGCCTTGGAGGGCGTGCCGATGCCGGCGTTGTTGTGCACTGCGTCGAGCCTGCCGTAACGCGCGAGTGTCGTCTGCAAGGCGGCCGCCACCTGATCGCCTTGGGAGACATCGCAGGGCAGGCCCAAATGTTCCGGGCCCAGTTCGGCGGCCGCTTTCGCCACCGCCTCTTTTCCCCGCGCCACCAGAACAACTTTCGCCCCCTGGGCCGCGTAAGCCTTGGCGCAATCCCAGCCGATGCCAGTCGAGCCTCCCGTGAGAAAAATGACTTTGTCTTTAAGCATCATAAAACCTCAGATAAGTAATTTGATTCAGCCTCGCTAGAAGCCCACCGCCGCACCGCCGTCCACCGGCAGCGTGACCCCGGTGATATAATTCGCCGCCGGCGAACAGAGATAAACCGCCGCCCAGCCGACATCTTCCGGCTGGCCCATGCGCCCCATTTGAATACGGGATAGCACCTTCGCTTTGCGTGCCGGATCGCTTTCCAACGCACGCTTGGACATCTCGCTAAAAATCCAGCCGGGAGCGATGGCATTCACGCGCACGCCTCGCCCGCTTAACTCGGCGGATAGGGTCGAGACCATGCCAAAATAGGCGCTCTTGGCGGCGGCATAAGCCAGCACCTGCGGCACGCCCATGTAGGCGGCCATGGAGGAAGTGAACAGAATGGACCCCTGCCCCGACCGGGTCAGCGCGGGAATGACCGCCCGCGTGAGGGCGTGCGCGGCCAGCACGTGCGTGGTGAATACGGCCTGAAATTCCTCGGGCGTGGTATCCACCGCGAATTTTTTCAGGTGTGTCCCGGCGTTGTTCACCAGAATGGTCAGCGGCGCCTGTGCGATATTTTCCGCGGCCGCCACCAGTTCAGCGGCCTGATCGAGTTTGGTGATATCATGCGCCACGAATGAGGCCATCGTCCCGAGCTCCGTACAGGCACGCGCCAATTCCTCCTGCCGGCGCCCCACGAGCACCACGCGGGCACCGGATTGAACCATGCAACGGGCAATGCCCAGGCCAATGCCCGTGCCGCCGCCGGTGATCAACGCGGTTTGGCCGGTGAGTGAAAATGGAGGATTCAACAGGGTATTCATAGGGCCAATGCGGGTAGTAAAATGATTTTAATCATAACCGGGTTTGATTGTGCATGATTTGATAGGCAGGGGCAGTTCACGCTTTGTTAATGGTAGCCAGTGCCTTGCGGCTCGGGGTCATGCCGGCACCGGGAGCTTCGGGCGCGACGTAGTAGCCGTCCTTGATTTTCACCGGCGCTTCCATCCAGTCGCGCAGCCAGGGAATGTATTCCAGCAACGCACAGGCCGGATGGGCGAAGCAAAGGTGCTGATGCACCTGGCACATGTCGCCCACGTGCGGCACCACCGGCAGGCTGTAGCAGCGCGCGAGATCCGCGACCTGCCAGAACTCAGTGATGCCCGCGAGCCGCACGACATCGGGCTGGACATAATGCACCGCACCCGCGTGAATGAAATCACGGAAGGCCGAGGCGGTGTAAAGCTGCTCGCCCAATGCTATCGGGGTTTCAATGGCTTCGGCCAGGCGCCGGTGACCTTCGACGTCGTCGAAATAAATTGGCTCCTCAATCCACACGATATCGAAATCCTTCAACCGCCGGCCGGTTTGAATCGCCTGCGGCAGCGTCCAACGTCCGTTGGCATCTGTCATAATGCGGATGTCGGGTCCGAGCGCCTTGCGTACGGCTTCGACCCGGCGCAGATCTTCGAGCGGATTCGGTCCACCGACCTTGAGTTTCACGGCGCGATAGCCGTCTTTTTCCACCAGCCGTTTGCAATCGGAAACGACGGTTTTCAGCGGCCAGTTCAGCCAGCCGCCGTCGGTGTTGTAGGCTTCGACCTTTTTCTTCGCGGACCCGCCCAGCAATTTCCAGAGCGGCTCGCCGGCGGCCTTGGCCTTCAAATCCCATAGCGCAATATCAATCGCGCCCAGCGCCAGATGCGTGATGCCGGCGCGGCCGACCCAGTAAATTTCCGCCTGCTTGTGCAGCTTTTCCCAGAGCGCGATGACTTCGCCCGGATCTTCGCCGATCAGCAGCGGACCATAGGTGTGGATGATGCAATCCACAATCAGCCGGTCGGTGGGCAAATGCGCGTGCGTGCCGGAAAATCCGTAGCCAATGTGGCCGGTGTCCGTATGAATCGCCACGCCGGGTGCGCCCCAGTGGGAAAGTTTGTGCGTGCTGTCCGCAATGCCGCCCCGGGTGACCGGCGCGTGCAGAATGATCGGTTCAAGTTTGGTGATTTTCATGTCAGTTGAAAGAGTCGAAATTTATCATGGCTTTGACAAGACCGGGTTCGCAATGAATAACCGGCAGTCGCTTCGCCGTCTCCGCGAAATCAAACCGGTGCGTGATGAGCGGCAGCACTTCCACCTGCCGGGCAGTCATCCGCTGAATGACGTCGCGAAAGGTGCCGGTCAGACCGGCGCGACTCGCGAGCAACGTGAGTTCCCGCCGGTGAAAATTCGGGTCATCAAACGTCATTTCGCCGATGAACAGGCCCAGAAAAACAATGCGTCCACCGTGTTCGGTCAATTGAAACACGCTCTTCATGGAAGCGGGATTGCCGGTGGCATCAATCACCACGGATGGCAACTGGCCGAAATGCTTTTGCAGGTTGTTTGCCAATCCGGCATCGGCCCTCATGGGTGTACCGAGTTTCATTTGTTCACAGGCAAATGCGAGTCGCGCCGGTTGCACATCCACGCACACCAGGTTTGCTCCCGCCGCCTTGGCAAAAATGGCGGCGGCCAGACCGATCGGGCCCATGCCGATGATCACGGTCGGTTCGCCGGCCGGCGGAGCGGCGCGTTCGACGCCGTGGGCACCGATGACC
Organism: uncultured Verrucomicrobia subdivision 3 bacterium; assembly: GCA_903820285.1. Lineage (GTDB taxonomy): Bacteria > Verrucomicrobiota > Verrucomicrobiia > Limisphaerales > UBA11358 > UBA11358. The sequence continues at coordinate 8,300 of CAIJGS010000241.1, read as the reverse complement.
AGCGGTTCCACCAGCGCAATCTGTTCCGGCAGCAGGCCGTTGGCGCGATGCAATTTGTCCGCCGGCACCACCATGCGTGGGGCGTGGCCGCCGTCAATGTGAACGCCGAGCACCTTCAGGTTTTTGCAGCAATTGGTTTTGCCCGCGTGGCACGCCGGACAGGTGCCGCAAAAATAATAGGCTTCCACGGCGCACAGATCACCAGTCGCCAGCCCGCTGCCCGCCGGGGCGTGAATCACTTCCACGCACAGCTCGTGTCCCAACCGCCGGGGATAGCTGAAGAACGGCTGCTTGCCGGCGAGCGCATGAATATCCGTGCCGCAAACCCCGCAGCGACGCACCCGCACCAGCGCCTCGCCCAACGCGGGCAACGGTTCGGGAACTTCGGTCCAGCTCAACTGGCCGGGCTTTTGCAGCACGAGCGAATTCATGGCTGATGAAACACTTCCTTCGCATCGCTCCAGATCTTGCCGCGTGCGGCGGCTTCCGGCAGCGGGGCCTGGCAGGGATCGGTTTCCTGCCACCAACGTTGGGTGTCAGGGTCGGCCGCCATGAGCTTCATGTCCGCCTCAAAATTGGTGCCGGTGTATTCCAGATACGAAAACAGGTAGGTCTGGCCGCCAATCTCGCGCTCATAAATCGAGTAGTTACGGATATGGCATTCGGTGATCATCCGGCTGACCGGCGGCCAGGGATGCGAATGCAGATATTCGTAATGTTCAATTTTCTCCGGTTTGAGGCCGGTGACCCAGGCGTAGCGGGTGACCGGCGTGGTCGGCCCCGTGACACAGCCGGAAATCAAGATCAACGCCAGCAGTGGCAGCAAGCAGTTCAGGATTTTTTTCATGGGTTCAATAGTGAGGTTAACGGAAAATATAATAGAGCACGCACATGGCGATAAACACCAGCGCCGCCAGCACCTTGTAATTCGCCAGGCCCGGCCAGCCGGGGGATTTCAGGGCATCCGTCGGATGTTCCCAGTACAGTTTCTGCGGATCTTCCACCGGCTGTTTCGGCCGGGCCAGTGTCAGTGCCACTTGCAAAACGATGCAGAAGCACAGCAGATAAAACGCCATCAGCATGAAGGGCGTCTGGTAAATGAACCCCGGAATCCAGCCGAAGGTCTCCGGCTTCCACGCGTGCAAGGTCTTGCTCGTAAATACCAATGCTCCCGTGAGCGAACCGATCCACATGGTCCATTTTGCACTAAACGCCGAGGCGCGCGGCCAAAAAACGCCCAGCGCAAACACGCAGGACACCGGCGGCGCAATGTGCGCGATGATGTCGTTGATGCCCGCGAAAATGCTCTTGTAATTGTCCAGCAGCGGCACCAGCCCGATGCCCAATAGAAACGCCGCCAGCGAGGCGAGCCGGCCAATCAACACCAGCCGGTGCTCCGGCGTCGCCGGCCGGAAACGGCGGTACAAATCATAACTGAACAGCGTGGCAATGGAGTTGGATGCGCTCGCCAGATTGCCCATCAGCGCCGCCATCAGGGCCGCCGCCATCACGCCAAACAACCCGACCGGCATCAGGTTTTTGATCATCAAGCCATACGTTTCCTTGGAGGACATCAGAGTGACATTGGCCGGCAGCACCAGATTTTTTTGATCGAACCCGGACATCAACGTCAGCGGCTGACCACCATTGCCCAGCTCCTTGGTCAAATCCAACGGCGGCTGGCCGTCGGTATAGGTGATGGTTTCCGTGCGTCCGCCGATGGCCTTGCCGGTGAGTTCCAATTGATACCGCTTGCCCGTTGCAACCAAGGCCGGTTCCCCGCGCACTCGTAGTTGCGCCAGACCGTCCAGCTTACCGCCCTGGATCATCGTCAAAAACATCAGTCCGGGCAGGATGAATACAAACACCGGGAACACCTTGATGAGCCCGCAAAACAACGGACCGGTGCGTGCGTGATTTTCGTCCTTTGCCCCGAGCACGCGCTGCACAATGGTCTGATCCGCGCACCAGTACCAGATGCTCAGCGCCGGATAACCCAGCAACACCGCATACCAAGGCAGACCCGGCTCATCGGTGGAGGAGCGCAGCATGGTCAGCTTGATGCTTTCGCCGCTGACGTGCAATTGATCCGTCATCCCGTGCCAGCCGCCCATCTTGGTGTAGGCCAGCGCGGTGATGATGATGGAACCCGTCAGCAGAATGACCGCCTGAATCGTCTCCGTGAGCACCACCGCCGACAGCCCGCCCAGAATGGTGTAAACCGCCGTCAGCGAGGTGAGCGTGAGAATGCACACCCATTTATCGATGCCAAACACCCCGTGCAACACGAGCCAGCCGGTCGAGAGCGGAAAGGCGATGTTGAAGATAATGGCCGTGAGCATCGACAGCCCCGCCAGCCAGTCCCGGCATGCGGAACAATAGCGTTTTTCCAGAAAATCCGGCAGCGTGGAAACCTTCGCCCGCATGTAAAACGGCACGAAAAACAGACTCAACACAATCAAAGTGTACGCGGCCAGCCACTCAAAGTTTCCCATGAGCAACCCGGAGTCATACCCGGCCTGCGCGAGGCTGACGAGATGCAGACAGGAGATATTCGTGGCAAACAGCGCGAGGCCGATGGACGACCAGCTCAGGGTATTACCGGCCAGAAAATAGCTGCCGGCCTCGCTGCCTTTGCGTTTCCGCAGACCGACCCAAACCCCGGCGCCCACAATGCCGCCGAGATAGATAATGATAATTATCAGGTCAATGAGTCCGATGTTTTTCATGGGTTAGGCTGCCTCAGAATGGCGCATTCGGGCATCCGGGTCTTTCAAAATTATTCACCGCAGGATTTTGAACGCCGCTAGCCCATCCGTTTCGGCCAGAAGCCGGCAGCTCCCCATGGCAGCGCACCCCATCGCATCGCGTGGCAACACCGCCTCCTCCTAAGCGAACCCGACCAAGGTTTCAGTAATTGACCACTTTCAGATTCCGCACTTTGCCGACAAATGAATTCCCGGTCGGGCTGCCAAGCCAGGCCAGCGGACAGACCATCTGGTCATTGCGGTCACCGGTCAGGCGACCATTGACATAGAACTGCGTGTGACCGGCTTTACCGACAATCTTCAGCGTCACCCACTCATTCAACGGCAAAGCCTCGCCGTAGGTGTGGCTCACATCTTTCATCAGATTGCTGGTCGCCGGACTGGCATAACCATGGCTGACCTGATTGACCTTCAACGAGGCGGCTGGATCCCCGCCCGCAGAACCGGCCGCCCGCACGAGGCCGGGAGCCGTCTGTTTGATTTTGACCTTAACCGTCTTGCCGTTCGCATCCTTAGATTTAATTTCCTCTTCGCGCGAAAAGTCGGCGCAGATCTCAACCAAATCGGATGAAAGGATCACGCCGCGCCTCCCCGTATCGGCGGTTTTGCAGACTTCCATGGTCAGTGTCCAGGGCCATTCCAGATCGGCACGCGCCATGCCGGCGAATGGCAATTTCACCACGGCATTGGTCGTGCCCAGGGTGATTTCGCGCGGCCGATCCAGCACCACGCCATCCTTGCCGGCGGCGATCCGGTCAAACATCGTCACGCCCGGAACTGGCAGCGTCAGCGCCACGCGTTGTTGAAAGCCGGCATAATTCTCTGAGCCCTTCGTTCCCCAAAGCTTCTCCGCAAAGACCTGAATGCTCGGCAGCGCGAGCGTTGCAATTTCAGTCATGTCATAGCCGGTGGGCCCTTGATCGTTCCAAACATGCAGCTTGCCGCCCAGCAATCGTGGATTTTCCTTGGCCGGATTCTTACTCGCATCATCGCTGATTTTCCAAGGCTCCCAATCATTGTAAACCCAGGCGTTGTCGACCCCGTAATAATGCGCGCCGGGCACAATATAAGTCTGCCCGTCGCTGGAGTTAATGACCTTGTGCCCCTCTTCGATCAGCGACTTGGCATCGTGCGTCACCCACATGTCAATCGTCACACTGGGATCGGGCAGCGTGGTGCCGGGCATGTATTCGTAGCCCGACCAGATGCGGCAGTTTTTGCCTTTGGAACGGATGTAGGCATTCATGGTATTGATAAACTGCCGGAACGCCTCGCCAAATTTTTCTTTGTCATCCGCTGACATGCGACCGAGATTGAATTCGTCCGTCCCGATGTGAAAGTCCGGCGCATCAAAAATGGGAATTATCTCATCGAGGAGTCTTTTCAGCCGTTCCACCGTCTGCGGATTGGTCACGTCAAGATACGACGGGGACAGCTTGGGACTCTTCAAATCCGGCCAGTAGTCGGTGAATGCCCGCGCGTGGCCAGGCATGTCGATCTCCGGCGTAATGGTGATGCCCAGGCCATGCGCCATGTCTTGCAGCTCGCGCAATTCCGTTTTGGTATAGAACAGATCCTTCGACGCGAGTCCGGGATAGGTATCGCACTGGACCCGGAAGCCGGTGTATTTGCCGCCGAACGCCTCATCGCTCAGATGCAGGTGCAGCTCGTTCATTTTATACCAGGACATGATTTTCAGGTAATCCTTCAGCACGGACACCGGAAACGGCTTGCGCCCGACATCAAGCATCAGCATCCGGTGACTGTATTGCGGGTTATCCACAATGGTGCCGCGCGGGAGGGTGAGACTCGTTTTGTCCTGCGCCAGCAGTTGCAACAGCGTCCGCGTACCATTGAAAACACCTGCCTCGGCGAGGCCGCTGACCACCACCGTATCGCCCAATTCGATCCGATATCCCTCCGCGTTCAGCCCGTTGGTGGTGCCATCCAGCGTCAGAACAATGTCACCACTTTTTACCCCGCCATGCCGGACCGTATGTTTTCCGCAACCCAGCTCAGCCAGTTCATTTTTGAAATTCCCGGCCAGCGGTTTTAATTCTGCGGCATATTTTTCATCGACGACAATGCGCCCGGCTTTGACCGACGACACCCCGGCCACCGGGGTCCATGATTGAACCGCTGGCACGACGTTTAATTCGGCCTGCCCGGGCAGCGCCCACAGAATCATCAGGGCGGCAAGTAAATGGATTGGTTTCATCATATTTTATTGGCTTTTTATCTGTCGGCGTACGTTGTCGGTAAAGTCATGAACTGATATTCCGGACTTAATCATCATCCTCATCCAGTCCGGTCAGGGTCAGCCCCAGCGCCCGCAACCCTTTGCCATGCGCACCGGCAAACTCCGCGGGATACCGCTCGCCCGGGCGGGTTTGCGCCCAGAGGTCACGATTCAAGGCATCGTCATCCACCAGATCTGGTTTGGAAAAATCGAACCTGGCCACCCGCGCGGCCAGCTTTTTTTCCGCACGGGTTTTGGGCACGGGCGCTGACTTCGGCAGATTCAGCGGAAACTCAGGCACTTGGCACTGGTAGGGAGTCAGGTCAGGCGTGGCCTGAAAACAATCCGTCATCAGCGGCGCGGCGGCGACCAGTTGGTTCAACGGCGGCAGGCCGAGCATCTGGTCCATGGTGTGGAGCACGGAACATTCGTTGTAAAATTTGCTGACGATCTGGCCATGCTTGGCCCAGGGACTCGCCACCAGACAGATGGAGCGATGGCCATCCACATGGTCCTGGCCGGTTTGCGGATCATCCTCAATCACAAACATGGCGGTGTCCTGCCAGAACCGGCTTTTGGAAACGCCTTCGACGCACCGGCCCAAGGCCAGATCATTGTCGGCCAGATACGACTTTGCCTTGAGTTCGCCCGCCGTGTGATCGTTGGGCAGGTAGAGAATCACAAAGTCCGGATAGGTGCCGCGCGTTTCAAAGTCGGCCAACTCTTTCAAGAAAGCCTCGGCGCGCACCTGATCGGGGATGGCCATTTCCCAGCCAGGAAATGTGGGGCAACTGTACTTCCGCAACGCCTCCAGTTGATAGACACAATGAAAGCCGGTCTTGCCTGCCTTGGTTTTCCAGTCCTGAAAAAAATCATTATACTTTTTTCCGCCGTAAACCTCCGGGAAATCCAGTTCGCCATAGTTGCGAAAGGACAGTCCCGCGAGCAGCGCCTGATCCCAAAGAAAGCCGCAGGCGGCCGGGAACAATGCGTCCGTGCCGTAGTCATAGGCACAGCGATAGCCGTTCCGATCCTTCTCCCGGTAGGCGGTGGTGATGCCCTGCAAACACCAGGCATGGCCGTCGGACGAGTTCACGCCGTTACAATAATAGTTGTCCAAGAGCGCAAAATTCGTGGCCAACGACTTCGCATTGGGAATCACGGTGCGATCAAACAGGCACAGCTTGGGATCGCTGTTGCCCACGCCGATATCGCCCAGCAACTGGTCATAGGTCTTGTTCTCCTTGATGACATAGATGACATGTTTGATCACCGAAGGTTCACCCAGCCGGGCCGGCACCGGTACCGGAGCCACGCTTGCCGTGGAGCGTTCCGCCGACCGCAGCGCATGAGCCAGATGTGCATTGGCGCGGGCCTGGGCATCGCGCGACAAGACCTCGGCGTCATCCCGCGCCGCGAGAATTTTCTCCAGACCATTGCGCACATTGGCCACGAATAATTCCTGACCGCGCACACAGAGTCCGCCCGGAAACCAGCCCGCCGGGATGAGTCGCGGTGTGGCGGCAGGCTGATCCAGTTGGAGGCAAGCGATCGCATTAATGCCGGCATTCGCCACATACAGCGTCCGGCCATCAGCCGACAGCGCCAAGCCATCCGAGAGTGAGCCCCACGGCAGGGAGGGGTCGGCTTTGGTGTTCAGCGTGGCAATCACTTCGCCGGTCGCCAGATTGATCACACTCACGGAATCGCCACCGGCGTTGGAAACGTAGAGTTTTTCGCCATCCGGGCTCAGCAACAGCTCGGTCGGATGCAGTCCCACCGGGATTTGCCGGGTGGCGTGCGAGTGGCCAGTCAGGTCAATCATCGTCACGGTACCGCTGATGGGAATGGACCGTGCATCCACCGCCACGTCCGTGCCGGCGGATTGTTCCGTGCGATCACCTTTGCCGGCGCGGCGACCGCCATAATTGGAAACGAACGCCCAATGTCCATCCTTGGAAATGGCAACACCATAGGGACACACCCCAGCCGGCACCTGGGTTTTGATCTTGCCGGTGGCCAGATTTACGAGCACAACGTCGTTGGCCAGCGAGCGTGCCACCATGGCGTACCGGCCATCGGAGGTCAGTGCCACGCCCAGCGGATTCGTCGGCTTGCCGCCATCCGCCAGACTGATTTCCCGGGAATATTTGAAAGTGCCGTTGGTAGCGACCGTCACCACGAAAAGCCGGTCTTTGCCACCCGTCACATAGGCGGTTTGGCCATCGGCCGCCACGGTCAAGCCATGCATCGAACCGCCGTTGGTGGCAGGAAATGCGGTTTGCTGAATGATTTGAAAGGCCGCTGGATCCACCGACACCAACTGGCTGGAAGTTTTCACCAGCAACACCCGGCCATCACGCGCCAGCGTAACGGCGCAGAGTCGGCCGCCGAAATCCAGCATCTGGCCCTCCGGATGCAGTTGCTGGCTGTTCCACAGAATATCCGTGTCGTGGCTGCGCCGCAGATTCATCCACTCCTCGCCCTGCACCGGGGCCGTATGATCAACCGGTTTGTCCGGCGTTTCGGCGGTCGCCACCGGGATGAGCGACGCGACGAACCCGGCGAGTGCCAGAATTCCCATCGTGGCAAATCGCCACGCGATGTGTGGATTGGTTTTCATCATTCTTTTCAACTTCCCTGCTGCGAGGGCCGGAGGCCAGCCATCCCTCAGGTATGTTTTCCCCACCTTCGCCGCTCCGGCAAAAAATCGCCATACCACATTCGGGTAACCTGACCGCCCGTCTTTGACCTTTGATTGGGTCGCTTCATAATCACCCAGGCAATTCCAAACGTTTCTTGCTCCAGGCACACCAAGAAACTTTTAACAATTTTAACTAAATTGTTGCCAAATTGTAACTTTCATCCACTAGCAAGCTTGTTAAGATGATCAATCGTTATGCAAAAGTTGCTTGGAAATTGAGCTGCCTGGCAAAACAAATCCGGGCTGATGTTCACCCAGCCCGGCAACCGATGCAAAAACAGGGACCGATGATGCTCCTTGCCAGGGCGGACGAAGCAGAACGGGAACCAGCATCAGGCCGGAATGAAATTAATTTTATAACAGATCAGTACCATTCTATGAAATACAAGCTCACGCTCATTCAAACATCGCTCGCCCGCACGTTGCTGCTGGCCGCCTCGGCCCTGCCTGCCGCCATCCCCATCAATATCCGCGCCGGCAGTTTTACGGCGGGGAACCTGGTGGTCTTGCAATCCGATACCCAAACCAGCGCGGCCGCCTCCGTTTCCTTGCTGGAATTTTTAACCAGCGGCACCGGTCAAAGTGCGGT
>CAIJGS010000240.1 GCA_903820285.1 uncultured Verrucomicrobia subdivision 3 bacterium | reverse complement strand
GGATCGTCCAAAATACCCCCGTGACTGCGATCAACACAGACGCCGGAATAACGACCATGCTTCGGTACCAGTTCCGCTGACGCCACCAGCCCACCGCGAGAAATGCGCCGGTTATCACCGTCAACTGGCCCAGTTCCACGCCGCCATTAAAGGCCACCAGCGCCGGCGCGAAATCCTGCCGGGGCAAACCGAGTTCCAGCAGCACGCTGGAGAAGCCGAGCCCGTGGATCAGCCCGAAACAAAATACCACCGCCGGCCGCCACGGCTTTAGCTCCGACGTGCAAATATTCTCCACCGCCACAAACGCAATCGAGGCCGCGATCATGGGCTCGACCACCGCCGACGGCAGCCGGAACACGCCATACATCGCCAGCGCCAGCGTGATGGAATGCGCCACCGTGAACGCCGTCACCTGCCACAGCAACGGTTTCAGCCGGCAGCTCAGCAGGAACAACCCCAGCACAAACAAAATGTGATCCGTGCCTTGCGGCAGAATGTGCTCAAACCCCAGCACCAGATATTGCCGCATTACCGACCCGCGCCCCGGCTCGGCAACCGGTGCCGCCGTGACCGGTGTCTTGGCCCCGCCATTGTTGAGTCGTATCGGCACCGCCTCGGAAAGTTCCCCGGCATTCGCCACCAGCGTGGCGGCATCCTGCCCCGGCCGGTTCACCGTCACGGCCACGATTCCCATGACTTCAGGAAATTGGAAGGCCACCTGCCGCGCGCCGGCCGGCAGTTGCCCTTTTACCGACAACCCCAGCATCACCGGCAGTTGCACGATGGGCGTAGCGCCCTTGACCTGCTCCAAGTCCGCCACGCCTGGAAACGTCATGCCTTCCGTCCCGCCAGCGCCCTGATCTGTCACCACCGCAAAGCTCCGCGCGAACCGTTCCTGCGCAGCGACCAGGCCCGCCGCTAGCGCGTTCGTAGGCTCAGCCAGCCACGCGTTCATTTCGTCATCCGTCGTCCCTTGCGGCGGCGTGTTCAAAACGAACGGCGGCACATCGAAATTCAATGCCACCGCATACCGGCCGTCCCCGCCAATCGAGACCGTCGCCGCCGCCATCACCGGTACGTGCGCCCGCGCCGCCAGCCCACCGGCCAGCAGCGCCATCACCACCAGCCAGCGAAAGACAATCCGGCGCATGCGGCTCCAACTCATACCATTTCCTGGTGATAACCGATAAGTCGAGGATGGTAGGGCGCGTCACTCCGTGCGCGCCGTCGACTGTCAACGAACGCTGCCTGATTCGCCATGACGGCGCGCACACAGCAACACGCTTATCCCAGCCTCAAACCATTCCACCGATTATTAACAAGACTTGGTATCATTCAGTTCATTCCGTCATTCTGTCAAAAAATGTCCCCACCAATTTGACATTCCAAAACCTGTGCTATATTACCCGGTTGAAGTTTACTTGGTAAACTAGAACCCCGTGAGCACAAAACGCCCGGCCACCCGGCCATGGCTCACCCAACCACGCCACCGCCACCCGCCGGGATTAAAAATGACATCACCATCCATGCACCTCCGCCAATCAAGGCAAAAACCCCTGTAATCGTGCTTCATCAAGGCAAATCAAGGCAAACGCTGAAATATAAAGACGCCATCCTGCCATCGGCGCTTCGCTCCGGAACCGCCAACCTCCGTATCGGTAGGGCCGGAGCTGCTGCTCCGCCCCATCCAAATGAAGACGCGCCGCCAGTCACTGTATCAGCCGATCCTTACCGGACCTCGCTCACTCGCAAACCGCCAATCAAGGCAAAAACCCAAGCAATCAAGGCTAATCGTGCATGATCAAGCCTCATCAAGGCATCCGCCAAAAAATCCCCGTCCCCTTGGACGCTTGGTGCTTGGCGCTTCTCTGGAGCTTGGAATTTGGAGCTTCCCCACCTCATCCCCTTTGCGTCTGCGCGCCTTTGCGTTAAAAAACCCAGCAATCAAGGCTAATCGTGCTTCATCAAGGCAAACGCCATTTTTTCAAACCACACCATCAAGTTGGCGAATCAAGCCGCTGGATTGGGCAAACCGGCAGACGGAAGATCAATGCGTGTGCCAGGGAAAAATCCTCTCCTTGGGGAGAGGAAACAGGTGCGGGGGGCGTCCCACTAAAATGTCTGGCAGCGTCGGCATGCTTATACCCCGCCCATCAAGGCAAAAACCCAGCAATCAAGGCTAATCGTGCCTCATCAAGGCAAACGCTGAATAACCAAACCGCCATCATGCCACCGGTGCTCCAACCAAAAACCGCAGCCCCTCCAACCGGTAGGGCTGGAGGTGCTCCTCCGCCCCATATTCCATATAGCGTCTGGCCAGCCACCCAATCTCCCGAATTTGGCCCACCAGCCGGGAATCCCCCTCCGAATGTCCTCTTTGCGACTTCGCGCCCTTGCGCCTTTGCGTTAAAAACCCAGCAATCAAGCCTCATCAAACCTAATCGCACCGCATCAAGGCAACCATGAAAAATGCCCGACCTCCTCGCCATCACCATCCGCCCCGCGCCCGTCAATGGATGTTGGAAGTTACGCGTTGGCTGTTGGATGTTCCGCCGTCCGCGCACCCGGCGGCGGTGGTGTCCTTCCACCCGTCCCTTTTGTTCCTTTACTAAAAGGCGTATTCAGCGTAGTTTCACTGGGAAAGGCTATTTTTATGAACGTAATGCTAGGTGTATTGGGTCTCGGCGGCGGCGAACTGGTTTTGATACTGGTGGTGGTTCTCGTGTTGTTTGGTGCGAAGCGGATTCCGGAATTCGCCAAGGGCCTCGGCAAGGGCATCAACGAATTCAAGAAGGCGTCCCGTGATGTCACGGATGCCATTGAAAATGAATCCACTACGGCGGCTCCCAAGCCCGTGGCTCCGGCCAACACCACCCCGCAGGCCAAGCCCGTTGTCCCCGAAACCAAAGTGGTCTGATCGCCCTTCGTCGGCGTACCGATATTCATGGGCGATTCCCCTAACGAACCGCCGCCCGAAGACTTCGAAGAAGGCGGCGGTCCGGTCAAAGGTTTTCTTGAGCACCTCGAGGATCTCCGTTGGCTGCTGGTCAAAAGCGGCGCGGCCCTGCTCGTCGCCCTCATTCTCTGCCTTTACGCGGTCCCCCAGATTGTCAGCATCCTGAAGTGGCCCCTGGATCGCGCCGCCCTAGAACGCGTCAATAACGAGTATCGTTCCGTGGTGCGCGTGGGCGACCAGACAGTCGCCACCATTTCCCTGACCACCAACCGGCTCAGCGGCATTGATCTCGGCACCAACTGGTGCTCGGTCATCCAGCTTGAACCCGTCCCCAATGGCACCAACGGCCTGTTGCTGGCCGTGCGCGTCGATAAAAACCCGGACAACGACGCCCTGCTCCACTCGGCAACCGATCTGGTTTATCTGGATCCTTCCGCCCCGTTCTTTTCCTCCCTGCACCTCGCGTTTTACGGCGGCATCCTGCTGGCCTCCCCGTTCATTTTCTTCTTCCTCGCCCAGTTCATCCTGCCGGCCCTCAAAATCCGGGAAAAGAAATACGTCCTGCGCGCGGCGGCCGTGGGTGTGGGCCTGTTCCTGGCGGGCGTCGCCCTTTGTTACTTTTGGGTTCTGGCGCGCGCCCTCAAGTTCGCCCAATGGTGGGCCACTTGGATGGGCGTAAAAGTTCCCGAATGGCGGGCGGAAACCTACTTCAGCTTTGTGACCAAGTTTCTCATCGGCATGGGGCTGGGCTTTGAACTGCCGGTCGTCCTCCTCGCCCTGGTCAAAATCGGCATCCTGAATTACCAAAGCCTCAAGGCCATGCGCCCTTATATGATCGTGGTCAACCTGGTGCTGGGTGCCCTGCTGACCACCCCCGAAGTGTTCACCCAGGTGGTCATGGCCGTCGTTTTGCAGATCCTTTATGAGATCAGCGTGATCATCGCCTGGTACTGGGACCGCCGCGACCGAAAACGCGCTTTACAAGCCAATGAATAACGGTAAGCTCGCACCAAGAATCTGAATTATATGCGTAATATCATTTCCGTATCATTTCTGGCCGCCGTGCTCGCGGTCGTCGTCACCGGTTGCGCCGGCCCCGAACAGAAACTGGGCCGCGGTTTCAATAACACCTTTGAAGTCGTCCGGCTGGACGAAATGCGCCGCTCCATTGAGCAGACCGAAGTGTTCGATCCTTCGGCTGGCGCCTTCACCACCGGCGTGATCCATGGCTTTGACCACACCGTCGCCCGCGTCGGTCTGGGCGTGGCGGAAATCGTCACCTTCCCCGTTCCGCCGTACGAACCCATTTGCACCACGTACGTTTCGGCCGTGCCCGTGGGCCCCGAAAGCTACAAGCCGTCCTCCTACTCCGACGCCATGTTTGACACCGACACCTACACCGGCTTCAGCGGTGGCGAAGTCGCGCCGTGGATCCCCGGCAGCCGTTTCAAAATCTTTGACAACTGACCGTGTAAACGGCTCACGTCACACGCGCCAACAAGCATCCGTTGGCGCGTTTTGATTTTCCGCCATGCGCCTCGAAAAAACATCACCCTGCAAGGTCAACCTCATCCTGAATATCCTCGGACGGCGGCCCGACGGATTTCATGCGCTGGAGACCGTGATGCAGCCGGTTAACATCTGCGACCGGCTCACCTTTGAACGCGCCGGGACCGGCCTGCAGCTCACTTGCAGCCATCCCGAACTGCCCGTGGACGCGAGCAACCTCGTGCATCGCGCTGCCACCGCTTTTCTGACAGCGGCGGGAATCACCGACGGCGTCCGCATCCATCTTGAAAAGCACCTCCCGCTCGCTGGCGGCATCGGCGGCGGCAGCGCGAATGCAGCCGTCACCTTCCTGGCCCTGAACGAACTGTTTGGTGCGCCCCTGCCTCTCGAAAAACTCCACGCCCTCGCCGCCACGCTCGGCTCGGACATCCCCTTTTTCCTATACGAACGTCCCGCCCTGGCCACCGGCCGCGGCGAAATCGTCCAGACTCTCGAACCCTTTGCCGCGCTGCGCGGCCGCGCCTTCTTCCTCTGTCATCCCGGCTTTGGGATTTCGACCCCATGGTCGTACCAGAACCTGGCCCGGTTCCCGTTGGCGCTCAATGGCACTCCCGGCCGAGCCCAAAAGCTCATGGCCAGCCTGCAAAACGGCGACCTTCCCGGGGCCATCGCCGAGTTTTACAATTCGCTCGAAGCGCCCGCCTTTGACAAGTTTCCGGTGTTGGCGCTGTACCAGGAATTCCTGCGGGAACACGGTGCCCTGGCCGCGCTGATGTCCGGCAGTGGTTCCACCACGTTCGCTCTCGCCGAAAATCTGGCGGCGGCCGAAAACCTGATGGAGAATTTTAAATCGCACTTTGGCGCGAACGGCTGGACGGCGGCCGTTCCCGTCTGACACATTTTCCTGAACCGGCCAGACGGCAACCCTTAATTTGATATCGCTATGAACGAACAGATCGTCATCCTTGATTTCGGCTCACAATACACGCAAGTGATTGCCCGCCGCGTGCGCGAATGCAACGTGTATTCCACCATCCTGCGCTTTGACACGCCCGCCGCCGAGATCGCCGCGCTCAAGCCCAAGGGCATCATTCTGTCCGGCGGCCCGTCGTCAGTCTATTCGCCCAAGGCGCCGCTGCCCGACCCCGTCATCTTCCAGCTCGGCGTGCCCGTGCTCGGCATCTGCTACGGCGTCCAGCTCCTCGCGCAGTTCCTCGGCGGCAAGGTCGAGAAAGGCCTGAAGCGCGAATACGGCAAGGGCACCCTGAGCATCAAGGACAAGTCCTGCGCGCTGTTCAGCAAACTGCCCGCCAATCTCCAGGTCTGGAATTCGCACGGCGACAAACTCACCAAGATTCCCAACGGCTTCAAACCCGTCGCGGTCACGGAAAACTCCGAGTTCGCCGCCATTGAAAACCGCGAGAAGAAATTCTTCGGCCTCCAGTTCCATCCCGAAGTCGTCCACACCCCGCGCGGCAAGGAAATCCTCACCAATTTCGTCCATGGTGTCTGCGGTTGCGGCAAGCACTGGACCATGCGCAATTACATCGACCAGGCCGTCGAAGAAATCCGCCGCGAAGTCGGCACCGAACACGTCATTCTCGGTCTCAGCGGCGGCGTGGATTCCAGCGTGGCTGCCGCACTCATCCACAAGGCCATCGGCGACCAGCTCACCTGCATCTTCGTCAACAACGGGGTTCTCCGCTCGAAAGAGGCGGATGTCGTCCGGCAGGTGTTTGGCAACCATTTCAAACTCAAGCTCCAGTACGAGGATGTCGGCAAGCTGTTCCTCAACAAGCTCAAGGGCGTGACCGATCCCGAGCGCAAGCGCAAGATCATCGGCAAAACGTTCATCGAGGTTTTTGCCGCCGCCACCAAGCGCGCGGGTAAGGCGAAGTTCCTCGCGCAGGGCACGCTGTATCCCGACGTCATCGAATCCGTGCCGATCGCCGGCAACCCGGCCGCGCTCATCAAGAGCCACCACAACGTGGGCGGCCTGCCCAAGAACATGAAGTTCAAGCTCATTGAGCCGTTGAAACGCCTGTTCAAGGATGAAGTCCGTCTGCTCGGCGAAGAACTGGGTTTACCCAAGGAAATCGTCTGGCGCCAACCCTTCCCCGGACCCGGCCTGGCCGTGCGCATCCTGGGCGAAGTCACCCCCGCCCGCTGCGAAATTCTGCGCAACGCCGACGCCATCGTGGTCGAGGAAATGAAGGCCAGCGGACTGTATTACAAGATCTGGCAAAGCTTTGCCGTACTGCTCCCCGTGCGCAGCGTCGGCGTGATGGGCGACGAACGCACTTACGAATACACCATTGCCATCCGCGCCGTGGAATCGCAGGACGGCATGACCGCTGACTGGGTAAAGCTCCCTTACGACCTGCTGGAAAAACTCGCCAGCCGCATCATCAACGAAGTGAAGGGTGTGAACCGCTGCGTGTACGACATCACCAGCAAGCCCCCCGGCACGATTGAGTGGGAGTGAGCGGTTTCGGATTTCGGGAAAGGGAGCATGAAGGCATCCAGCCGGATCGCTCAGGCAGACCGAGCAAAGGGTGGACACATCGTCCGCCAACTGCAAACATAGGCCGCATGCGAATTCTCGCCCTCGACCATGGTAGCAAGCGCATCGGCGTCGCCGTCAGCGACCCGACCAAGACCATTGCGCAGCCGCTCGAATACATTCTCGCCGAGCCGTTCGTGGACGCTCTCGAACGGTTGAAAAAACTGATCAGCGAGCAGGAGGTTGACCTGATCCTCATCGGGCTGCCACGCAACATGGACGGCAGCTATGGCCCGGCCGCGCAAAAGGTGCAGGTCTTCGTTGCCGCCATCAAAGCCGCCATCCCCGTGCCCATCCGCCTGTGGGATGAACGCCTGACCAGCTCGCAGGCAAACAAAGTTTTGATCCAGGGCGGCGTCCGCCGGGACAAACGCAAGGAGAACGTGGACAAAATGGCCGCCGCGATTCTGCTCCAGAGTTATCTCGACGGCATTTGATCCCCGTGTCCACCGAACCCACCGTGTCCGCGCCGGAAAAGAAATACAAACTGGTCATCGCCTACGATGGCACCGGCTATCAGGGCTGGCAGGTGCAGAAAATCGGCACCGGCGTGCAGGAGATCGTCGAGGCTGCGCTCGCCAAACTGTTTCCCAGCGGACCGCGCCTGCACAGTTCCAGTCGCACCGACACCGGCGTGCATGCGATTGGCATGGTGGCGCATTTTTCCGTGACGCCCGCCGAGGCGCGCATGACGCCGCACAAACTCTCGCTGGCCATCAACGCCCATCTGCCGCCGGACATCCGTGTTTTTTCCGTGGCCCCGGCCAAGCCCCGCTTTCACGCCCGCTTTGATGCCAGCGGAAAACAGTATCGTTATTTTATCTGGAATCACGCGGGTATGAATCCCCTGCTCCGCCACACGGCGTGGCACGTGCCGCGTACGCTGGATATAAAAATCATGCGCACGGCGGCAAAATATTTTGTCGGCAAGCACGACTTCCGTTCGTTCACCTCGAATCCCGGCTACGAGCGCACCAGCACCGTGCGCAACCTGACCCGCTGTCAGGTGCTAAAATCCGGCCCGGAATTCAAGGTGATCATTGAAGGCGACGGTTTTCTCTACAAGATGTGCCGCGGCATCGTCGGCACCCTGGTGCAGGCGGGCCTGGGCAAATTCCCGCCGGCGGAAGTCAAAACCATGCTGGAAAAAACCGACCGCCGCGTGGCTGGCATGACTGCTCCGGCCCATGGACTAGTGCTGTGGAAGGTGTTTTATGCCAAAACCCGGAAAACGTCTGGCCCCGTGGCCGATGAGGAGTAAACTGAGGTTATGCGTTCCGCAGCCATCATTGGCGCCGGCATTGCCGGGCTCACGACGGCGTTTTATTTAAAACGCCAGGGCGTAGCCGTGACGGTTTACGAAGGCGGCCCGCGCGCCGGGGGCGTCATTCAGTCCATCCGTAAAGACGGTTTTCTAGCGGAGTACGGACCGAACACCATTCTCGAAACCTCCCCAAAAATCGCCCAACTGGTTCGTGATGCCGGACTGGAATCGCGCCGCCTCACGCCCGATCCCAAGGCCGAGGCGCGGTACTTGGTGCGCCATCGCAAGCCGATTCCGATGCCGAGCTCGCCGCCGGGGTTCTTAACCACCGAACTGT
Organism: uncultured Verrucomicrobia subdivision 3 bacterium; assembly: GCA_903820285.1. Classification (GTDB taxonomy): domain Bacteria; phylum Verrucomicrobiota; class Verrucomicrobiia; order Limisphaerales; family UBA11358; genus UBA11358. Next base: position 11,934 of record CAIJGS010000240.1, on the reverse strand, counting down.
TTTCCTTCAAGGCGAAGCTGGCCGTGCTGCGCGAACCGTTCATCAAGCCGCGCCGCGATGGCGTGGAGGAAAGCATCGGCCAGTTTGTGGTGCGCCGGTTCAACCAGGAATTTCTCGACCACGCGATTGATGCCCTCGTGGCTGGCATTTATGCCGGTGATCCGAATAAGCTCTCGCTGCCGCATGCGTTTCCCAAGCTCAAGGCGCTGGAGGATAATTACGGCTCCATGATCAAGGGCAATATTCTCGGTGCCCGCGCCCGGAAAAAATCCGGCGAAGTAGCGAAGGATCGCGCCCCCAAATTTTCCTTCGATGAAGGTCTCCAGGTGTTGCCCGACGGTCTGGCCGCCCAGCTCGGCAATTCGTTGAAACTGAACTCGCCCGTCGAAAAACTGAGCCGTACCGCCCAAGGCTGGACGGTGGTGACCCCGGCCGGCCGCGCGGAGCATGACGTTGTCATTTACTGTGGCACCGCCCATGGGCTGGCGCAATTGACGGTGGATAATGCGGGCGGCGAGGCCGTGGATTTCAAACCGTTCGGAGAAATCAGTTACCCGCCGGTGGCCAGCGTGGTGCTGGGTTTCCGGCGTGAAGATGTAACACACCCCTGCGCCGGCTTTGGCATGTTGATTCCTAAAATTGCCGGTTTCAAAATCCTGGGCACGATTTTCTCCTCTGCACTCTTTCCGGACCGCGCCCCGGCAGGTCATCTGACGCTCACGAGCTACGTCGGCGGCGCCCGCTATCCCGAGCTGGCCAGCTTGCCACCAAATGAACTGGTGGAAGTGGTGATGGCAGATTTGCGTATCCTGCTCGGAGTGAAAGGCAAACCGGCATTCACCCACTGCGCCTTCTATTCTCGCGCCATCCCGCAATACAACGTCGGCTATGGAAAATACCGCGAACTGCTGAACGACATCGAACGTCGCACCCCGGGCCTGCTGTTTGCAGGACACTATCGCGACGGCGTCTCCCTGGGCGATTCGATCGTCTCCGGCGTGAATATGGCGGAACGGGCGGGGAAACTGCTGGAAACGGCGTGATGAGCCGCACCTTGCAGGCAAAAGCCAACATCATATACTGCTTAACACTAGTGTTTTATATGCATTCGACCCACCAATTTGGCTAATTGGCAATCGAATTGACAATTAGCCAAACAGGCTTAGATTGCTGTCATGGTCAAACGTGAAATGGAAGCTTTGGTGCACCGGCTGGCCAAAGGTTATCCCGCCTTGGCCATTACCGGTCCCCGGCAGGCGGGCAAAACGACGCTGGCCCGGGCCGTGTTTCCGGACAAGCCTTATGTCTCGCTGGAAAATCCGGATACCCGGGAACGGGCCACCGTGGACCCGCGGGGCTTTCTAAAAAAATATGAAGGCGGAGCCATTTTAGACGAGGTGCAAAACTGTCCGCAGTTGTTTTCCTATCTCCAGGAAGTGCTGGATTCAACCCGGGAAACAGCCCGGTTTGTGCTGACCGGATCCCAGCAATTCAGTCTGGTTCAAGGCATCACCCAGTCGCTGGCGGGACGCATTGGCATGGTGCAATTGCTGCCGTTTTCCTGTCAGGAAGCCTATGGCGACCAGCCACCCGGGCTGGATGAAACCCTGTGGCGGGGCAGCTACCCGCCGGTGCATGACCGCCAATTGGATCCCTCCCTGTGGTATGCGAATTATATCCAGACTTATGTGGAGCGTGACGTACGCAAATTGGTAAACGTGCAAGACCTGACCTCGTTCCAAAGATTTGTGCGGCTGTGTGCGGGCCGGGTGGGACAGCTGCTCAATTTGTCCCAACTGGGCAGCGAAGCGGGCATCACCCATAACACCGCCAAAGCGTGGCTCTCCATTTTGGAAGCCAGCTACGTGGTGTTTCAACTGCAACCACACCACCGCAATTTCAACAAGCGGCTAATCAAAACGCCCAAGCTGTATTTTTACGACACCGGGCTGGCAGCGTGGCTGCTGTCCATTCGGGAAGCCCGGCAGATCATGACGCATCCCCAGCGCGGAGCATTGTTTGAAAACTGGGTCGTCAGTGAAGCGCTCAAAGCCCGGTTCAACTGCGGGCTGCCCTCCAATCTGTATTTCTGGCGCGACCGGTCGGGACACGAGGTGGATTTACTGCTGGAACACCCCGATCGACTGACCCCGGTGGAAATTAAATCCGGCCAGACGGTGAATGCAGATTATTTCTCCGGGTTGGAATACTGGCTGACGCTGGCTGAATCCCCCGCCGCGCGCGCCTGGCTGGTTTACGGCGGCAGTGAGGCGCAGCAACGCAAACAGACTCAGGTCATTTCTTGGCGTAATCTGGCGGCGCTGGCGGATTTGCGGTAAGGTGAATCGGAGGATTGATGGTGAAAACGGAGCAATTGACCCACCGCCATTGGCAATAAACGGTTAGACTTCGCCAATCACCGCTAAACATAATTTGTGTTCAGGCGCGCCAAAAAGGGTTAAAGTTTTTCGTCATGAGCAAAGCAATCCTATTGGTCAATCTTGGTTCGCCCGACTCACCCGCCGTGCCGGATGTGCGGCGCTACCTCAACGAATTTCTCATGGACGGCCGCGTCATCGACGTGTCCTGGCCGGTGCGCCGGTTTGTGGTGGGCCTGATTCTGATCAATCGCCCCAAGGAAGCCTCGCATGCCTATCAGTCCATCTGGACACCTGAAGGCTCACCGCTGATCGCCACCAGCCGCAAGGTCCAGCAAAAATTGCAGGCGCGGTTGAAGGTGCCCGTGGAACTGGCCATGCGCTATCAAAATCCCTCCATCACGGATGTAATCGGCAAGCTGGCGGCCAAAGGAGTGGACGACGTGTACCTGATTCCGCTCTTCCCCCATTACGCGATGTCCAGCTACGAAACCGCCGTGGTGCGCGTGCAGGAAGTCGCGGCCAAACTGGCGCCAAAGATGAAGATCACGGTACAGCCGCCCTATGGCGACATGCCGGAATTCATCACGGCCATGACGACCGTGGCGGCGGATTATTTACAGCAGGATTATGACCACCTGCTCTTTAGCTTTCACGGCATCCCGGAGCGGCATCTCCGGAAATCCGATCCCACCCACAACCATTGCCTGAACGGGGCCAATTGCTGCAACACGCCGAGTGAAGCACATAAGTTTTGCTACCGCCACCAGTGCTTCCGCACGGCGGAAGAATTTGCGAAGGCGGCGAAGCTGCCGGCTGGCAAATGGTCGGTGTCCTTTCAGTCGAGGCTGGGCAAAGATCCCTGGCTGAAGCCGTACACGGATTTTGAATTGGAACGCCTGGCCAAGGAAGGCATTAAAAAACTGCTGATCATTTCGCCCGCCTTTGTTTCGGACTGCCTTGAAACGTTGGAAGAACTGCGCATCCGCGGCAAGGAAACGTTCATCGAGGCGGGCGGCAAAGAGTACGCGCAAATTCCGTGCGTGAACGAACATCCGCTGTGGATTGACGCGCTGGAAAAGATGACGGCCAAATTTCTGGCGGCCTGAGCCGCGCCCGCCCCGCTTATCGCTTGGGTCGGCCACCGAATCGCAGCCGGACGGTTTCCTCCAGCAGACCGAGGAAGGACTTTTTCTTTTTGATTTTGTCTTCGGATACGATCGGCTCGCACTTGTGACTGCAAATCGGGCACAGGTAAAGGGCTTTGCCCCCCTGCCGACGCATGACATGCACACAGGCCGTGCACATCGTTTCATTACAATTGGTGCACTGGAAGGTCACCCGGGTATCTTGATGCCGCACGCACAGGAACGAGCCGTCTTCCAACTGGATGGGGGCGGGCGGAATTTCCCGCTCGATTTTGGGTATGGCAATATGTGCATCGGTGGTTTCCACCCGGAGCTTGATGTCCCCGAACCGGAGTTCATGGCCGGGTTCCAGCCACAAATCCTTGACCGGCTGCTCGCCGAGGAAGGTGCCGTTGGTGGAGTCGCAATCCCGCAATAGGACGCCGTCGGCAGACAGAATCAGTTCGCAGTGATGCGAGGAGACGGTGGGATGCGGGAGGATGAAATCGCAATCGGGCGCCCTGCCCACCCGGTTTACCCCCAAACGGAGTTCAAGTGTGGCCCCCGGCACTTCGGTTGATGTAATTACCAGCCTTGCCATATTTCAGATATATGTTTCCCGTTCGGACCACTGATTGTCGAGCAAATACTCGACGTTAATGCCTCAGCGATACCAACATTGACCAATAAGACGTCCGCCACACCCGTCACCTTTGATTTATTTTTAAACCTAATTAGAAATCATGGCAACAAATTTAGGAAAACATTATTTCAGATTATTGACCGGTGAAAAGAGGGCGGTCAGTTCCCACTGCCGGGGTTTTAGCACCCAGCCGGGGATTGACCAGCCGGCGAGGTGGAAGGTCTGGCGGACGGGTTTCCAGCGGCTGACATCATAACCGGTAAAATGGAGACTGGTGGCGCCATTGGTGAAGGCATTGGCGGCCAGGACATAGTTGGTCGGTGCCACAAAAATCCACGGGCCCGGCTGCGCCAGAAAGTTTGTCACCTGCTCCGGTGTGGGCGACAGCAGCAGGTAGTTGGTGGAAACACTACGGAATTTCCAGACGAGACTCGCCTCACCGTAATCCACGCAAGCCACCCGGGTTTCCGGATGCACTTGGGATTGCACTTCACTCCAGATTTTATCGCTTAGAAACAATGGACGAAAACAGGCAAAACCGAGCCAGGTAAGAGCGAGCGTGGCGCCGGTCATCCCCGCTACCCGCCAGCCAAACCAGCGGCTGAAATCCGCCCGGCCCTCCATTTGCAAGGCCAGCCAGAAGGCCAGACAGGGAAAGGCCGGCAGCGTGTAATGCGGCAGCTTGGTCCGAACCAGGGAGAACACGATAAATACGATGGCTGCCTGTAACATCAGGTAACTGCCCAGCACGTCCTGGCGACGTTCCGGCCACCACGCCCGCAGCCGGTCCGGAAACCGCAGTGACCAGGGAAAAAAGCTAAGGAAAAAGGTCAGGAAATAGAGCGGAAGCATCGCCACATACCCCAGCCAACCGGCCGCGCCGTGACCATCTACCACGCCGACGGATCGGTAAACGACATGCTGGCCCAGTCCGATGGACAAATATGCGCCGTGCGTCAGGATCACGGCTGGCATGCCCCAAGCCAGCGTGATGGCCAGCGTGATGGCAATACCGGTCCAAATTTGACCGGCGCGCAACGTCACAGCTTCTGGATGGCGGCGGCGGAACAGGATGACCCCGGCAATGGGCAGCCAGGCGATGGGGCCTTTGGCGAGAAAGCCCAAGCCGAGTGCCGCAAAAAAGACCAGCCACCAGGAGCGCGGGTGTCTCGCTTGTGGACGGGTAAACTCCCAACCGCTCCATGCCGCCATGGTCACGAAGAAAACCATGGGCATGTCCGCCACGGCCAACCGGCCATGGATCTGGGTCTGCAAACAGGTGAGGAAAATAAGGGCGCCAAAGAAGCCGGCCCGCAAACGGTTGAGCCTCCGTCCCCATTCCACCAGCAGCAATGCCGTGCCCACAGTAAAGCAAACGCCAGTCAGACGGGCGGTAAAATCACTTTCCCCAAACAGTCGGAAAAACACCGTTTCGCACCAGTAGATCAGTGGGGGTTTGTCGAAGCGGTAATCGCCATTGAACCAAGGAATAATCCAGTCGTGGCGCTGAAGCATTTCGCGACCCGCCTCGGCAAAGCGGGGTTCGTCACGGTCCAGCAGCGGGAGCACCCAGTTGCCGCTCAATAGCAGCAGTAATCCCAAGGCTAAAACACTGGCGCGGGGACGGGCGGCAAGTCTGGATAAGATGGAGGCCATGTAACGGCGCCGGATTGAATCGTGACGCAGGCGGACGGTATGGTTTTCTGTTTCATTTTGCAAGCCGAACGCGCTAGAGTGGGAACCTCATGTTAGCTCCGCGCCACCAGATTGGGACCGCGTCAACGGCCGGGATCAAATCCCCGTGGCTGTGGCTGTCCGTCGTGGCGATCGCCTTGTCATTTCCGTTGGATGGCGTGGTGGATGGCGCCCTGAATGTGCGCGGCCAGCCGGCTTGGGAAAACTTCGCCTGGTGGTGTTCCAAAATTGGGGAATGGTGGCTCATCGGCCTCGCCGGCCTGTTGGCGGCAGCCATCCAGATCCGCCGTCACCGGCTGGAAATGGCCCGGGGAATATTATTCGTCATTGCCACCGGCGGCATCACCGGGCTGGCGGCCACCGTGTTGCGCACCTTCATTGGACGGACCCGGCCCAGCAACACCGCCGTGCCGCAAGGGTTTTATGGCATCTGGCACGATGGCCACTGGATTATCGCCCGGCCGGAGTTCAGCTCCTTCCCGTCAGGCCACTCGGCTACGGTGGCCGGGCTGGCCATGGCGGCGTGGATGATTGACCGCCGGGCCGGACTGGTGGCATGGGTATTTGCCTTGGTGGTGATGTGGTCGCGCATTGCCAACGCCTGGCACCATCTTTCTGACGTGGTGGCGGCCACCGTCCTAGGTGTCTTGGGAGCGAAAGTTCTCTACGGCTGGCTGACGCCGCTGCTCTGTGTGTGGACGGAGCGGTTCCGGCGGTGAAACGGCGGAACTTGCTGCTTACGTCCCAAACAACCGGTCCCCCGCATCGCCCAGCCCCGGCAAAATATACCCAACCCCGTTCAGCTCCCGGTCAATTGCCGCCGTGAAAATCGGCAGCGTCTTGTAATGCTTGTGCACGCACGCAATCCCTTCCGGCGAGGACACCAGATTCACTAGCCTGATGCGCCGGCCACCGCGTTCCTTGATTAAATCCAAGGCGGCGACGGCACTGCCGCCAGTGGCGAGCATGGGATCAATCAGAATGATTTCATGCTGCGAAAGATCCTTCGGCAGGCTGTTGTGATACAGATGCGCGCGCAGCGTGCTTTCCTCCCGTTTCAAGCCCAGAAAACCGACGCGCGCATGCGGTATGATATTGAGAATGGGATCCAGCATGCCCAGCCCCGCCCGCAGTATGGGCACCAGCACCACCTCGCGTTCCAGCTCAAAGCCGGTGGTAGTTTCCAAAGGCGTGCGGACCGACACCTTCTTCACCTTCAGTGAACGCGTTGCCTCATAGATCATCAACGTCGCGATCTCGCCCAGCAACCGGCGGAATTCCGGTGACTCCGTTTTCTCGTCGCGCAGCCGGGTGAGATTATGCCGCACCAGCGGATGCGCGATGACCGTGACGTTTTTCATCAATTCACAAAGGTGGGAGCCAGGTAATAGAGCAGGCCGGCCTGCAGCTTGGGTGGTTCGATGCCCAGGCTCAGCTTGATGTCATGGGACTGGCTGCTCTGGCCGAACATGGAAAACAAATCCGAAATGTCATAATGCTCGCGGTATTCAACCAGGTTGGCATCGGAGATATGCGCGATTTTTTGGGCCCGATCCACTGCATCGTCAAAATTGCCCAGTTCATCCACCAGTCCCAGTTCCAGCGCCTGTTTGCCGGAAACCACGCGGCCATCGGCATAGTCTTCCCAGTTATCGGCGAGGGCTTTGCCGTCTTTTTTGTTCAGCGCATGGGCGGTGGAACGGCCCTCGGCCACGACGCCCTTGAATTTTTCGTAAGTCTCGTTGATCAGGCCCTGCACCATGTCATGCTCGCCAGCGGGGATTTCGTTGGTGGCGCGTTCGCCGCTCAACATGTCCTTATACTTGCCGCTCTTGTAGGTCATGGGGGCGACGCCGAGTTTGTCCATCAGGCCGCGATAATTCCAGCCATGCATGATCACGCCAATGCTCCCCGTCAGGGTCAGTTCATTGGCCACAATATAGCGGCAACCAGCGGAAATATAATATCCGCCGGAGGCTGCCAGACTGCCCATCGAGCAAATCACGGGTTTCTTGGTGTCATCCTGGAAATCGCGGATCTCACGGTAGATTTCATCGGAGGCCAGCACTTCGCCGCCGGGGGAATCCATCTTAAGAATGACCGCCTTCACATGTTTGTCGTCCCGGGCTTGGTCAAGCTGCGCGGCCACGAGATCCACCAAGTTGTTGCCGGACTGGTCAAATTCGTGGCCGCTGATGACGCCATCAATGGAGATCACCGCGATCTTATTTTCAGACTTGTTGTTTTCGAGGGAAAACTCATCCAGTTTGGGGCCGGCCTCGCGCGCGGAGCCGAAGGCCTCGCCACGCAGGTTATGATTCATGCCCCGGGTAAACGGCCGCACCAGCAGGGCCAGCACGCAAAACCCGAGCAAAACAAACAAGACGATGGACACGACCATCCAGCCGTAGCTCTTGCGCGGACGCACGGGCGGCGGAGTAATCACTGGCGGCGGCGGCAACGGCGGCAAGGGTGGCGGGGGCGGCACCGGTGAAGCAGGAGGCGGTATATCCATATTGCTGGCACACTAACGCAAACCCTGCGAAGCGGCAAGGTGGTTTCGAAGGGAAACTGGACCGGGGCGGCCAAACATCCAACCTCCAAGGCAAGGTTACCAGTACTGATGCACCAGGGGCTTGATATCGCGCTCGTACAGGGCGTTGATTTTCTTGAGGGTGGGCCGGGAAAGCGGCTTCAGTTCCGAAGCGGCGAGGTTTTCCGTGACCTGGTCCGGCCGTTTAGCCCCGGGGATGGCGCAGGTGACGGCGGGAAACTCCAGAATCCAACGCAATGCAAACTGGGCCAGGCTGGCACCCCGGGGAACGAGCGGACGAAGGGCTTCCACGGTTTTCAGGCCGGTGGCAAAATCCACCCCGGAAAAAGTTTCGCCTCGGTCAAAGGCTTCGCCGTGGCGATTAAAATTCCGGTGGTCATCCTTGGCAAAGTGATGGTTGCGCGTCATTTTGCCGGACAACAGCCCGGAAGCCAGTGGCACGCGGGCCAGAATGCCGACGTTGCGGCGCTGGGCTTCGGCAAAGAACAGATCCGCCGGCCGCTGCCGGAACAGGTTGAAAATGATCTGCACCGACTGGACATTGGGATATTCAATGGCCTTGAGGGCTTCTTCCACCTTTTCCACGCTCACGCCGTAGTGGCGCAACTTGCCAGCTTTGACGAGGTCATCAAGAATGCCGAACACTTCTGGCGCGTAGAACACCTCCGTGGAAGGGCAATGCAACTGAAGCAGATCAATCGCCTCGGTGTTCAGGTTTTTCAGGCTTCGGTTAATGAAGGCGGTGAGATTCTTGCGGCTGTAGCCGGCGAGGGTTTGCTGAGGCAACCGGCGGCCGGCTTTGGTGGCGATATAAAAAGTCTCCTTGCGCTCCTTTTTAAGCTTTGCAAGCAATCGTTCGCTATGGCCATCGCCATAAACATCGGCGGTATCGAAGAAATTGACACCGCCATCGAGTGCGGCGTGCAGAGCGGCCAGGGACTCGGCATCGTTCACGTTGCCCCAGGCGCCGCCAATGGCCCAGGCACCAAAACTGATTTCGGAAACTTTCCAGCCGGTACGGCCCAAGGAACGGTAGTGCATGCAGGTAACGTAATAAAACGAAAAACTTCCGCAAGCGTTCGCTTGCGGAAGTTATGAATCGGAGCCAGCCATTCAACCGGCAAACGGAACTGGAGCCACGCTTCAGGCGCGGCGGCGGAAAATCATCAGACCGAGACCGCCCAGACCGGCCAAGGCCATCGTACCGGGTTCCGGGGTGACCACGATGTCAAACAGCGGTGTGTTGGCGGAGGAACCGCCGCCCAGATTGACTTCGCCGCCCGGGATAGACCAGTCCACCGGAGTGGTGGATGAATTGACGGCGGTAGCTTCCCATTCGCCGGTATAACCTGTCTGTGCAGTTTTCAATACCAGCCAGTACGTGGTGTCGGCCGCGAGGGTGGAATTGGCCGGCGCGGGAAACGTCACCAAGGATTTGTTGGAAAAGGCAGATTCGCCGGTCAGGGAGTAAAGGAGGCTGCCCGGCGCACCACTCGCATTCGAATAAATGTAAGCATCATAGCCCACGACTGCATTGGGGTGAACCACAAGAGTCGGTCCCGAAACGGTGTCGAGCAATAAAGTGGCCGCATAGAGGGTGGAGGCTTTCACACCCGTGGTGAAAGAAGTCGCCTCGCCGGCGTTGTTAATCGTAACCGTTGTGGTATCCGAACTGGTCAGATTGCTGACGTTGGTGTAGAGGTTGGGCACCGGAGTAGCCATGGCGGTGGCAGCAGCCAGCAGCAGGCTCACGGGAATGATAGCAGAGAGGCATTTCATAGGATTATCGTATTATAAATTGTTTATGTTAATGGGTTTAAAATTAAACGTTTTCTCCAACAGGTTTGAATTGTCTGAAACCATCCCCTTTTTGTCAATCAGTTTGCATGAAATTGAATGGAGTTAGCACACTTTTGGTCATTTTGTTTTTTCACCCTCACAACCAGGGAATTTTGAACGGGCACGGCGACATCGCAATGCCAGCTCCGCCACCGGCTCCGGATTCAAAACTGTCCTGGAACTGCCAGCCCGATGAATGGCCACCCAAGCCGGCAGGCTGATAAATGGAAAAACTTCCGCCAGCATTCGCTCGAGGAAGTTATGAGGTAACGCCGGCTTCTCAGCCGGCATAAGGAACTGGCCCCACGCTTCAGGCGCGGCGGCGGAACAGCGTCAGGCCAAGCCCGCCCAAACTGGCGAGGGCCAGGGTGCCGGGTTCCGGGGTTACGACAATCTGAAACAGCGGAGTATTGGCGGACGTGCCGCTTAGCAGGGATTTCTCCCCGCCCGGAATCGTCCAGTCGTTCGGCGAGGTGGACGAGTCAACCGTGGTGGCTTCCCAAGTGCCGGGGTATCCCGTCCCCAAAGTTTTTAAGACCAGCCAGTAGGTGGTGTCCGCCGCAAGCGTGGAATTGGCGGGAGCCGGAAAAGTCACCAGGGCTTTGGGCGAGGCATTGTATTCCGTGGTGAACGTATACAGGACAATGCCCGGTGAACCGCTGGCATCCGAGTATATATAAGCATTATAGCCGGCAGAAATATTCGGATGGACAATGCCGGAGGAACTCACCCCATCGAGCAGCAAACCGGCCGCATAGCGGGTGGAACTGGCCCCCCCCATGGTGAAGGACGTCGCCAGGTCTGTATTGCTAACCAGAAAAGTGGTGTTATCCGAACTGGCCAGATTACTGACATAGGTAAAGGTGATCACCGGACCCGCCGTGGCGGCGACCGACAGCAACAGGCTGGCGGAAAGCGTGACAAGCAGATATTTCATAGGATGACAGAGTTAATTATAGGTTGCAGTTTAGGGGTTTGAACCAAAAGCCCAGCTCACGCCCCTAAAACGACAATCGCAGTTGGTCAATTAATAAGTTATGACTACAAACCACCTGGCCCACGCTTTTTGCTTTTGCTTTTTCCGCCTGCCGCCACCATGGAGGCATGGAACTGACCGCCGCTGAAATCCGGACCGCCGTTCTCGCCGCCCTGGTGGAAGACATCGGTCCGGGGGATGTCACGACTTTGGCCACCGTACCGGAGCAAAGCCGGGCGCGGGCCATCATGCGTGCCCGTGAACCACTGGTGTTGGCCGGGCTCGCCTTTGCCGAGACCGCCTTTCGCGAGCTGTCAGCAGATGTGGAATTTAAATACGCCAGCCGCGATGGCCAGTCGCTCGCTGCGGGTGAAACGTTGCTGGAAATCCGGGGCCCGGCCCGCGCCCTGCTCACCGCCGAGCGCGTGGCCCTGAACTTTGTCCAGCGGTTGTCCGGGGTGGCAACCGCGGCGGCAAAATACGCAGAAGCGGTAGCCGGAACGAATGCCCGGATACTGGACACCCGCAAAACCACGCCGGGCTGGCGGCGGTTTGAAAAATATGCCGTGGCCTGCGGCGGCGCCACCAATCACCGCACCGGTCTCTACGACTTGGTACTCATCAAAGACAACCATCTCGCCGCCCTGCGCGACGCCGAGCCCAACGCCATCGCCGCCGCGGTACAACGCGCGCGCGTGCATTATCCGCAACTCAAGGTGGAG
>CAIJGS010000239.1 GCA_903820285.1 uncultured Verrucomicrobia subdivision 3 bacterium | reverse complement strand
TGCTGCACCGGCACAATGTCATCAATGGCGAACGCCGCCGCCTCGCCCGCTGCCAGACTCGTCATCATGAACACCGGCTCCATGCGCACCGAGGCAAAACCCACATGGCTGGCCGACAGGGCAAACGTGCAAAACAGGTTCTGACATTGCCCCACCTTCGGAATGATGGACCGGTAGCTCACCGGATACGGAAACGGCACCGCCGTGCCAATGCCACCCTCGGTCACCGAAACTCCATTGACCGCAAACCGCGCATCCGGGTGGCAATCCAGCGTATAGCTCGCCAGCGAAACGGAATCTGTCGCCGCCCGACCGCCAAGCGCATCGGACAATTGCATCACATAATCACTCACCATCCGCCGCGCTTCACGCACATAAATCTGATACGGCCAGCCGCCGTTGTCCTGGAATTCATCTTTTGCGTAACCCCACGACTGCATATTCGTCCGGACGTTCAGCGGCACGTTGGTACTGGTGGCCAGGTAATATAACAGGCCGGAGATATAATTCTTATGCTGCTGGCAAATGAGCTGCCGCCCGGCATAGGTGTTCGTGGGATAGGTGTAATTGTAGCCAATGAAATCGGTGGAAATATCAGCATAGGCATTGATGTCCGTCTTGCCATTGGGAATGAGTTGCTGGACGTCAATCAATCGGTTCAAAGGCACGGAACCATTGGTCGCGGTGTAAGAAATGATGTAGCGATGCATCAATTCATAGTTGGTTTCCGCATAATTGGTCGGGGCGGTGATGGGTATCTGGTTCGTGACATTTTGCGTGAGGCACAGCCGGTAATTATAGTTTTGGATCCGGCTATCCCCCTGCCCGTTCGTGCCGGGCGAGCCGGACTGGATAAACGGCAGCAGACCGCTGGCGGGATTGCCGGGAATTACATACGGATCACATGGGTATTGCACGGAATTAACCACCACCCCGGCGAGTGATTCGTTGTACACATTTGTGCCCTCGCGGCCCCATGTGCAACTCACCCCGGCCATGGCCATCAAATCACCTTCGTAGGTGGTATCAATGAATTCCCGAGCACGGTAAACGGTGCCATCGGTCATGGCAATCTGCGTCATGACCAGATTTGACATCGTCACCGACGCGAGCTGCTGATTGGTATAGAGAACCACTCCCGCCAGATTAAGCATCTGGAGAAACGTCTGCTCAGCCACATGCGGCTCAAACCAGTATACCCGGTTCGTCGAACCATACGCCTGCCCGACGCGGGCATAAAACTCCCCGGCAAACCCGCCAATGGACGCGGTATTGCCCACATCCGTCACGCCCAAGCCGCCAGAAGTCATGCCGCCAACGTGATTGTTCGCCAACACCAGCGAAACATTCTTCCCCAACCGCGCCGCCGCGACTGCGGCAATCACTCCGCCCGAGGTGCCGCCGTAAACACAGACATCGGAGGTGATAACATTGGCTGCATGAACCTGAATCACGCCCAGGCAGAGCATCCCCACGATGAGATGTTGGATCCTGCGATGAAAACTGATTTTCACAAAATCCCTGGCTCAAATCGCCCCGGCTTCCGGCGGCCAATGCAGGCGCACGCCATCACCGGTCAGCAGCTTCTGAAAATCCGCCAGCAATTCCGGCTGATTCCGCACCTGCCGGGGCACCTTCTTCTGCGCCACGCAAAATGCCGCCAGCGAACCAACCGCTTCGCCAATGTTCCACTCCACCGGATGCAGCCGATAACAGCCATTGGTCAGATGCGTCACCCCGAGGTTCTTGCAGGCTGGCAGCAGGTTTTCCACGCGACGCGGGATCAACGCCCCCAGTGGAATCTGAAATGGCAGCGTGCTGCCGAAAGCGCCATGGTCGCCGGTGGTCGTGATATGTAAATCCATGTGGTACGAGCCGATGCCGACCGAATCGGCATAGGGGGTGGCGCGCACGGCCGCCTTGCTCAAGCCGGTCTCCGCCATCCGTGCCGCGGTGGAAACGTGTTGCTCCAGCACGGTGAAATCCGCCTTGATGCGCCGGCCTTCGCGAATGTACGGATACTTGGCCAGCCCATCCGCCGTGCCCACCATATCGGGACGCAGGCGCAGCCCTTTCCAGCCGGTGCCGCCATCGGGCCGGGGCGCCTCGGTTTGCAGCCAATAGAGCAGCGACAGGCTCAGCTGCTTGGCCCGGTTGATGTGTTTTTTGGCCTCGGCCTCACTGACATCGCATATCAGGCCGAAGGAATAATCGTTCTGCGGCCAGTTAACAATCGTGGCATCACCGCGATAAAACCCCGGCTTGAACTGATCGCGATCCGCAATGCGCCGGTACGTGAAGAAGCCCTTGCGACCTTCGGGATCAAACCCAATCTTGCTCGATTCCTCCGATTCAAACGTCAGAAAATGATACGGCACCTTGTCCGCCGAAGTCTTGAGCGTATAGTTGCGCCAGAATTGATACTCCGCCGGCCGGTCAATGACATGATCCTCACCGGCGAGATAGTCCATGATGAAGCACATCGTGAACCCCTGCAAATTGCCCGGCTGGGCGGCATCCTTGGCGTGCGGTTCGCCGGTCTCCGACTTGGCCTCGGCTCCAAGTGAGTATTCCGTCCCGGTCAGTGGCAGCAAATCCCCCTGTTCGGTCGCATCCGCAAAATAAGGGGCGCGCAAAACCAAATCATGGCCTGATTCCGTATCCAACACGCGGATTGCCTCGACGTGGTCCCCGTTCATGGCCGCCGACACCGCCTTGTGTTGCAATAAAATCTGCACCTGCCCGTTGCCCAGATACGGTGCGAGCATTTCGTAAAGCACCGCCAGCGCCACGCGCGGCTCGCCGCCAATGGCGGATACCCAGCAGCGGCCAGGATTGAAATATTTTTGCGCCCGCGCCGCTTCCGTCAGCGGATAATTGCGACGGTAGTATTCCCGAATGCCCGTGCGAAAGTTCTGATAACTCTGACTGGCACCCACCGTCTCAATCCATTTGTTCTCATCCGGCGGCACCACCTGCTGGGTGATCTGGCCGCCAATCCAGTCGGTCTCCTCGGTCATGATCACCGTGAGCCCGTTACGGGCCGCCGCCAGCGCCGCCGCACAACCGCCCAGGCCGCCGCCAACGACCACGAGGTCGGCAGATAATTCTTTGGCACGCGGCGAAGGAGTGCCAGCGGAAACCGCATTGGTCTCCACCGCCACGGCCGCTCCCGGCGCAGCCAAAATCAAAGGAGCCGCGAGCCCTAGGCTCTTCAGAAAATCCCGGCGGCCAAATTTATTTGGAACATTTTTCATGAATCAGGTGCGCCAGAAGATTTTCCGGCGGGTCAAAAAGCTTACGGTCAGCGCCATCAGCAACGTGATGATCAAGCCCTTGCCAAACCCCCGCCAGGGTGTGCTGGCAAATTTGGTCAACAATCCGTCCGCTCCAACCAGGGCAAGCACGGGCGTGATAAAATTGTTAATCCCCGCGTAGGCGATCATCGGGTTCTGCCCGTTATCAATGAACAGTTGCACCCAGCGCTGTTTACGAAATACATCAATTAATATGGACAGCCCAATGAAAACACAAATCGCCAGACCCGCACAGATGAAATAATAACTGAGGGTCGCCTTGTCCTTTTTAATACCACCTTCATAGGGTTCGAAAAAGAGACCGAGCACCAGCCAGTAAACCGCCCACGAAAACAGTTTCCGGTAAAGCTGTTCCAACCGGTTCACCGGCGTAGCCAGCAATTTCCAGACGATGCCGCACAGGGCAAACGTGGTCAGGGTGGCCGGTAGCAACCACCGCGCTTCCATGCCCGTAAGCAGTACCAACACCAACGAAAGCATGAACAAGCCAACCACCGTCATCCGCCATTTGGACGAAGCTTCTTCTTCGGCCGGACTGCCATTGCTCGTCCATTTTAAAATTAGATCCCCCGCAATGGTGCCCGGAATGACAAGGCACAGGTATTGGAGATAATAAAGATGGTAGATCCACGATACCCACGGTTCCGGCGAAAAGGCCCAGAGATCGTGCACCCAGCCATCGGTCGGTTGCGGCATGTTGGACAGGCGGATGGCGAAGAGAATGCCCAGCAGACCTAAACGCGGCAGCCATTGCTCCCGCGTCAGCATCCAGACCACCGAGCCAAACACCGCCATATTGGTGAGTACTACAATAATGATATCGCTCCGCCCCAGACTGAAGCCGCTGCCGTCCGGATATTTTACCAGTACGCAAAACAGGATTGCCGCCAGCCAGCCAGTGCCGCGAACAGCCAACTTGACCGCGACCGGCCATTTATCCGGCAGTCGGGTGAGGATCGGGAAAAAGATGAAAAAGCCCAGCAACGCCAGCCACCAGATCCCCATGGTGGGATGGGAACTGATCGTATATGGGCGGATCGCCTGAACAAACAACGCGAAGAACGCCATCAGCAAGCCGCGCTCCACCACAAACCAGCCCACGCGCCAGGTAAATCCGCCGTTCTGCATCCGCCGCGATAGCGCCAGCGGAAATGCCGCGCCCATGGAAAAGAGAAAAAATGGAAATACCAGATCCACCCAGGTAATTCCCGGCAGCGTGCCGATCCATTCATGCGTGGGCGGCGGCTCCTGCGCGTGATACATCCACGCTGGCAGCGCGTGCTCGCCAAAGGGCATTTGGCCCGATAGCAGCATGGCAAAAATCGCCAGACCGCGCAGCGCATCCAAGGCGAGCGCGCGACCGCCGGCAGGGGCGCTGGGGCTTTTGGTCATGCGACTTGCAAAATCCGGCTCCGGCCGGTCAGACTTTGCCAAACTTTTTAAGCGCGGCAAACGTGCGCTCAATGGTCGCCAGCGGTGCCTTGCTGCTCTCGTGCTCCACCACATACCACTGCGTGCCGCCCGCGCCTTCGCAGAATTCAAACACGCCCGGCCAGTTAACCTTGTCCTCGCCAATGACCGCTTCCGCGCCGCCACCGTTGGGCTTGATATGAATGCTGCGCGTGCGACCGGGGAACTTGTGAAGTTCGGCCACGGGTTCGGCTCCGCCATCCACACAGTTGCTGGTGTCGAGTTGCAAGATTACGTCCGCACTGGTGTTGCCGCCAAAAATCTCCCACGGCAGTTCGCCCTCAACCGGATGAAAATCATGGTAATGCGAGTGATAGCCGATGGACATCCCCAGCGGCTTCAACTGCCCTGCCAGCGCGTTGAATTGCGCGCACTTGTCCAGCCACACCGCCTTGGTCTTGCCCGTCATGTCCGGCACAATGATGAAATGGTTGCCAATGATCTGGTTGAACTCGATGGTCGCATCGATCTTGCCCGGCTGCACATCCTCAGACGGCGTGTGGGAACCGCACGCGACAATGCCGTTATCATCCAGCATTTTGCGGATGTCCTTGGCCGACCGGCCCCAATAGCCGGCAAATTCCACGCCGGCATAACCCATCTTGGCAATCGCAGCGATGGTGCCGGAGAAATCCGTCTTGCAGGCTTCCCGCACCGAGTACATCTGCACGCCCACGGGAATCTTCTTCCGTGCGGACGACTCCGTGGCACATCCGGACAGGCCGGAACCGAGCACCACGCCGGCGGCGCCGGCAGTAGTGAGCTTCAGAAAGTCGCGGCGATGAATTTGAGGAGATACTTTCATGTTAAATCTTTCAGGCGCGGCGCATGCCGGGCAGGTGCCAGGGTTGACGGTATTTAACCCCGACCAGCTTGTCCGCCGCGTGATCGTCCACGATTTTTTCACGCTCGCTGTCCCAAACAATCTTGTGACCGGTCCGGTACGCGATGTTGCCGAGATGCGCGAGCGTGGAAATCCGGTGCCCCAGATCCAGCGGGAGCACCGGCTGCTGACGGGATTTGACGCAGTCCAGGAAATTCCGCACGTGCGGCACGCGTGGATCGCCTGCCGAATGGCCCTTTTGCGATGCGATGTTCGCCCGCTTCGGCTCGGTGGTAAGCTGCCAGCCCGTGTCGTTGAGAATGATATTGCCCTCGGTGCCGTGCCATTCCACGCCCCAAGACCGACCGTTCAGCCCGTTGTTCAAACCGGCCCGATGCTCCCAAATGAGCTGGCAACTGGGGAATTCGTAAACGGTCACCAGCGAGTCCGGCGTTTCGGAGTCATCGTCAAAGATGAACTTGCCGCCGCAGGCCGTGACCGACTTCGGATTCTCCGCCGGCAATCCCATCGAAGCCATGTTCAGCAAATGGACGCCCCAATCCGTCATCAACCCGCCGGCATAATCCCAGAACCAGCGGAAGTTAAACAGGAACCGGTTTTGGTTGAACGGCCGTTTCGGTGCCGGTCCCAGCCAGAAGTCATAATCCACCCCGGCCGGCGGCGCGCTGTCGGCCACATGGCCGATGGTGGGAAGCCAGTCCAGAAAGGCCCAGGCACGCGCGAGACTGACTTTGCCCAGCTTGCCGGAACGGATGATTTCCGTGGCTTCAATGATGTGCGGCGCGCTGCGCCATTGCGACCCCATCTGCACGATGCGATTGTAGCGGTGCGAGGCTTCCACCATGGCGCGCCCCTCGTCAATCGTCTTGGCGAGCGGCTTCTCCACGTAGATGTCCTTGCCAGCCTGCGCCGCCATCACCATCGGCAGTGCATGCCAATGGTCGGGCGTGGCGATCAATACGGCATCCACGTCCTTGCGTTCCAGCACGCGACGGAAATCTTTGACGGTATCCGGCGCCTTGCCGCGCTTGTCCTGACAGATAGCCACGCCCTTGGCCAACTGGTCGTCATAAACGTCGCAAATGACCGCGCACTCCACTTCCGGGTTCAGGAAGAAACATTTCAGATCCCCCTGCCCCATCCCGCCGCAGCCGATGACACCGATGCGGATTTTGTCATTGGCCCCGGGTTCGCCCGCCCGGGCCACCCGGATGAACGGAGCGCTGAACGTGCCCGCCGCCAGACCGGCCAAAGCGGTTTTGCCGAGGAAGTTTCGCCGCGTAATCTTTTGCATAGTTTGAAATAAAACTCCCGCCGACAGAGGTCATCCGACGGCGGGACGCGTCAATCGGAGCTCTTACTGGCTGATGACGCGATAGAACCGGGAGCTGCCACCCGCCGTGGTATCCACATAAGACGCCGTGGCGTCCGTGGCGGTTATCGGTGAACCGATGCTCGTCCAGGACGTATCCGGGAGGTTGTTCTTGTACCGTACCTGATACGTGTGATTGTCAAAGGTATTGTTCCAGTTCAGGGTCACCGCTCCGGGCGCGTAAGCCACACTGGTGATTTTGACCGCCGGTGCCGACGGCATGCCGTAGCTGATCGCCGTGATGCCGTTGTTCACATCCAGTGCAAAGCCCAGTCCGCCCACCAGCACGCTGGCGGCGTTTTCCTGTGAGTTGGCATAGCTGGAACCGAAGAACGCCTGGTTGAACAGCGACGGCGCATTGGTATTGCCGCTCAGGAGATAGAGCTGGAAGTCATTCGGGGCATCGTTGAAACCCACACCGCCCAGAATGTTGTTGGTCACGTCTACGCTCAGACCGGTCAGATCGTTGGGCACCTGCGTGCCGGCCGTAAAGGTGTTTATGATCGTGCCCGTGCCAGCCACCTTGTCATAGGACACTTCCCGGAGGTTGTAATTATGACCACCCTTGGCCCAGAAGGTATTGCCCGCACCGAAGGCGATGCCCAAACCGGAGAAGCCCAAAGGTGCACCGGTGACACTGATGACATGCGGCGTAAAAGTAGCGCCGTCCGTGGTATCAAACACGACCGCACTGGTACCATTGTAGGAACCGATGATGATTTCGGTATTCACCCCGGAACCACGCACAGACATGGTATCGCCCCAGCGGTCACCGGTGCCACTCGGGTCGGCGCCGGTGCTGCCGCCGAAGGCGTAGCCGGAACCCGACGCCCCCACCGAGAGGGAAGTCCATTGAATAATGTCAAAGCCAGGTCCGGTGAGGGATAGATTGCAGGAATACATGATGCCGTCATCCGCCACGCCGATTTGATCAAGCACCCAGTTGCCACCCGTGGGCAAACCGGCGCTGCTGAGATCGCCCAAATAACTGCCAGTGGCTCCAGAAAACGCATGGATCGTGGTGTGATCCGCCAGCAGCAACGTGCCGGTGTTGGTGTCATACGCCAGACCGCGCAAAGCGTAGGTCGAGCTATCCAGGAAGGAATAGATTCCCGGCGGCACCGTCCACAATTGCGTGACTACCAGACTGGTGGTCGGCACCAGCAAGGTCAGCAACGCCGGGGGCGTGCTCGTCGCATATCCGCCCACGTTGTGAACCACCACCTGATAATAGCCGGCCTTGCTCAGCGGCGGATTGGTCAGACTGTAACTGCTGCCGGTCGCCCCGGTGATGTTGGCAAAACCGGCCGGATTGGTACTCGTGCTGAACTGCCATTGATAATACAGCGGAATGGATCCCGAGGCGCTGACATTGAATTGCAGCAGGGCAATATTGGTAAACACCGTCTGGCTGGCCGGCGCCACCGTGATGGTCGGGGCCGTGGTGGCCGGGACGCCATAGGTAACAGCCTGCAACCCGTTGTTCACGTCCATTGCAAACGCGCGGGGATATTTCAGGACAATCGGCGCGAAATAGTTGCCATTCACATTGGCCGCGGCAAAGAACGACTGGGAGAAGAGCACGGGGGCATCCGAAGTACCGGTCAACTGGTACAGCTTCAGGTCATGATTCACATCTGACGTATCAACCCCGGCCAGGATGTTGTTGACCGGATCCACCGCCACGCCAATCTGATAGCTCGGAACCTTGGACGGATTCGGATAGTCCAAAACCACGCCGCCGACCTGGCCGGCCGGGTCGTAGGAAATTTCGTAAAGGTGGCCCAAAACCGATTTCACCCAGAATGTATTCCCCGCGCCAAAGGCGATGCCATTCTGGGCAAAGCCGGCCGTCACATTGGTGATGGCAATGATGCTGGGGGTATAATTGATTCCGTCAGGAGTGGTATAGATCGCCACATTCGTGCCGGCGCGTGAGCCCAGGATAATCTGGGTATTGGCACCACCGCCGCGGATGGCCATGGTATCACCCCAACGGTTGCCATCATTGTACAGGATGGAAGCCCCACTGTCGTTGTAGGCCACGGTCGGCGTCACCGAGTTGGACGGTGAGCTCCAGCGATAGAGCAGCGCCGTCTGGCTGTTGCCAATCACCAGGTTGACGGCATAAACCGCGCCATCGTCGGCAATTCCCACCTGATCCGCCGCGAACTGCCCGGTCAGAGGCAGACCGGATGTGCTCAAGGTACCGATGTTGGTGCCGGTATTGCCATCAAGAATATAGAACGAACCGCCGGTAGTGGCGACCACCAGGCGCTGGCTGTTGGTATCATAGCCCATGCCGCGGGTGGAATCACCGGACGCCGGGAGGAAGGAATAACCGCTGGCACCGGGGGCGATTTTCCAGTTCTGGCTGACCACGGAATTGGTCACCGGCAGGTACAGGCTAAGGCCAACCACCGAACTGGTAGCGGAACCGTAGGCGTTGGTCACCACCACAAAGTAGAGGTTGGTGCCGCCGGTTGTTGCCGTATAAGAATTGTTGGTATCGGTAATCGCATTGGTGGTTGAACCGGAAATCTGATACCAATGGTAGGAAAGCGGCGTGCTGCCGCCGGAGGTAACCGTCAGTGTCTGCGGCGGGAAGGCATTGGTGATGCCGCCCGTAAATCCCGTGATCAACGGCGCGGAACTGAGTACCAGCGAGTAGGCTTGGAGGGCGTTGCCCGTGCAAAGCACGTACAAAACATTGGTTTTTCCATTTCCACCGAGAGCCGTGCCGCCGGTCCCATTGCCATTCGCGTAAGTCGTGCTCAGCGTGGTCGTGGTAATCGCAGCCGTGCCCCCGGCAATGTTGGTGCCATTCAAAACGCCCACCTGGGTGGTGCCATTGGTCGCGGTTGAAGGTGTAACCACTCCCAAAAATCCGGCACTGGGGGCATAGGAAAGCATCGTGGTATTATTATATGCCCCGCCCAAGGAGGAGCTGGACAACACCACCCCGGTCACCACTGTTTGGGAGGCATAATTGGCCGGATACTGGACCAGATATACCGTGTTGTTCGTCGAGCTGTACGGTTTTACCAAAAACGTGTTATTGGTATAAAAGCTGATTCCGTAAATGTTGGCCGCAATGTTAAAACCCGTCGGCAGATCAATGATGGTATTGGTAAAATTAAGTCCATCAGTGGTATAGAACAATGAGAAATAGGGTTTTGCCGCCACCCCCGCCAGAATGCGGGTATTGGCTCCGGAACCGGTCACCGCCATGGTGTCACCGATACGGCCATTGATGTAAGAAAGGGAACTGGAACCGCAGTTGGTAAGGGGATTCCCGACAAACGCGACCGTCGGCGTCGCATTCCAGCTGGACCAGCGGTACAACCGGTTCGTGACCGTCGCTGAAGTAGTGGTGAGATTGAGGCTGTAAATCGCCCCGTCATCCGCCACGCCCACCTGGTCCACAGCAAAAGTACCTCCACCCACGCCGGACAGACTGAACGTGCCCAAATAGGAACCATTCGTTCCATTATAAGCCCCGATGGAACCACCGGAACTGGAAACATAGACGAGGTTCGATACCGCATCGTAGGCCAGACCGCGATCATTGGCACTGCTGACAATATTCCCGGTTCCTTGCGGCACCGAGAAAAGACTGACCAATGAATAGCTGCCTTGCGCCTGCGCCGTGCCAGCCAGCGCCCAAACTGCAACCATCAATGCCAGTACCAGCTGGCACCATGACCGGACCAAGCCTTGCGGTGGTTGCGTCATGGCCTTCAGCAATGGAATCGGTGTTTTTTTCGGGTTGGTTAATTTCATGATTGTTTTGAGTTGTCGGGTTTCTGGTTATCTGGTTTGAGCCGAGAATTGTTAAAAGCCTGCAATAATGGGAAAGGTCGCCTGCAACCGGGGCAAATCCTGGTCGGGCGAAGAGCCCGTGGGAGTATAGTCAAAGCCGGAGCCCTGGCCGCTGCCCAAGGTGGCATCCGGTATGGCGTTGCCCGCTTGAATGTTAGGCGAGCGCCATTTCCAATATTCGGAGTGCCCATCCGCAAAACTGATCAGGCCCCCGTTATTGTGCCGACTCGTGGGCAGCTTGTAATATGAGGTGGTCGCATCCCCCAGGTTGAAGCAGGGAAATTCATTGTTGTCAATGCTGTTGGCGGAAACATCAATGAACACAGACGCATTGACCGGGCTGGGATTGATGATAGAGGTGAACTTCGCAAAACTGCCATTGGTCGGGATGCCGTCGCCATTGTCATTCACCCAGTTCATGCCGCAGCTGATGGAATAACTGCGGTCCCGTTGCACTTTCCAAGTAGTGTCCAGCGACAGATCCGACGGACAATGATAAATGCCCACATTACCGTTGTAGGGATAAAG
>CAIJGS010000238.1 GCA_903820285.1 uncultured Verrucomicrobia subdivision 3 bacterium | reverse complement strand
GTTTCCAAATATTTGTTCCAGACCACACCGCCGTTATCCAGCATGCCGCCGGTCCAGGCGGACATACTGCGGAAATCCCACTCGGGAAACGCGGCGTCGTCCAGCATGGCCGCTTTGGAATATTTTCGGGTAATCTGCCACGCAATGCGGTCAGCCAGTACCGTAAATTTCCAGGTTTCGCCAACCTCGTTTCCCGGCTGGCCGAAGCGAATTCCGGTGACGGTGAGAGTGTCATTTCTGGAGGCGATGGTAGGGGCGGGAATGTTGCTTTGCGTGGTGAACCAGTGTCCATCGGTGCAAATGCCGCTGCTCACACCTGAATTCGCCGCCACTTCACGCCCGCGCACGATCACCTGGTCCAACACGCAGCGGTCATCGTAATTCAATCGCAGCGCCAATTGTCCCTGGCCGTCAACGAGCGTGATCAGTTTTCGCTCGGCATCCAGACTGATGGTCCCTTGGTTGGCAAAGAGGGCCGTGGCATCGGTGACCAGCCAGGCAATTACCGCCCAAGGCAGAATCGGGCCAAGGAGGCGGTTTCGACCGGTGATTTTACCTGCGGGTGAGGGAAGTGTCTGGCGCTTGGGCCATGCCCGCCACAAAGGCCGATGGCCATGGTAAAAGTTCATGCATGGATATGTACGTGATTAATATGGGCGTAATCAAGCAGCCAGTCGGTAAATGGCAAAGAAGTTTCAAGCAGGCGGCCACACTGGTGACATTTGCCAGATTCTCCACCGGATGTGCCATTCTGTGCATTGTCAAAGCGCCATTAAAACGAAAAATTGGTAGCCCAACATTTTCTCTGCCCGTCGTGGATGGCCGCATGGTGAACCCTTTGCGAATGGGCCGGCGAAGATGCTCCGGCAATTTAAAATGAAAACAGCACGCATTGGGGTGATTGGCGCAGGGTGGTGGGCGACTTCCGCCCATATCCCGGCCATCCGTTCACATCCCCAGGCTGAACTGGTGGCCGTGCAGAATCGCGAGCGCGAGCGGGCAGAAAAAACCGCCCGCGATTTTGGCGCGAAACACGCCTGCACCAGTGCGGAAGTGTTGCTCGCGCTGGAAGGAATTGATGCTGTCATCATTGCCTCGACGCCCAATGCCCATTTCGCGCAGGCCAAGGCGGCATTGCAAAGTGGCCGTCACGTTCTGCTGGAAAAGCCCATGACCTTCACGGCCGATGAAGCCCGTGAGCTGGTCGAACTGGCGGCGGAGCGAAAGCGGCATCTCGTCATGAGCTGTCCGTGGCATTTCACCGCGCATGGCTTGGAGGCGCAGCGGTTGATCCGCGCGGGCACGCTCGGTGAAATCAAAATGGTTTCGGTGCTGATGACCAACCCGATTGACCAATTGTTGCGCGGCACCAACACCTCGCCCACGCATGGTCAGGCCAATGTTTATGTCGAGCCGAGCCCGGGCTCCTACAACGATCCCGCCATCGCCGGCGGCGGGCAAATTTATTGTCAGGTATCCCATGCGGCGGCCTATCTCACATTTCTCACCGGCTTGCGGCCGGCTGAGGTTTTTGCACGGTTTGAAAACGATGGAGCGCCCAACGACATCTACAACGCGCTGACGATCACCATGGAAAATGGCGCCCTCGTTTCGCTGGCCAGCACCGGGGCAACGCCGCTCGCCGAACGCAACTATGAGGTGCGCCTCTTCGGCACCAGGGCGATTCTGCAAATGGAACTGTGGCGCGGCACCATGACGATGATTGACTTTGCCGGGCAGCGGACGGATTTCAAACCCCTGACGGCCGATGAAGTTTATCCGGCCCAGGCGCCGGCGTTGCATTTTATTGAGGTCATTCTAGGCAACGCCTTGAATGGTTCGCCGGGCGATCTTGGGCTGGCCTCCATGGAGATCATTCAGTCGGCGTGTCAATCGGCCCAGACTGGGCGGAATGAAGTCATCCGTCCGCGTCGGTCAGCAGGCGGAAGGGTTTCGGGAATTTGACAGGAGTAAGCTCGATGGTCCGGTTTCATATTTGACTTGGGCCACCGGCGGGCGACATATTAGCCGTCGTTCATCCCCATGGAACCCGTTGCCGCCCAAAAAGGTTTTTCCCGATATTTTCCGGTCAGCGTACGCGACCGGAAATGGGGCTGGCATGTAACGACGGCGGGACAAATGCGAATGCAGCCGGGGCAGGCGTATCCGCCGCCCGGACATCCCAAGGGTTACAACTTCGACTGGACCAAAGGCCGGGTTCTCGACTCCCACGCGCTGGTTTACATTTCCCGGGGCAGCGGAATTTTTGAGTCGCGCCATAGCGCCAGACAGGTGATTGATGCCGGGCAGGTGATGTTTTTGTTTCCCGGCGTCTGGCATCGTTATCGGCCGGATCCCCAAACCGGCTGGGACGAGCACTGGGTGGGTTTTGATGGGGTCATGGCCCGCAGCTGGGTAAAAAACAAATTTTTTTCATCCCGTGCACCGGTGTTCAAGCCGGGCCAGGAAGAGAAATGGCTGACCCTTTTTACGGAACTGCTCACGGTCATCAAACTGAACCGACCCGCACTGCAACAGGTGATGGCGGGTTTCACCGCGCAAATGTTGGGACTCCTTTACTCCGGGCAGCAGGCGGGATTGGCGGGTGATGACCAGGCACTGCTGATTGTCCAGAAAGCGATCACCCGGATGCAAACTGAACTGGAGAAGGGACTGAATGCGCAGGCGCTGGCCCGTGAACTGAACGTGAGCTACAGTTCATTCCGCCATCTTTTCCAGCAGCATACCGGCTCCAGTCCACACCAGTACCTGCTGGAGTTGCGCCTGGTGCGCGCCCGTAATCTGCTGACGGAGACGTCACTGAGTGTGAAGGAAATTTCGCAACAGACCGGTTTCGAGGACGAACATTATTTTTGCCGTTTTTTCAAAATGAAGACGGGTTTGACGCCCGGCTTGTGGCGGTCGCGTTCCATGGGCCGTCCAGCGCTAAAGCACATTTCCGCCAGAAAGCCCCCGGTCAGGGGCGAGTGAAGCGGTTTGCCAAAATATCCACTGAATAGGTCATTGTCTCCATTGTTGAATCTTGGCTTAACTGGTTCAATTCCGGCATGAACCATGTGTCGCCGAGCGCGTACGCGCGGTCCTGATCTCAATGTTACCCATTCAATCACAACCCATGAATCGCCGGAACTTGTTCAATTGTAAGCTGAGCGCGGTTTTTGTTATTGCCGCAACTTTAGTGTCGGGCGAGATTTTTTCGTTGTCGGCGGCAACGATGCCGGTGAATTTGCAATGTGAATTCCGGGTCAATCCCCTGGGCCTTGACGTGGCGCCGCCGCGGCTGATGTGGCAGGTGCGGTCGGACGAACGCGGTCAAACCCAGACCGCCTATGAAATTCTCGTGGCCAGCGGGGAAAAACCACTTCGCAACGATGAGGGCGATTTGTGGGACAGCGGCAGGATTTCCAGTGATGAAACGACCGGCATTCTTTATGGCGGCAAACCGCTGGCGTCCGGAACGCCCTGTTTCTGGAAGGTCAAAATTTGGGACAAGGCTGGCCGGGCCTCGGCCTGGAGCACGCCGGCCAGGTGGAGCATGGGATTGCTCAATCAAAGCGACTGGCACGGGAACTGGATTGGACTGGATCAGGGCGAAAAAACCAATGATTTTGCCGGGGCGCAATGGATCTGGTTTCCCGAGGGAAATCCGGCAGAGAGCGCGCCGGTTTGCACCCGCTACTTCCGCCGCGTTTTTGAGCTGCCGGCGGATGCGACGGCGGGTTCGGCGATCATCAATATTACGGCGGACGATCAATACCAACTGTATTTCAATGGTCAGGAAGCCGGCCATGGTGACAGTTGGAGTGCGCCGGCAACCATTGCCATCGGTACTTATTTGAAACCGGGCCGGAATGTGCTGGAGGTGGTCGCGCGCAATGTCGGGAATTCGCCCAACCCGGCGGGCTTGCTGTGCAAGCTGAAGGTTCGGTTGGGCCCGGGGAAAGATTTTTTACTGACCACGGATGACCAATGGAAGTGTGCCACCGATGCCAAGGATGGATGGACGTCCCCGGCTTTCGACGACCACGCATGGGTGGCGGCCAAGCCGCTGGGCGTTTACGGCACACAAACGTGGGGGATTATTCAAAATGGCGACCGGCGGCTGCCTGCCCGTTACTTGCGGCATGAATTTGCCGTGGAGAAAAAAGTTCGCCGTGCCACGGCTTATGCCTGCGGGTTGGGACTATTTGAACTCTATTTGAATGGTAAAAAGGTGGGTGATGATGTTTTGGCCCCCGCGCTTTCGGAATATGAGAAACGGGCATTTTACCGGACGTATGACGTGACCGAGCAGCTCGGTCGGGGTGACAACGCCGTGGGCGTTATCCTCGGCAACGGCCGTTTTTTTGACACGCGTTCGAGCCTGCGGTCCTATGGTTATCCCAAATTGCGGCTGCAACTGAACATCGAATATGCCGATGGCACAACGGGCGAAGTTGTCAGCGATGGAACCTGGAAGCTGACCACCGCCGGTCCGATCAGCGCCAACAATGAGTATGACGGCGAGGAATATGATGCCCGGATGGAAATGCCGGGCTGGTGCCAGCCGAAATTTAATGAGGCCAACTGGCAGCCGGTGCAGTTGGTCGAACCCGGCGCGCCGGTGTTATCAGCCCAAATTGGTGAACCCATCCGCGTCACGGGCAAGCTTCATCCGTTGACGGTTACCAATCCCAAGCCGGGGGTATACGTCTATGATCTGGGCCAGAACATTGCGGGCTGGTGCCGTTTGAAAGTCAGCGGGGAAGCTGGCACCGTGGTGAAACTCCGCCACGCGGAATCGCTCCTGCCGGATGGCATGATCTACACGGATAATCTGCGCTCCGCCAAAGCCGAGGATATTTACACGGTGAAAGGGCAGGGGACGGAAACGTATGAACCGCGCTTCACTTATCATGGTTTCCGTTACGTGGAGTTAACCGGTTTTCCGGGCAAACCCGGACTGGACGCGATTGAAGGCGAAATTGTCCACGACGATTTACCCGGGGCGGGTGGGTTTGCCTGTGCCAATCCCTTGCTCAACCAGATTGCCAGCAACATCTATTGGACCGTCCGCGACAACTACCGCAGTATGCCCACGGATCTGCCCCGCGATGAACGTCAGGGCTGGATGGGTGACCGGCAGGAAGTGTCCAAAGGCGAATCGTACCTGTTCAACGTGGCACCGCTATATGCCCAGTGGCTGGCTGATATACAGGACGATCAGCATCCCGACGGCAGTGTGCCGGACGTTTGCCCGGCTTATTGGTTGCTGTATCAGGACGGTCTGGTTTGGGCCAGCACCTACATGATGGTTCCACACATGCTGTACGATCAATACGGAGACTTGGGCATTCTGCAAAAGCATTACACCTCGATGAAACTGTGGACTGACCACATGGCTACCTTCCTTGATCATGACGTCATGCCGCGGAACACGTATGGCGACTGGTGCTTTCCTCCCCGATCCCCGGCGGAGATGACGGTGATCAATTCCAGCGACCCCAAGCTGACCACAGACGGTAGCCTGATGAGCACGGCGATTTTCTATCACGACCTCGGCTTGATGGCGCGGTCCGCCCGGTTGCTGGGTCAAAACGCGGATGCCGAACGTTTTGAAACGCTCGCAGATCGAATTAAAGTGGCGTTTAACCACCGTTTCTATCATCCCGAACTTGGCTATTACGACAATGGTACCCAGACGTCCGGCATTCTCCCGCTGGCGTTTGGCATGGTGCCGGCGGAGGAGAAGGCGAGAGTGTTTGCCCATCTGGTCGAAAAAATTACGGTGGAGAGCAACAATCACCTCGGGACCGGCTTGATTGGCGGGCATTATCTGATGCGCGTGCTATCGGACAATGGCCGGCCTGACCTTGCCTATACGATTGCGACGCAGACGACCTATCCTGGCTGGGGTTATATGATTTCCAAAGGTGCCACCACGATCTGGGAATTATGGAATGGCGACACCGCCGATTCCGGAATGAATTCCCGCAACATCGTCATGATGATTGGCGATCTCAACATCTGGCTGCATGAATATGTGGCCGGCATCCGCCCTGATCCCGCAGCGCCGGGTTTCAAAAAAATAATCATCAAGCCCGCAGACATCAACGGCCTCGACTGGGCCAAAGCGAATTATGATTCGATTCATGGGCCGATCCGTTGCGAATGGCATAAAACCGCCGGTAAATTTGAATTGCAGGTGGTCATTCCGGCGAACACCACGGCTACCGTCTTCCTGCCGACACGCGATATTCAATCGGTCACCGAAGGCAGTCACCCGCTGGCAAAGGTCGCCGGTGTGAAATCCGTTAAGCTCGAAGCCGGTCAGGTTGTGGTGGAGATTGGTTCAGGCGATTATCATTTTGCGTCCGACCGCTAATGTCATAACATCGACGTTCCATTGAAATCCACCGTTCCCAGATTGAACCCATGAAGACTTTGACACTGTGCGGGCTCTTGGTGTGCCTGCTGACCGCGAAAGCGGCCGCTGCATTGGGCGTGAGCCAGTTGCGTTGCGAGCAACGGGATAATCCTATCGGTATGGACGTCGTTCAGCCGCAGTTGAGTTGGGTTTTAACTTCGGATCAACGCGGCGAGAAACAGTCGGCTTATCAAATTCTGGTGGCTTCATCATCCGACAATCTCAATGCTAATGTTGGCGATCTTTGGGATAGCGGCAAGGTCCTGACCGATGCCAGCGCCCAAATTACTTATGCGGGCCAGCCGCTGGTTTCCCACGAAACATGCTTTTGGAAAATCAAGGCCTGGGATCGCGCCGGCCAACCGTCCGCTTGGAGTCAGCCTGCCAAATGGAGCATGGGATTGCTCTCGCCTTCCGATTGGAGCGCCCAGTGGATCAGCGATCCGGTCCTCGCGGACCCGGCCAACCGGCCGCTGGCGCCGGTCCACTGTTACCGCAGCGAACTGGCATCGCAGCCCGATGCCGTCAAACGGATAATTCTCGACCTTGGGGTAAGCAAACGGATGGATGCGGTGGATCTCCTACCTGCCCGTCCGCCGGGCCAGAATAGTGATTTTCGCACTGCGATGTTTCCGCTGCGCTTCAAAGTTGAAGCAGCGGATCAGCGGGATTTTGGTGATGCGCACCTGGTGGTGGATAACACGGCCAACGATTATCCCAATCCGCGCCATGACTCGTGCCATTTCCAGTTTCCGGCGGTCACGGCGCGTTATGTCCGTTTGACGGTTACCCGCCTGTCCTGCTGGGATGGCCAGGATTATGGGGTCGCGCTGAGCGGCATTTCCGTTTTTGATGGCTCACGGTCCATCGCCGTGGGAGCGGGAGTGGATTGCTTCGACTCCATCGAGTCCGGACAATGGTCCCAAAAGTATCTCGTAAATGGCCGCTCGGCGGTCGATTTGGTGGATTCTGCGGCGTTGGACGCAGGCATGGCGGATACAACGAAACGATTTACCGTGTCGCGTGTGCCCCTGTTGCGCCGTGAATTTAATCTTAACGGCCAAATCCGCCGCGCCACGCTTTCCGTTTCGGCCCGGGGTTTTTACGAAGTGCGGATCAATGGCCAGCGGGTGGGGGATGAACTGCTGGCTCCCGGTTACACCGACTATGGTATGCGCCTCCAATATCAGACTGTGGATGTCACCAGCCTGCTCCGACAGGGGACGAATGCCATCGGTGCGTTGCTTGGGTATGGCTGGTATGCCGGCCATATGAACCTGTTTGAAATGCGCTCCATCTATGGCTATTTCCCGCAATTTCTTGCCCAGCTCGATGTGGAACTGACGGACGGCACCCATGCTCGCCTAGGGACAGATGGCCAATGGCGCAGCACCCTGGATGGCCCGGTGCGATGGTCAGATTTGCTCGATGGCGAAGGTTATGATTGCCGCCGGGAAATGTCCGGCTGGGATCAGCCCGGTTTTGATGACCGTGCCTGGCAACCGGCTTGGTCCCAACCGCGCAACGAAGTGCCGCTGGTGTGGGATCGTACCCAACCTGTGCGGGTGATCCGCGAGTTTAAGCCCGTTGCGGTGAAGGAGGTCAAGCCGGGTGTCTATGTGTTCGATTTCGGTCAGGAATTCACCGGCTGGTGCCGGTTGCAGGCCGATGGCCCGGCCGGCACGCATGTGCGGCTGCGCCATGCAGAGATGACTTCACCCGATGGCAATATCGACATCGGAACGCTCATGGGCACGCTGCAGGAGGAGGATTACATTTTGGATGGCAAAAGTTCGCGCACACTGGAACCGCACTTCACCTATCATGGTTTCCGTTACGTCGAACTGTCTGGGCTGCCTGGCCAGTTGAAACCCGACACCCTGGTGGCGGTCAACGTGCGCACTGATGCCGCGATAGCGGGGCATTTCGAATGCTCAAACGAATTGTATAACCGCATCCGGTCGGCGGCGGCCTGGACCCAGGCCAACCTGTTGTTCGATGTGCCGAACGGTTGCGCCGCGCGCTCCGAACGAGTCGCTTGGATGGGCGACATCCGGCCCTGTGTGCAGTCATTGCTGCTCAATTTCGACACCGCCCCGCTGCTGACCAAATATGCCGCCGATATCCGGGATGATCAGGCGCCCGATGGCCGTTTTACCGACATTGCGCCGCATGCCCATTTGCGCGGCACCACCACCTGCGTGGGGTCGCCGGGATGGGGGGATGCGGGCGTCTCGCTCCCGTGGGAAGTCTATGTGAACACCGGCGACCGCCGGCTGCTGGCCGACCATTTCGCAGCCGCACAGCGCTGGGTGGAGGCCATTCATGCCAGCAATCCCGACTTGCGCTGGCGGAACAATCGTGGCCAGGACTGGGGCGACTGGTTGAGCGCCGGCGCAGAGACGCCCAGAGAGATTGGTGCGACCGCCTTCTTTGCGCACTCCGCCGACCTGTTATCCCGCATGGCTCAAGCCTTGGGGCGAACGGCTGAGGCAGCGAAATATCAGGCCTTATTCCAAGGCATCCGGCAGGGGTTTGTGAAAGACCATGTTAGTGCTACGGGGATCATTGGCGGCCGGGTTCCCGGCCAAACCGTCATGCGTGACGTGACCGCCAATGTTCGCGCCCTGGCCAGTAACGGAAAATGGAATTTCACGGTGCACAATGATGTGCTCGGTGGTGATCCGGCGCTCAATCAAATCAAAAATCTTCACCTCGTTATCCGCCGGGGAAACACAACCGAAGAACAGTCCATCATCGAAGGCGGCAAGGTGGAAGTGAGCGGTCAAAATGATCAGCCCGTTGAAATTATTTCGGCTGCCTATGGCTATGACGCCACCGACTTGGGCGATACCCAGGGCAGCTATGCGCTCGCGCTGCGTTTTGGCCTCCTCGATGAGCCGCTGCGTTCTTTGGCCGCCAAGCGGCTCGATGAATTGGTGGTCCGGAACAAACATCATCCGACGACCGGGTTTTGGAGCAGTGTTGAAATGTTGCTCGCCTTGGCCGACGCCGGTTATCAGGCGGACGTTGCCAAAATGATGAACCAGCGCGATGAACCTTCCTGGGGTTACATGGCCGAATGCAACACCACCTTCTGGGAGGCCTTTAACGCCAACACGCAAAATCTGTCCCTCAATCATTGGACGCACAGCGCGGTCAGCGAATGGCTTTGGCGCAACATTGCCGGGCTGAATCCCGACGAGCAGCATCCCGGCTACCAGTCCTTCACGATTCACCCGCGGCCGGTTCGGGAAGTCACTTGGTGCCAGGCTAGCTATGATTCCATCCGCGGCACGATCGCCAGCGATTGGAATTCTGAGGGCAGCAAATTTACGTTGAAGGTTGCCATCCCTGCGAATACCACGGCCACGGTTTATGTGCCGGCGAAAACTGTGGGATCAGTCACCGAAAACGGCCAGCCGCTGAGTCAGGCGGAAGGAATCCAATTTCTGCGGCAGGAAGATGGTTGCGTCGTTTTGCAAGTCGGCTCCGGCCAATACCAATTCGTTTCTGAATCCCGGCACCTGCGTTAAACCAGAGCTTCTGTTCACATGGAAACAGGAGATTCCGGCCAACACCCGGACTTGTATTTGTTTTTGGGTATCACCTGTTTCGGTGATGCGGGTTTAACCGTTTTGGGGCATTTGCCGATTCAGGTGCGTCGCTTATCATACGCATCATACCATGCTCATAATTTTAGGAAATGCGCCCAGCTTTCGCTTTGACCTTCGGTGGAAACGCGGTTGCGGTGAAAACCGTTTCGGTGTGGATGGCCCATCCGATTTTAACTGAAAGGACACATGGTTAAAATCGTTGCATATGCGATGGGGACAGTTTGCCAGCGAGGCAGTCTGATCGCAAGTGGCTGCTGGCTCATCTTGCTGTTGACCGGTTCCGCGATTGCCGCCGTCATGCCGGTGGATTTGCAGTGTGAATCAAAACTGAATCCCCTTGGCCTGACCGAGACCAGCCCAAGGTTAAGCTGGCAGATCGTGGCGACTGTACCTGGTGAACGGGGACAATACCTGACCGGCTACCGGATCGAGGTCGCCAGCTCGTTGCAAAACCTGACCAATAATCTGGGCGACTTGTGGGACACCGGTCAGGTGATCACGAATCAAGCTTCTCAAATTTCCTATGCCGGATCACCCTTGGCGACGGATCAAGTATGTTATTGGCACGTGCAGGTCTGGGACAAATACGGCCAACCTTCGGACTGGAGTCCGCCTGCCTCCTGGAGCATGGGCTTGTTACTCACCAATGCACCGGTTGTGACGGCCCAGATCACTTGGGGGGCACAAGGCATCTTCACCAATAATTCAGTGCTCAGCCTGGCCGGTGCCACCAGCAATGAAGTTTACGGCGTGGATTTCGGCGGCTCGGGGGCACGAACCGTGAACGGTTACACCTTTGCCGACTACGCCACCTCCGGCAAAGTGGCCATTGCCGGTAGCGGTTATGCGCTGTATGGAAGTTACCTGACCGGCGGCGCCACCACCGGTGATACCGCACTCAACAGCATTTTGACGCATGGTCTATACGGGAGTACGGCCAATACGGCGACGTTGAAAAACCTGACGGTGGGCCAGTCCTACACGGTGATGGCGCTGCTGGCAGACACCCGTGGTGCCGCCGCCGGCGGATCCGTTTTTCGCATCACAGATGGCGTGAGTTTCAGTCCCAATCAAACGTATGCCTTCGCCAATGGCTCGCCGGCGGTCGGCGGCTATTTCATCGGCACCTTCACCGCTACCGCCACAACGCAGTCTTATACAGTGGAAAATGGCAATGGCTCCGCTTTCAATTCCCAATACAACGCCATCCTATTGCTCACCAATACTTCGCCGGCCACCAACTACGTGTTGCAAAGCCGCTGGACCGGCCAATGGATTGGCCGGGACAATGCGCCCGCGTACGCTAATACCAATGATGGAAAGAGTTACCTCGCCGCAACCCACCTGCGGAAAGATTTCACACTGTCGCAAATGCCGGTGCGCGCCGTTTTATATGTCACCAGTCTGGGATTGGTGGAGCCGCACCTGAACGGGGCAAAAGTGGGGAATGATTATTTTGTGCCGGGCTGGACCGATTATAGCAAGCGCGTCTATTACCGGGCATACGATGTCACGTCGCTGTTGCAGTCGGGCACAAACACATTGGGAGCGATCCTCGGCGATGGCTGGTTCCGTGGCAACATCAGCATTCTGGGCCAGAATTATTACGGGAGCAAAACCCGGTTGGACGCCGAGCTGCACCTGTTTTATGCCAATGGTACAAACCAGGTGATCGTCAGCGACAGTTCCTGGTCGGCCGGCTTTGGACCGATCCGTCAGAGCGACATCCAGTCTGGCGAATATTACAATGCCCAATTGGAGGTGCCGGGTTGGGATCGCCCGGGATACACCAATGCCACTTGGACCGCGGTGACAACCGGGGCGAGTGTCACGCCGTTGATCACGGCTGCTCCCGCCGAACCGGTCTGCACGAATCAGACCATTACCCCCATCGCCATCACCCAGCCGCAACCCGGAGTTTATGTGGTGAACTTCGGGCAGAACTTCGCCGGGTGGGCGCGCCTGACCCTCAGCAATCAGCCGGCGGGCGGCGCGGTGGTGATGCGCTTTGCCGAGTGGTTAAACCCGGATGGAACCGTGAACCGGGCCAACCTCCGCTCGGCGGCGGCCACGGATACCTACATTTGCAAGGGCGGCGTGGAGACGTGGGAGCCGCACTTCACCTATCACGGATTTCAATACGTGCAAGTTCAGGGTCTGGCGCAGGCACCGACCACCAAAACGTTCACCGGCGTGGTGGTGCATTCGGGACTGGCTGAGACCGGCGCTTTTCAATGTTCCAATGACCTGATCAACCACATTTACTCAAACATGCTCTGGTCGGTGCGCGCCAACTCGTTCGATATTCCCACCGACTGCCCGCAGCGCGATGAACGCATGGGCTGGTGCGACGGCACGGAGGTGATGCGCTCGGCCATGTTCATGGCGCAGAGCGAAAGTTTCTACGGCAAATGGTATCAGGACATGGTGGACGGCAAGCTGGATGCCACGACCTTTCCGCAAATGGCCCCGAGCCCTCATAAAAATTTCGGATTTGCCTCCGGCTGGTCCGATTGTGGTGTGTTGCTGCCGTATTGGGTTTATCAAACGTATGGCGATACCCGGCTGGCCAGCCGCTTTTATGCGGACATGCAAAGCCACATGCAACACTACGCTGCGACCGCCATCACTTATATCGGGCAAAGCGGCAGCTATAGCGACTGGCTTGCAACTGATACTTCCACCCCAGGCAATCTGATGTCCACGGCCTTCTATGCCGGTTGCGCCAGTGAAATGGCCGAGCTGGCTCTGGTGCTCGGCAAGCCGGCCGATGCGGCCGCCTATGGACTCCTGTTCACCAACATTTGTTCCGCCTTCCAGGCAAATTTTGTCAGCAGCGATGGCACGGTGGGGTCGGGTTCCGAAAGCGGCTACGTCCTGGCGCTCCATTTCAATCTTTTGACACCGGCCCAGCGCCAACTGGCGGCGGCGAAACTGGTGAACGCTGTTCAGGCTCAGAACGGGCACATCTCCACCGGCATGGTCACAACCCATTGGTTGCTGTCTACCCTGACCGCCAGTGGACGCAGCGATCTCGCCTACCAAATGCTGGCCAAAACCGATTACCCGTCGTGGGGCTATTGGATCAAGCTTGGTGCCACCAGCATGTGGGAGCAGTGGAACAGTGTAAATGCGGACGGAACTATCAATACGGCCTGCTACAATTATCCCATGGATTCCCTGAACCATGCGAATTTGGGAACCTGCGCGGAGTGGTTTTACCAAGGCATTCTGGGCATCGACTTGTTATCGCCCGGCTTTGCCAAAATACTCATCAATCCCCAACCCGGCGGCGCTCTGACTTCGGCACAGGGCTATTACGATTCCATTGCTGGCCGCATTGGTTCCGCCTGGCAGTTGACTAACAACCTGCTCACTCTCAACGTAACGATTCCCGCCAATGCCACCGCCGAAATTCATGTGCCCACCACCAATGCCGCCGCCATCACCGAAAGCGGATTGCCGGCGGCAGGCGCGCCCGGGGTCACCTATGTCGGGGTTTCCAATAATGCCGCCATCTATACGGTGGGTTCCGGAACGTATTCGTTCACCTCGCCTTTTCTGGTTTCCGCCACGCTCCCGGTCAGCGTGTTCAACTTCAGTTTTGAGGCCAACGTCGCCAGCGGGCCCGGGACGGAGACCACCACGGTTCCCACCGGTTGGTCGGAATTCAATCAGGGCGGCTCGGGAGATATCGGTTCGCAGTGGGCGGGCGGCGTGGATTATACCGTCAGTACGCCCCTCGCGAGTCCGGCGGATGGCAACCAGTACTGCTTCATCAACATGTTCAACGCGGGCGTGACGGGCGGCATCTATCAGGATGTGGGGGCGCTTCAACCCAACACCACCTACACGCTGACCGTGGCAATTGGTTCCCGCAGTGACCGGCTGAATTCACCCGGAACCATTTTGCTCGTCAATGGCGGCAACGATGGCGGCGCGGTATTGGCCAGCGGTGGCGGGCTGCCCACCGCGCAGAATAGTTGGCAGGACTATACAGTCTCATTTACCTCCGGTGCGGTGGTTAGTGGAGATTTGACCATTGTTCTGTCCGTGCCCGGCAACGGCACCACCATTCAGGCGGATTTTGACAATGTGCGTTTGGTGGCCACGCCGGTCAGCCTTAAAGTGCCGGAGTTAGGGGTGCTGAAGGTTACCGGGACCAACCTGATCCTGTCCGGTACCAACGGTACGCCGAACAGTGGCTACACGTGGCTGGCCGCAACCAATCTCTCGGCCCCAATCCACTGGAAGACGAACAGTACCGGTACATTGGATGGTGCCGGCGCTTTCTCAAATGGCATTCCCATTAACGCGTCACAACCCGTCGGTTTCTTTCAATTGCGCGTGCCTTGAGGGAAAACAATAGTGAATTACCCATGCAAACAGTCCTACCTTTCGGCGCATTTTTGCGATCCGGCCACCTATCAATTGCCATTTTGAAAACGCTGAAATGGCTGACACTGTGCATGACTGTCTTGCCGGCCCTGGCATCAGCCGGGCAGGGTGGCCTGGCCGTTGTCAACGGCGACTTCAGCGACCTAGCCGGCCTGACCCAGGGCAACGATGGCTGGTATGCCGGCCTGCCATCGGGCTGGATCGGCACTAGCAATCTCTATACGCTCAATGTCCGGGAAGGTGCGACGCCGCCAATCTGCAACCCGTCCCAATTGGGGCAGCTGTCCCAGCCAGTTGGCACGCTGGAAAAAACCGCCGATGTCGTGCTAACGTTTGATGTTTCGGATGTCTTCAATGGCGAGACCGTTTTAAAGGCGTCCATTTTGGACGGCGGGCAGCGTCCCCTCGCGACCGGCGATTTTACGGATGGCGACCAGCATATCCTCGTGGCGTCACAAGTGCCCGCCGGCACGGCCATCATCATCCAATTCCAAGCCACCCAATCTACCCCCGCACTCGACAATGTTTCCGTGACGGTCCGGGAGTCGGGTTCCGCTGCCACCCAGCTAGCCGCTGCGTCCACCACGCCCATCACCGTGGCCGCCTATTATTACCCAGGCACTCATCCGGATCCGCGCTGGGACAAGAACAAATATCCCGGGTTCACGGAATGGGATGAAATCAAAGCCGCCAAGCCACGCTTTCCCGGCCATGTGCAGCCCAAACCGCCGCTCTGGGGTTATCAAAACGAAGCAAAGCCCGAAGTCATGGCACAAAAGATCGCCGCTGCCGCCGACTACGGCGTGAACGCCTTCATCTTCGACTGGTATTATTACAACGATGGACCATATCTTGACGATGCGTTGGACCAAGGCTTTCTTCACGCCACCAACAATGCCCGGGTGAAGTTTGCCCTCATGTGGGCAAATCATGACTGGTATGACATCCAGGGCTACAACCCCGCCGACAACAATCTCAAACTCCTGTATCCCGGCAAGGTCACACCCGCAACCTGGGACAAGATTTGCGACCTGGTCATCGCCCGTTATTTCAAGCACCCCAGCTACTGGCTGGTGGACGGGAAACCGTATTTTTCCATCTATGAGATGAGCCAGTTCCTCGACAGCTTTGGCTCAATTGAAAACGCCCGCACCGCCATTGACCAATTCCGGGCCAAGGTCGTTGCCGCCGGCTTTCCCGGTTTGCACGTCAATGCGATTGTCTGGGGCGAGCCGAATCTGCCCGGCGGCAAAACTCCACCCGGCTGGCCCAAGCTCTGCCGCGATCTGGCGCTCGACAGTCTCACCAGCTATACATGGGTGCATCATGGCGCCTTGAATAACAATACCTTCCCGCTGTCGGATTATCTCGCCGGTCGCCGGAAATATCTTTCATTCTGGTCCCACGCGAAAGTGGACTACACCATCCCTTATTTCCCGAACGCCATGATCAATTGGGATAACAGTCCGCGCGCCGCCGCCAACGCCGATTGGAGTCATCCTGCCGGGCCAACCGTGAACTCGGTGGTCACGGGCAACACGCCGGCGGCGTTCCGGCAGTCCTTGGAAATTATCAAACAACGGTTGCTGGCTGCGCCGGTACAGCCTAAAATCCTTACCATCAACGCATGGAACGAGTGGCCGGAAGGCAGTTGCCTGGAACCCACGCAGCAGACTGGCTACGGCTATCTCGAAGCGGTCAAGTCTGTCTTTGGCGCTCGCTAGTACCACTTGCAGTTTGCAACTGCACTAAGAGCCTCGTGCCTGCGGGTGGAACGCGTTGGGCGCGAGCGGAGCGCGGCGTTCACGCCGCTTCAGCGTCCAAAATGAAGGCGGGCCGGAACATTGCTGGTGCCTTGCCACTTTGGTCATTGAAGCGGGCTGAAGCCCGCGCTCCGTAGGAACCGATCGAGGCAGTTGCAAACTGGAAGTGGTAAAATAAATAACTTACGGATGGTCACGGATTTTTAATTTATGAAGGTGAAACTGCTCGTTGTTCTGTTACTGACGCTGTGTGCCGGGCCATTGCTGGCCGATGATCTGGCGGCGCAATTCGTCCGGCCGCCGGCCTCGGCGCGGCCGTGGGTTTACTGGTTCTGGAACAACGGCAATGTCACCAAGGCGGGCATCACCGCCGATCTGGAGGCGATGCAGCGCGCCGGCATCGGCGGCGTCATCATCATGGACGTGGTGGAACGCTTCGCCCCGCCGCCCGGCTCGGCCGATTTCATGAATGCCGAATGGCAGGATTTGTTTTGCTTTGCGGTCGCCGAGGCCCATCGGTTGGGAATCGAAATTAACATGACCAACGGCCCCGGCTGGTGCGGCAGCAGCGGTCCTTGGATCACCCCGGAGCTTTCCATGCAAATGCTCATCTCCACCAACCTGCCGGTGGCCGGTCCGCTCCATTTTTCACAAATTCTGCCCTCGCCCACCAAGCCCAAACAAGGGCGTGACGGCTTTAATAGCACGGTCAAGTATAAGGATTTTTATCATGACATCGCCGTGCTGGCGATTCCGGAAACGTCCGAAGGCACGGTGGCGCCTGACGGCGTAATTGACCTGACGGCCAAATTGGATGGCACCGGAACCTTAAATTGGGAGGTCCCGGCCGGTAAATGGATCATCCAGCGCATCGGCCACACCTCCACCGGTTCATCTACCCGTCCGCCGGTCAAGGGTGGCAACGGCTTGGAATGTGATAAATTGAGCCGGGAGGCCATGGATGTTCATTTTACGAACATGATGGGCAAACTCATCGCCGAAGTCGGCCCCCTGGCTGGCACCGCACTCACAGCGACGCACATTGACAGTTGGGAAGTCGGTTCTCAAAACTGGACGCCCAAATTTCGCGATGAATTCATCAAACGCCGCGGCTACGATCCCATTCCGTATCTGCCGGATGTTCCAGGGCTCGGTCAGGGTGCCAAATTTGCCATTGGTGACCCAAGCATCGCCAGCCGGTTTCGGTGGGACTTCAATCAGACGCTCGCCGAACTGCTTGCCGAAAATTATGTCGGGCGGCTGGCTGAACGCGCGCATGAGCACGGCTTGCGCCTGACACTCGAAGGCTACGATCTGCCTTTTGGCGACGAGGCCACCTACACCCAGCGTGCGGATGAACCCATGAGTGAATTTTGGGCGACAGGCGGCAGCCAAAATCAGGTCAAAGGCCGGCAGATGGCGTCTGTGGCGCATATCATGGGCGAAAAAATTGTCGGCGCGGAAGCGTTTACCTCCGGTGACAATGAACAATGGAAATTCCATCCGGCCACCATCAAGGCGCTGGGGGATTATGAATTTTCTCAGGGCATCAACCGCTTTGTAATCCATCGGTACGCCCATCAACCCTATCTCGACCGCTTTCCCGGATCAACCATGGGCCCCTGGGGCCTGCACTATGAACGCACCCAGACCTGGTGGGAAATGTCGATTGCCTGGCATCAATACTTGGCACGTTGCCAATACCTGCTGCGGCAAGGTCTGTTCGTCGCTGATGTCTGCTGTTTGCGCCCCGAATTGCCCGACCAAACTTATCTGACGCCCACGCCGGAAATCCCCGCCGGTTACAAATACGATGAGTGCAGTGCGGAAGCGTTGATCGCACGCATGAGCGTGAAGGATGGACGGCTGGTGCTGCCGGATGGCATGAGCTACCGGCTGCTGGTCCTGCCTGAACATAATACGCAGATGACGCCCGCCTTGGTTCAAAAAATAAAACAGCTTGTCCAGGCCGGAGCCACCGTGGTGGGGCCGCGTCCTGCCAGCTCGCCGAGTCTCACCGGTTTCCCCAAATGCGACGAGGAAGTTGCGCAGCTGGCGGCGGAAGTCTGGGGCAATTGCGACGGCCGGACGGTTACCGAACATTCTCTTGGCCAGGGCCGGGTGATCTGGGGGCGGTCACTCAAAACCGTATTGAAACAGTTGCGGGCACCGGCGGACTTTGTCTCCAATGTGAAACTGAACTGGATTCACCGGTCGGTGGGCGACCGGGAAGTTTATTTCGTAGCCAACGATTCCGCTGCCGCCGTGGAAACCAGAAGCAGTTTTCGGGTAACGGGTTTGCGGCCTGAATTATGGAATCCGCAGACTGGTGAAGTGTCTCCGCTGGCAACGTACGAAGAAACCGCTGCGGGCATTTCCATCCCCTTGCGTCTCGAGCCGAGCGGCTCAACGTTTGTGGTGTTTGGCCCCTCCGCCCGGCCGTTTGATGCCGTCGTGAATTTCACACGGGATGACCGCCCGGTGGTGCCGCTGAGCCAGCCGCCGGTGATCAGGGTTGAACAAGCCACCTACGGTGTCCCCGGCGATGCGGCGCGTACCCGCAATGTGCTGGCCAAGGTGCGGGCATTGGTGGAGCAGGGTGAACTCAGGTTTCAAGTGGCGCAACTGGCGGCCGGCGATGATCCGGCCTTCGGCACGGTGAAAACACTGGTTCTGAAATATACCGCCGATGGGCAGCCCTACACCGTCAGCGGCCAGGACCCGGACCAGATCAGCCTGAATCCAGAAATCGCGTTCACTACCGGGGCCGACGGGGTTTGCGGATTGACCGGCGAATATTTTGCCAATCCCGATTTGAGCGGCGCGCCCGCTCTGGTTCGCACGGATGCCGGGGTTGATTTTGCCTGGAACAGCGGTTCCCCGGCCCCGGGAATTCCGGCCAATAATTGGTCGGCACGCTGGACGGGCAACCTGACGGCGATGAAATCAGGTGAATATGCATTCTGTCTCTATGCCGATGATGGATGCCGCTTGTGGGTGAATGACCGGCTGGTAATTGATCATTGGAGCCTGGACACCGGCAGCGAGGCGCATGTTGGAAAGATAAACCTTGTGGCGGGAAAGCCCTGCCACTTCCGCGTGGAATACTTTCAAGGTGGCGGCAACGATCAGATTCACTTGAGCTGGCTGGCTCCCGTGGCTGGTCGTCCGGCTGAAATCCGTTGTGACCCGGCGGGACAGTTGGAACTGGTCGCGTCGCAGTCTGGGCTCTATTCAATGACCAGGGCAAGCGGCCGGGTACGGCGCGTCGAAATCAAAAACGTGTCTGCGCCCCAGGAAATCACCGGTTCATGGGCGGTGCAGTTTCCGCCCAAGTGGGGCGCGCCGGACAAAATTGCTTTGGATCACCTGGGTTCGTTAAGCGACTCCACCAACCCCGGGGTGAAATTATTCTCGGGCACGGCTACATACACCAAGACCTTTGATTGGCAGCCGGTGGCCCCTGCCGGGAAACAGAAGACCGAAACCTGGCTGGACCTCGGTGACGTGCAGGTGATGGCGCAGGTAAAACTAAATGGCCATGATCTCGGTATTTTGTGGAAGGCACCGTTTCGCGTTAATATCACCGGCGCCTTGCAGTCGGGTGGCAACGCGCTGGAAATCCGCGTCGCCAATCTGTGGCCTAACCGCATGATCGGTGACGCCGCGTTGCCGGCGGCGGAGCGCTTCACCTGGAGTTCGTATGAGCCGTTCAACCGTGATTCCGCCCTGCCGAAATCCGGCTTGATCGGACCCGTGATCCTTCAAAGCCAGGAAGTCACGACCATACCTTGATTGAACATGCCGTGGCTGTCTCCGCCACCACTCCTGCTTCCGTTCGGCAGTTGCGGCTACTGGGGTTCGGTCATGGATAGGCTGCCGGCGCACATCTTGTTTGGAATTGTGCGTATAATCGGGCATGCTATCGCATCTGCACCAAACCAATATTCATTTTACTTGGTTGAGCTGGCGTTGGCACCGTGCCCTGTTGGGTGCCGGCGCAGTGCTGTTGTTTGTCTTGCTGCTGAACATGCCCCTGCCGGCGCTCGCCGACGTCAGTGTGACTAATGACCAGAAAGCCCTGATGGAATTGGCGGAGCCCTACGTGAGCCCCACCAACGGCCTGGGTTCCTGGATTTGGGCGGATAAAACCGAGGATAACCAAACTTGCCAGTTCTGGCACGCCTTTGATATTCCCCTGGATGCCAAGGTCGCCAAAGCGCGTCTGGTCATGACGACGGACAATGAATTCACGCTTTTTTTGGATGGCCGCGAACTGGGGCGGGGAGCCGAGTGGCGCGAGTTGTTTGTCTTTGATCTGGCCCCGCTGCTGCCGCCGGGACGGCATGTTCTGGGTATCCAGTGTTTCAACGGCTCTTTTTTTGCGGGCGTGCTTTTGGGGTTGCGCATTGACCTGACGAATGGTCAAAGCGTGGAAATCAAGTCGGACCCCAGCTGGCGGGTTGTGCCGGACGGTGTGAGCCGGTGGAAAACCCGCGCCGAAGCGCCAGCGGATTGGCCGGCCGCGACCAACATCGC
Organism: uncultured Verrucomicrobia subdivision 3 bacterium; assembly: GCA_903820285.1. Taxonomy (GTDB): domain Bacteria; phylum Verrucomicrobiota; class Verrucomicrobiia; order Limisphaerales; family UBA11358; genus UBA11358. The sequence goes on along the minus strand of CAIJGS010000238.1, from coordinate 26,552 downwards.
GCCCTTGGGCGGCAGTCCCTGGTGGACGGCTCCCGAAGCGGTGAACATGATGCCGTCGCTGAAACCGATCAAGGTGTACTTCTGGCAAACCGGTTGGTTCCAGGTCTCGCTGCTCACTGTCTGTGGCATTGTCATTCTGGTAAGCCTTCGGCTCATGACCCAGCTGGCACTGCATCGCAAAGAACGTTTTCTCCTGCAACGTGAGCGCGCCCGGATTGCCCGGGATATTCACGATGACATTGGTGCCCGCATGACCCAGCTGGTGCTGCACGGTGAGCTGGCCCAAAATGAAGAGTGCGTTAATCCGGAAATCCGCCAGCAACTCAGCTGGTTTTGTGAGGAAGCCCGCGGCCTGCTGTCCACCATGGATGAAGTCCTCTGGGCGGTAAATCCCCAGCGGGATACGTTGCGTGATTTCGCTGCCTACGTTTGCAAGTATGCCGAGGGGTATCTGGCCCCGACCAAAATCCTCTGCCTGTTTGAAGTGGGGCCGGAAATGTCGTCCGCCGCCTTTGACCTGCCGCTCCGGCGCAGTCTCCTCATGGCCATCAAGGAAACCCTCAACAACGCCGCCAAACATTCCGGTGCCACCGAACTGCGCCTGAAAATCCATTGGGAAGGCCAGCACCTGGCCGTGGTGGTCGAAGACAATGGCAAAGGCTTTGACCCCGCCGTGCCGAAATCGGAGCGCAACGGCCTGGCCAACATGGTCCAGCGAATGAAAGAACTCGGTGGCCATTGCCGCATCACCAGCCAGCCGGGGCAGGGGTGCCGCGTTGAATTTAACGTTCCCTTGCGCCACCAGCGGGGAAGTATCTGGAATTGGCTTTTGTCCGGTAAAAATGACCGCGAAACCAAAAACAGCCGGACAGACGAACTTGCACATCCACATGATTCCAACAAATGCTAAAAATTTGAAACCGGCCAAAAGCGGTCGTTCGGCGGATTCCGCCCCCCGGCGTCAGATCAAAGTGGCGCTGGTTGAGGACCAGCCAAAGGTTCGTGAAAGCTGGATCAAACTCATCAACTCGTTTCCCGATTTCACCTGCATATGCGCCTGCACGACGGGTGAAGAGGCCGTCCGCACCATCCCCCTCGAGATGCCGGACGTGGTGCTTATGGATATTTTCCTGCCCCGCATGTCCGGGATTGAATGCACCGTGCGGCTAAAGGCTTTGCTCCCGCAAACTCAGATCGTCATCCTCACCGCCATGGACGATCAGGAACTGGTATTCCTGGCGCTGGAAGCGGGTGCCGATGGCTATTTGCTCAAGCGCACCAAACCGTCGGATTTACGAACCGCCCTGCTCGATGTCCTGGGCGGCGGCGCGCCCATGACCAGCCAGATTGCCCGGCGGGTCATCGAGTCATTCCGGCAGAAGGCCAAAATCCGGGATGAATCCTCCCGCCTGTCGATGCGCGAAGAACAGATTTTGGTGCTCCTTTCCCAGGGCTATTCCAACAAGATGATTGCCGACAAACTGGATTTGAGCGTGGATACGGTGTGCAGCCATTTGAAGCATGTCTTCACCAAATTACATGTCAGTTCCCGCACCGAGGCGGTCGTCCGTTATATGGCCTCGAAAACACCCCAATAGAGGCTTGCTGGAATTGTTCTAGTTCGCCAAAACATCACAGCGCACTACCTCGCCGTTGGCGCACTCGGCATTGACGGTAAAAGGACGGCAGCAGACGTCGCAATCGGTCACAAAATTCTGGTGCGCCGTGGTAGTGTCCACGGCGATTTCAAAGTGCTGTCCGCAGTACGGACACTCGATGTCGATCCATTCGTCCATACAAATTCCTGGGTTGAAGTTGATTCAACATGTGCGCATTGGGCTGGAAAGTCAAATCCCCGGGCGATATGTTTTCCGCCGGGCTGCCCGTCGGCAGCCGCCGTAATCTATGGAAATCAAAAATCTCAATGCTGTGCCGTCATTCACCACCAAGGACGGCTCGGAAATCCGCGAATTGCTGGCCTATCGCAATTCCGCCATCCGGAACCAAAGCCTCGCCGAGGCGCGCGTGCCCGCGGGCGGCAGCACCATGGAGCATTACCACGTGGTGACCGAGGAGATTTATTACATCACGGAGGGCAGGGGAGAGCTGCGCATCGGTGATGAGGTTCAGCCAGTGCAAGTGGGCGACGCCATTGCCATTCCGCCCGGTCAGAAACACAAATTGTGGAATACCGGCACCGAGGTGCTGAAACTGCTCTGCCTGTGCGCACCGGCCTACGAACATGCGGATACGGTCATTACGGAGCAGTGAACGCCGGCCGGGCGGCGTTGAGGCTCTTGCCCACGGCGAGCTGCATCACATTCTCTTCCGTGCAATCATCCCGCTCCAGCACGCCGGCGATAGTGCCTTCGTGCATCACGGCAATCCGATCACTGATGTTGAGTACCTCCTCCATGTCACTGCTGATCATGAGAATCACCGCGCCCCGGCCGGCAAGTTCCCGCATCAGCCGGTAAATCTCCGCCTTGGCGCCCACATCAATACCCCGGGTCGGCTCATCCAGAATCATCACGCGCGGGTTCATCGCCAGCCATTTGCCCAGCACCACCTTCTGCTGGTTGCCGCCGCTCAGATTCAGCACCCGGGCCTCGGTGCTCGGGGTTTTGACCCGCAGTGAAGCCACCTGTTCCTTGGCCATGGCCTGCTCACGACGACGGCTGATGAGGCCGAATTGTGAAAGATTTTCCAGCGAGGGCAGGCTGATGTTCTCCCGTACGGACAATTCCACCACCAATCCCTCAGTGCGGCGGTTTTCCGGTGCCAGGTAAATGCCCGCGTCAATCGCATCGCGCGGTTGGTTGATCGTGAGCTTCCGCCCGTCCAAAGTGACTTCCTTCCCAGGCGAGTGTTCCAGCCCCACGATGGCTTTCATCAACTCCGAACGCCCGGAGCCGACGAGACCGGCAAAGCCCAGAATTTCGCCGCCGGCCGCATCAAAGGAAACCAGCCGGCCCGGATATCGCGAGGTGGATACGTTGCGCACCTGAAAATGGCCCGCAGTTCGCGGAGTCGTGGAGGGAATGTAGCGGTTTTCGATCTCACGTCCGACCATCATGCTCACCAGCCGGTCATGGCTGATCTGTTCGCGGGCCAGTTCCCCCGCATTTTTACCATCGCGCAAAACCACCACCCGCGTGGCGCAGTCGCTGATTTCGCCGAGGCGATGGGAAATGTAAACAATGCTCACGCCCTGCTCGCTCAATTCATGGACCAGCTCCAGCAGCCGCTTGGTCTCGGTGAGGGTAAGACTGGAGGTCGGCTCATCCATGATGATCATCCGCGCATTCAGCGACAGCGCCTTGGCAATCTCCACCAGCTGCTGCTGCGCAATGGACAGCCGGTCGAGCGGCGTATTCGTAGGCACTTCCAGCCCGAGCCGCCGGATGAAGGGCGCGGCGTCCGCATGAATTTTTCGGGCGTCAATCAGCCCAAGAACATTACGCGGTTCGCGCCCAAGAAACACATTCGCCGCCACATCCAGGTTGGCCAGCACATTCAGTTCCTGATGGATGAAGGCGATGCCGTGGCGCATGGAATCGGTCACGCCTTGCAGGGTCACGGGCTGGCCGTCGATAAGGATTTCTCCGGCATCCGGCTGATAGACGCCGCCGAGGATTTTCATGAGGGTGGATTTGCCCGCACCATTCTCGCCGCACAAGGCCAGCACCTCGCCGCGCCCGATGTGCAGGCGGACGTTGTCCAAGGCGACCACGCCGGGAAATCTTTTGGAAATCCCGCGCATTTCGAGCAGGGGTGTCATGCTGGGGTAATGATAATGGGACAAATGGTGGCGTTGCCGGTCGGCTCCCGCAAGGCGTTTTCCTTGCGTAAACTGACAATGGGCCATCATGGATGTGCCCCAGATAATGGCGGGAAATAAACAAGTGGCGATGCCGGGGGGCATCGCCACTTTGTGAGAACGGTCAGTTCAGAAGAACTTGATATAGAAGATGACCACGCAGGCCACCACGACGAGGCTTAACACCACGTCGAGCATGTTCCAGCTGGCCTTGGTGGCGGCTTTTTCCGCCGGCGTTGCGCCGTACCAAGTATAGGCAATGGTCTTGGCGTCGGGGGCTTTGGTCACGAGACTGATCACGACCATGAGCAGGGCGGTGAGCACAAACAAACCTTCGCAGTAATAAAGCCAGTGGATGTTCCAGAAGTCGAACAGCAGCCCGTTGTGCGTGGCCCGGATGGCGGCGATGCCCGCATCATACTGGGCCTGATCAATCAGCTTGTGATAGTGGTCGCCCTTGAGTTTGGATACGGCCTTGGCGTCGCCATGCATGACCAGGTCGGCGCCCAGGCGGGCAAACCCGCCCACCATGCCGATCACAAACGCCCACAGCGCGGCCGGGGCGGTCGCCCGCTTCCAGAACACACCCATGGCGAACAGCACGGCGATGGCGGGTGACAAATAGGCCTGCACGTTCTGCAGATACTCATAGAGCGGCATTTGCAGGTTTTTGATTACCAATACCCAGCAGATGCCGATGAGGACGATGACTCCCGTGGCAATACGGCCGACGATCACTTCCGTTTTGCCGGAGGCATTCGGATACCATTCGCGGTAGAAGTCCATGGTGAACAGCGTCGCGGACGCATTGAACTTGGAGCCGAGCGAAGCCATCAGCGCCACGATCATGCCGCAGGCCACCATGCCACGGAGACCGTGCGGCAGGATTTGCGCCACCATCGAGGTGTACGCCGCGTCGCCGCTGGTCTTGAAATTGGCACCGGGCGTCTGGGTGAGCGCAAAGGCGATCATGCCCGGCACCAGGAAGATGAAGACCGGCGTGAGCTTGAAGAAACCGGCCAGGATCGTGCCGCGCCGGGATTCCTGCTGGTTACGACCCGCCAGCACGCGCTGGACGATGTATTGATCCGTACACCAGTACCAGAAGCCGATGATGGCCGAACCGGGCAGAATCGCCAGCCACGGCCAGTCGGGATCGTTATTGGAACGAATTAGATGGATGTTCTCACCGGCCGCCGCCAGAGTGGAATGCCAGCCTTCCACGAGGCTGCCATGGCCCAGCTTGGTAAGGCCGATGTACAGGATGCAAACCGAGCCAAAGATCAGCACCGGCGCTTGCAGCACCGCCGTGTACATGATTACGCGCATGCCGCCGAATACCGTGTACAGACCCGTCGTGAAGGCCAGCCCCAGGGCGATGACCCAGAAGATGTCAATCCGGTTGCCGAATATGTCCACATGATCCACGTTTAGGAGTGTGCGGATGACGACGTCGCCGGCGTAAATGGTGGCGGCGATTTTGGTCAGCACCAGGCTTACCATGGTGAGCAGGCTCAGTACGTTGCGGGAACCGCGGCTGAAGCGGAGTTCCAGAAATTCCGGCATGGTGAACACTTTCATGCGGTCATACAACGGTACAAACGCCCAGCCCAGGATCAGAATCCAGTAGGCGTGCATTTCCCAGTGGGCCATCGCCATGCCGGTGGCAAAACCGGCGCCAGCGAGACCGACCAGATGTTCCGAGCCGATGTTGGAGGAGAAGATCGAGGAGCCGATCTGGAGCCAGTTGGCGTCCCGTCCGGACAGGAAGTAATCCTTGCCCGATTCATTCTTCTTCCGCATGGAGAACAGGACCGTGAGCACCATGCCCACGGCGAACAGGGCGATGATCAGCCAGTCGAGTCCGTTAAACACGGAACCGTGGTTCACAGCCGCCATGGTTTCCCCCAGGCTGTTGGTTGCTGTCTCGGCCGCAGTGACCGCATTGGTTGCGATTTCGTTCATAACATTTTAATGGGAACAACGGGTTATTGGTTGCCGAACTTGTAAACAATGATGTTGTGGTAGGTTTCGCCCGGCTTAAGCACCACGTTCGGGAAGTTCGACTTGTTGGGGGAGTCAGGATAGTGCTGGGGTTCCATGCAGAACGCGCTGCGGTGCTTGTAAACCTTGCCGCCCTTGCCGGTGATCGTGCCGTCGAGAAAATTGCCGGCGTAGAATTGCAGGGCCGGTTCGTCGCTCCAGACTTCCAGCGTGCGGCCGGAAGTTGGTTCCACCACCCGCGCCATCAGGGCGTATTCGCCCGGCGCCTTGTTGATGATCCAGTTGTGGTCATAGCCGGGGCCGTATTGCAGAACCGGGTCGGGATCATTGATGCGCGCGCCAATGGCCGTCGGCGTGCGGAAGTCAAACGGCGTGCCGTCCACCGGCTTGATTTCGCCCGTGGGAATCAGCCCGGAATCCACCGGCGTCGTGCTGTCGCCCTTGATATAGACGACATGTTTCAGAATATTGCCGTTCCCCGCGCCGGCCAGATTGAAGTAGGAATGGTGCGTCAAATTGACGACCGTGGCCTTGTCGGTGGTGGCGGTGTATTCCAGTTTCAACGCATTGTCTTCGGTGAGCGTATAAACCGCCTTTACCTGCAGATTGCCCGGGAAACCTTCCTCGCCATCCTTGCTGAGGTAGGTGAGTGTCAGCGCCGGTCCGTCCACGCCCAGAGACGGAGTGGCCGTCCAGACGACCTTGTCAAAGCCCTTCAGGCCGCCGTGCAGGGAATTAACCCCATTGTTCGCCGCCAGCGTATATGTCTGGCCTTCCAGCGTGAATTTTGCGCCGCCAATGCGGTTGCCGTAGCGGCCGATCAGCGCGCCGAAGTACGGCGTCTTTTTGTCGAGATAACCGTCCAGGTTGTCATAGCCGAGCACCACGTCGGCGAAGTTGCCATGCTTGTCGGGCACCGACAGCGATTGCACCACACCGCCATAGGTCATGATGCGCGCCTGCGCGCCCTTGGCGTTGCTGAGAGTGTAGATGTCAACGGCCTGGCCGTCCGGCGCGGTACCGAAAGCATCTTTCGTGATGGTGGAGGTTTTATTCGTGGAGGGCATATCGGCGCATCCTGCCAAACTGGCGGCAAGCAGTCCAGCCACCATTGTTTGCAATATGGTTTGAGTGATGTGGGTCATAACTGTGTTGGTTGGTTTAGGGTTGGAAAGCTTTTATGTGTTCTATGACATCGGGGGAGACGCTCAAAACTGTGCCATGCCGCATGCCTTTTGGAAACGATAATTGTGGGGAAATATCCTCCCAATGCTTCAGGTCGGTGGATTTGATGCCACCATAATAATGCGGGTTCACGTAGTGGTCGAAATAGATGTAGTACGCCTCACCGATTTTGATGGCGGAGGGACCTTCCACCCAGTCGGAGCTGATCGCCGGCCCCGCCGGCCCATAGGGTCCCTCTGCATTCGCCGCTTCCGCCAGGCGGATATGTTTTTTTACCGGGTTTTTCGTTTCGTCTTTCACGACCAGATAATACTTTCCGTTGGCCGGCAGGATCATGGCGTCAATCACGTTGAAGCCGCCGTCGTACAGCAGTTTCGTCGGGGAGAACGTCGTGAAATCCTTCGTGGTCACGTAATAGATCCGGTGGTTGTTGTCGCCGGAGTTTTCGGTCTCCGGAAATTTGCCGGGAATGGTCGTGGCCCAGAAGATCAGCCACTGGCTCTTGGCTGCGTCATAAAACAGTTCCGGCGCCCAGACGTTTTTGGCCGTTGGATCGTTTTCCATCACCGGAATTGCCTGTTCTTCGGACCAGTGAATCAAATCCGTGGAACTGGCATAGCCAAACACCGGCGGCCGTCCCCAACTGGTGGTCCATACCATGTGAAACACGCCGTCCGGTCCGCGTTGCAGACTGGGGTCGCGCATCAACTGGCCGCCCACCTTCGGTTTCAAAAAGCCGCTGCCGTTGGGCGCTTTCAGCTCCGTCCATTTCAACCCATCCGTGCTGGTCGCCAGTTGCAGGCCGTTCTGGCCATTCGGTTCCCGGAAAAACGTGTAAAGGTACACGTTGTTAGTGTCCGCCGCATGTGCCGGGAGCAGGGCTGCTAGCCAGACCGCCAGGAGCAGGCTGAACCGGTTCAGGGTTTGTACCATGGGGCAGGGAAGTGGAAGGATCTTTTTCACGGGGTATATAATTTTTTGCGCTGCTTATTTCTGCCCGTAATAGGCCTTCGGCCCATGCTTGCGGAGAAAATGTTTATCCAGCAGCGCCGACTGCATCGGCTGAAGCTTGGGATTGATGCGCAGAGTTTCGCTGTTCAACCGGGCGATGAATTCGAGTATGCCCGCATTGTGCACCGCCCCGGCCACATCTTTGCCCCAGGTGAATGGCCCGTGGCTGGCCACCAGCACGGCGGGATGATGCAGCGGATCGTATTTCAAATCCTTGAACGTCTGCACAATCACCTCGCCCGTGTTGGCTTCGTATTCGTCTTTGATTTCCGCCGGTGTCAGCTTGCGTGTGACCGGCACGTCGCCATACCAATAATCCGCCTGCGTGGTGCCATATGCGGCCAGCCCCTGACAGGCCTGCGCCCACGCCGTGGCGTAGAGACTGTGCGTATGCACCACGCCGCCGATGTCCTTGAACGCGCGATACAGCACCAGATGCGTAGGCGTATCCGAGCTCGGCTTCAGATTGCCTTCCACGACTTTGCCATCCTTCAGCGAAACCACGACCATGTGCTCCGGCTTCATGCCGTCGTACGGCACCCCGCTGGGCTTGATAACCATTACGCCCTTTTCACGATCCACCCCGCTGGCGTTGCCCCAGGTTTCGATAACCAGGCCTTTGGTGACCAGGTCCAGGTTCGCCTGACAGACCTGTTTTTTAAGTTTTTTGAGCATATATTAGAATTGAGTCGTTAATGCTGGCTGGGTGGTATTGTTTCGTTCAATCGCCAAATGGCGTACAATTCACATTGGGCATGGGGTTCGTTCGGGTGCTTCCTGGACAAGTCACTCCTGACTTCGCTTGCACGTTGAAAATTGTCGAGCAAGCCATAACAGTTTATTTCATTGTTTTGGAACACATCTGGAAAACCGCCGCAATTGATTAGAGCGCTGATTTGAGTTTGCTCATCAATTAAATCATAACCCATGAACTTGGACTCAGTCGCAAAAGGTGACTCGTCAATGTGTGCTGAGGGATTTCGATAAAGACCCAAAATGTTCCGTCGTTTGAACGGTTGCACCCGGTCTAGCAGGCAGTTCAGATGGATATAATAATCCAAGCGAAAATCCTCATTTACAATATGCTCCCAGTCTTCGTCTCGAATTTCTTCGAGCAGCCCCGGACATAGCATTGAATCTAAACTAACAACCTCAATCAATGACGGCAGTTTGGCCCAGGCAATATATCCCTGCCACTTTTCCCCATCTGAGGGGTCAAAGCGTTCTTTGGCTATGTATAACGGCGCGAGCATTATTGCGAGTCAGCATTCGTCTATTTTCTTACCTGACTACGAATTTCAATGAGTTCCTTCATCACGCCGTAAAGGTTGCCGTTCCATTCCTGCGTGCCGAAGGCGTCGTGCAGTTCCTTGTAACAGGCGTAGAGTTTCTTGTACACGGCATGAGCCTTGGGATTGGGCTGGTAGACCTTGGGTTTCAAACCGGTCATTGCCTTCTGGGCGGCGGCGTAATTTTTGTGGGCTCCGGCGATCACCGCGGCCGCAATGGCGGAACCCAGTGCGCAGGTCTGGGCGGAACGCGAGACCTTCATCGGCCGGCCCGTGACATCCGCGTAAATCTGCATCGTCAGCGCGCTCTTTTCCGCGATACCGCCGCAGTTCACCACCTGTTTGATCTTCACGCCGTATTCTTCAAAACGGTTGATGATCGTCAACGCGCCGAACGCAGTGGCCTCCACCAGCGCGCGGTAGACTTCCGCCGGCGTGGTGTAGAGCGTCTGGCCGACGAGCAGACCGGTGAGCCGCTGGTCCACGAGGATCGTGCGGTTGCCGTTGTTCCAATCCAGCGCCAGCAATCCGCTTTCGCCGGGTTGGAGTTTGAGCGCCTGTTCGTTCAACGCCTGGTGCGACAGTTTTTCGCCATGCGGCTGGATGTAGTTGACCCACCAATTGAAGATGTCGCCCACCGCCGACTGACCGGCTTCCAGCCCGAAGTTTCCCGGCAGTACGCTGCCGTCCACGATGCCGCACAGACCGGGCACATCGGCTAGCTTGCGATTGGTTGGCGAGATGGCGATGTCGCACGTGCTCGTGCCGATGATCTTCACCAGCGTGCCCGGTGCCACGCCCGAGCCGACTGCACCGAGATGCGCATCGAAGGCGCCGACCGCCACGGGAATGCCCGCCGTCAGGCCCGTCTTTTTCGCCCAGCCGGCGGTCAGGCCGCCCACCGCGCGGTCAATCGAATGCACGCGCGGGGTGAGCCGGGCGCGCAATTCCGCCAGCTTAGGATTCAGTTTGCTCAGGAACTTGGTGTCGGGATAACCGTCCCAACCGGCATTCCACATCGCCTTGTGACCGGCGGCGCAAACGCCGGCAATGAAGACATCCGGGTGTTCCGTGCCGGTGAGGGCGGCGGGAACGAAGTCGGAAAGTTCCACCCAGGAATGGGCGGCATTGAACACGTCCGGAGCCGTGCGCAGGCATTTCAGCACCTTGCTCCAGAACCATTCGCTGGAATAGGTGCCGCCGCACTTCGCGAGATATTGCGGGCGTATCTTTTTGGCGAGCGCCGTGATTTCCGCCGCCTCGGCCACGCCGGTATGATCCTTCCACAGCCACGCGAGCGCCGCCGGGTTATTGGCATATTTTTTCTGGAACGCGAGCGGCTGGCCATTCGCATCGACGGGCAGGGGAGTGCTGCCGGTGGTGTCCACGCCAATGCCGATCACCTGGGCGGGCGAGAAGTTTTTGACATTCTTTTTCGCGGTGGCGAGGGCTTCCTTGATGGTGGTTTCCGCGCCATTGACGTAATCCAGCGGATGTTGCCGCGCGAGGTTAGGGTCGCGGGCCAGAATCACGCCTTGCGTGCCGTGGGCATAAGTCCAGACGGCGGCGGCAACTTCCTTGCCATTGGCGACGTTGACTATCAATGCGCGCACCGAGTTGGTGCCGTAATCGAGACCGATCGTATATTTTGTGCTCATGAAAAAAGATCTTATGGTTGCCCGGTGGCGCTCTTCTTAGTTTTTGGTTTTCAGGCGCAACACCGTGAAGGAATTGCCGGGGAACGAGCGCGTCAGACTGGTGCCGCTGACGTCAAACGTTTCCGTTTTCGGCGCAACCTTGGTCGGCTCCGCCAATGAATTTTCATCCGACGGACTGTCTGAGGTCAGCACCGTGGCCGTCCCCTGACCGGTCAGTCCGGCGGTTCCCGACAGCTCCAGCGTCGTGGCCAGCGGATTGGCGTCGGCATTGACAACTTTGACAATGACCTCGCCCGTTTGCTTGTCCAGCGAAGAGCAGGCATAAAGCGCCTTGATCTTGTTGCCGGATTCGTAGTTCACATCGTGGACCAGCTGGCCATCGAGATAGCATTTTACGTTTTTGCCGCTGACCACCACCCGGATGTCGTACCAGCGGTCGGTTTCAATCTGGCCCGCTTTGCTGTCCAGGGTGGAACCGCTTTCGATGGCATCCTGCGTGTTGCCCCAGCCGCCAAGATTCCACCAGACGCGGTCTTCATCGCCCGCAATATGAAACAGAATGAGGAAGCCTTCCGCACCGTGGAGCTTGCGCGCCTTCAGCGTCAGCGTGTAATCCGACCAGTTGTGGTCACCGGCGAGCGCGCGTACAAACTCCTTCTCGGAATTTTCCTGCAACGCCCCGTCCACCACGGTCCACTCACCGCCGCCCAGTTTTTTCCAGCCCTCGGAATTTTTCGTAAAATCCGAGGTGTACAGCACTTTGCCGTCCGGGGCGGTGACTTTGATGTCCTTGTACTCCGCCGCCGTATTCCAGGTGCCCACGCCAATCTGGCCCTTGGGTGCGCTGCTCTCGGCTTCCGGCGAATTCACCTGCACCGGGAGCACCACATCGCCCCGGTTACGGCTGAACATCTGCTGTACATAATAGCCCGGGAGCCCATACCATTTGGAGCTGTCGAAATTGATCAGGTCCGGATTCCACGCGCGGTGGTTCAGGTTCACCAGCAGCGGCGCATAGCTCGCCATCTGGACAATGTCCGAGTTGCGTTCCATGCCGGTCATGAATGCCGCTTCGCCAATGGCGGCGCGCAGGTTGCCCTGGCCGCACTTGGAGGTCACCGCGTATTCGCCGATGAAAATCTTCGGTCCCTTGCGGTTGTAATCATCATACTGGCCGGCCCGGTTCATGAAGGACTCCGGGGATTCATAATAATGCTCGTCCACGAAATCCGGGGCCGGGGACTTCGGATGCGGCCCGCCGCGCAAATCCGAGTTGCAGACGAATTGCAGGTAAGGATATTTTGCATGCAGGGCATTTACGTAAAGCGGCCAGCGAGCCAGATAATCCGGGCCGCCGTTTTCATTGCCGATTTCCATGTACTTGAGATTGAACGGCGCGGGATGGCCCATCTGTGCGCGGCGCGCGCCCCAGAGGCTGTTCGTGGGGCCATTGGCAAAATCCACCGCGTCCAGCGCGTCCTGCACCCATTGATCCATCCGGTCCAGCGGAATGGTCTCATGATGCGACATGCCCACGTTGATGCAAAACAGCGGCTCGGCGCCCAGGTCTTCCGCCAGTTGCAGGTATTCATAGAAACCCAGCCCGTGCGTGGCATAATAACCCCAGATGTTCCACAGCGGCGTGCGCGTATCAATGTTGCCAATGGTGTTTTTCCAATGGTTCATGTGCGCGAAATCATCGCCCTCCACCCAGCAGCCGCCAGGGAAACGAAGAAATGACGGATGCAGTTCATCCAGCGATTCGGCCAGATCCACGCGCAGGCCGTGATCTTTCCAGGTCTTTTCCGGGAGCAACGATACCATATCAAGACTCAGGCTGCCCTTGCCCTTGCCCGAGATTTCCAGCTTGGCCTTCGGGTCGGTGCCGGTCGCCTTCAGTTCCAGCGTGTAATATTTCCAGTCACCCGTGGGCGCCGCCAGTTCGCCGGTCGCCAGTTCCTTGCCATCCACCCCCAGCAGCGTCACCGCGAGCGTTCCATTGAAACCGGCCGCCGCCCGGGCCGCCAGTTTCAGCCGGTAGGTTTCACCGGCGACAATGTTCATGCCCCAGTAGCCCGAATTTTCCACGATGAACGCCCCGTCTGTTTTCAGCAGCAGGCTGCGCCGGTTGAAGGCATTCAGCGGCCGGCTCTCGTCAATCTTGGCCACCGCGCCGCTGATGTTCCAGTCCGTCGGCTTGTCCGCGTCTTCAAACGACCGGTTCCGCACCATTTCCGGGTAGATGCCGCCGTCGGCGGATAGGTTGATGTCCTCGAAGAAAATGCCCCATAGCGTCGGCGCTATCTCGTGGCCGGGTTTGTCCACGGACACCGATATCTTCGCCGGCTCGGCGTTGGTTGAAATGATGGCCGCCAGCAGGGTGCCGGTCAGCCAGGATTTGACACAAACGTTCTTCATGGGGCAATTTTCTTCGAGGCGTTATATTGTTTATTGGTTGCTGCGGCTCAGGAAACCCAGCCGCTCTTCAGGCCGTAGGCGCAATCATTCCAGACCAGTTCCTGCTTGAACTGGCGCAGTTTCGTGTCCGCATCAATGACCACCACTTCCAACCCGGCGATCGCGCCGAAGTCTTCCAGCATCTCGGTGGTGACGGCATGGCTGAAGCCGGTGTGATGCGCGCCGCCCGCGTAAATCCACGCCGCGCACGCGTCCTCGAAATTCGGCCGGCACTGCCACACCGCCTGCGCCACCGGCAGTTTCGGCATGGGTTGCTCGGGTTTCACCGTGTCCACTTCGTTGATGAGCAGGCGGAAGCGGTTGCCGAAATCCATCAGCGCCGCATTCAGCGCCGGACCGGCCGGCGTGTTGAACACGAGGCGGGCCGGATCAGCCTTGCCGCCGATGCCCAGCGGATGTACCTGCAACGACGCCTTGCCATCGGCAATGCTCGGGCAGATCTCCAGCATGTGCGCACCCAGAACCACCTTGCCGCCGGGGTTCAGGTGATAGGTGTAATCTTCCATGAACGACGTGCCGCCCTTCAGGCCCGCTGCCATGACCTTCATGGCGCGCACCAGCGCCGCCGTCTTCCAGTCGCCTTCGCCGGCGAAGCCGTAGCCTTCCGCCATGAACCGCTGCGGGGCCAGACCGGGCAACTGCGCCAGACCATGCAGATCTTCGAACGTGGTGGTAAAACCCTTGAATCCGCCCGTCGTGAGAAACGCCCGCATGCCGAGTTCGATGCGCGCCGCTTCACGGATGGATTTGTGCCGCTTGCCGCCCTTTTGCAGATCCTTGGCCACTTCGTAAACGTCTTCATACGTTTTTACGAGTGCGTCAATTTCCTTGTCCGTCACTTCTTTGACATACTTCACCAGATCGCCCACGCCATAGCCGTTTACGGCAAAGCCGAACTTGATCTGCGCCGCCACCTTGTCACCCTCGGTCACGGCCACTTCGCGCATGTTGTCGCCAAAACGCGCAAACTTCGCCGTCTGCCAGTCGGCCCACGCCGCCGCCGCGCGCGCCCAGGCGCCCAGCTTGGCCTGCACCGCCGCTTCCTGCCAGAACCCGACCACCACCTTGCGGCTCAACCGCAGCCGGCTCCAGATGAAGCCGTGCTCGCGGTCGCCGTGCGCAGCCTGATTCATGTTCATGAAATCCATGTCGATGCTCGCCCACGGAATGTCTCGGTTGTATTGCGTGTGCAGATGCGCCACCGGCTTGCGCAGCTGCTTCAGGCCGTTGATCCACATCTTGGACGGCGAGAACGTATGGCACCACGTGATCAGCCCGATGCACTTGGCGGCGTTGTTCGCCGCCTGGCACAGTTCGGTGACCGCGTCCGGCGTAACGAGCACCGGCTTGAACACCACCTTTACCGGAATCGCCGGAGCCACGTTCAGCGCCTTCGCAATTTCCTGCGAATGCTCCGCCACGGCTTTGAGGGTTTCGGGTCCGTACAAATGCTGGCTGCCGGTGACAAACCAGACTTCAAACTGCTTCAGGTTGATGTTCATAATGGGTTGCAATGAGGTAAGTATGACTGGGAGTTGTTCAGATGAATTCGTTGATGAGATTTTCGAGAAATTCCTGGCGGCCGCTGGTATTCGGCGTCACTTCACCCTTCTTCAGGATGTAGGCTTCGATTTCCTTGAGGCTGGCCTTGCCGGATTCGATCTTCGCACCGATGCCGGAGTCCCAGGACGCATAGCGTTGCTTGACGAATTCCGCCAGACGGCCGTCCTTGCGGATGGCGGCGGCAATCTTCAGGCCGCGCGCAAACGCGTCCATCCCGCCAATGTGGGCGTAGAACAGGTCAATGGGTTCGAAGCTTTCGCGGCGCACCTTGGCGTCAAAATTCACGCCGCCGGTGGTGAATCCGCCATATTTCAGCACGGACAGCATTGTGTACGTGGTCAGATAAATGTTCGTGGGGAACTGGTCCGTGTCCCAGCCCAACAGTTCGTCGCCGGTGTTCGCGTCAATCGAACCCAACGCGCCGGCCGCGCCGGCCGTTTCCAATTCATGCTGCATCGTATGACCCGCCAGCGTGGCATGATTCGTTTCGATGTTCAGTTTGAAATGGGGTAGCAGATCGTATTCGCGCAGGAAATTCAGGCAGGCCGCCGCATCGGAATCATACTGGTGCTTGGTCGGTTCTTTCGGCTTGGGCTCGATGTAGAACTGGCCTTTGAAACCAATCTGCTTCTTGTAGCCCACGGCCAGGTGCAGCAATTTCGCCAGATGTTCCTGCTCGCGCTTCATGTCCGTGTTGAGCAGGGTCATGTAACCTTCGCGGCCACCCCAGAACGTGTAGCCTTCGCCACCCAGTTCGTGCGTCACTTCCATGGCCTTCTTCACCTGCGCGGCGGCAAATGCAAACACATCCGCATTGCAGCTCGTGCTCGCGCCATGAACGAAGCGGGGATTGGAGAACAGGTTCGCCGTGCCCCACAGCAGCTTCACGCCCGTGCGCTTCTGCTCTTCCTTGAGCACCTTGGCGACCGCGTCAAAATTCTTGTTCGATTCCGCCAGCGTCTTGCCTTCCGGCGCCACGTCGCGGTCATGCCAGCAATAGTAGGGCGCACCCAGCTTCTGGATGAATTCAAACGCCACCTGCGCGCGCTTTTGCGCGTTCTTCACCGAGTTGGAGCCATCATCCCACGGACGTTGCATCGTGCCCGCGCCGAACGGATCGCTGCCCGTGCCACGAAACGTATGCCAATAGACCACGGCGAACCGCAGATGCTCGCGCAGGGTTTTGCCTTCGACAATTTCCTCGGGATTGTAATGCTTGAAGGCCAGCGGATTTTTCGACTGGGGACCTTCGTAGGCGATGCTGCTGATGTTGGGGAACGCTGATTTCATGATGCTTTGGTTTGGTTGTTGGACTAATTGACTAAGCTTCCGCGCGCTGTAACTCACGCGAAAAGGCGATCTTGCCGGCGTGGCGATGGCTGTCGCCGGGGACGAGAAAATGATCAATGCCCAGGGCGGCCAGACCGGCGGTCCGGCGGCGGGGGGGAGTCAGGCAGGTCACTTCGCCAAAACGGGCCCACATGGCCCCGCGCTTAATGGCGTTAGCCAGATGTTCCATCACGGCAGGCGGCAATTCGTTCAGGCTGCCGGTGATGACCACCTGCCGCAGGCCGAGCACATTCAGCGCCCCGGCAATCACCGCGGCCGCAGCCTCCAGCGATTCCACCAGCCACGGTTCCAGGCTGTTTTCCGTGATATGCGCGGCGAGGGCATGCCAGCTCCGGGCTTTCTTGGGATGTGTCTGGGCAAAACTTTCCAGCAGCCCGCGCGTGGAAAGCAGGGTTTCAATGCACCCCGTCGCGCCGCAACCGCATTCGCGCCGGTTGCCCAGCACGGGGGTGTGTCCCAGTTCGCCGCTGATGGGCAGGGGATTGGCCAGCGGTTTGCCCTGCACGATCACCGCGCCGCCGATGCCTTCGCCAAAATCCACCAGCAAAAAGTCTTCGCAGTCCGGATAGACCGTCAGATGCCCGAAAGCCAGCGCTTGTTCCTCCTGCACCAGCAGTACCGGACTCGGCCAGACGCGCCGGATGATCGCCGGCAGATCCGCCTTTTCGCTCCAGTGAATGTTGGGGGAAAACAGAATCCGCCCGTTGGCACTGTCAATCACGCCGGGCACACTTAGGAGAATGCCCAAAAATTGTTTGCTGCCGAGCTTGCCCGCCGCCGCCTTCAGTTGCCGTTCCCATTCCGCCGCCGGATCCTTGTGGGATTTTTTGACCGTAAATGCCACCTGCCAGTGGTCCTCATCCATGCCCCCCAGCGGCAATTCCGCCAGTTGGGTTTCTTCCAGGCCGAGCTGGAGACCCAGAAATTT
Source organism: uncultured Verrucomicrobia subdivision 3 bacterium (assembly GCA_903820285.1). Lineage (GTDB taxonomy): Bacteria > Verrucomicrobiota > Verrucomicrobiia > Limisphaerales > UBA11358 > UBA11358. The sequence continues at coordinate 9,266 of CAIJGS010000238.1, read as the reverse complement.
TGGCTGCGACCGGTTCAATTGCAGCTTCCGGCCCGGCCGCCCCAGCCGGGGCGCATTGCCCCCATTTTCAGCGGCTTCACCCGGAACCTCAATTTCCTCCAGCACGCCCTGTTCAATCAGTGCATCCGCGATCTTTCCTGCCGTCGGCTGGCTCATTCCCAGCGACCGGGCAAGATCCGCCCGCGAGGCTGTTCCAGCCTTTTGCAATTGCCGCAACAGGGCATGCTTGTTCAAGCGGCCCATGCGGGAGGGGGAGAAGATCATTAATTAATTAACTTACGAAATGTGTCCGGGGTCAAGCGGGAAAATAAAAAATTTGTCGTCTGCCCCGCTCCTGCCGGGCGTCGCCCTAATGTACTAGTACATTTTTGCCCTGATGAATGACTTGACGCACCGGCCGGTTAATACTTATTGTTCGCTCAACATTTTCCACCAGTAACCGTGAACCACATTCACCAAATATCATGATCGCTCCCGTATCCAATTCCTCGCCCGGTGCCAAAAGCGGTGGCGGTTTGTTCCGCACGGCGGATGGCAAAAATCTTTTTGTTACCTTCATTCTAGTAACCTCCCTGTTCCTGTTGTGGGGATTTTGCAACGGCATGATTGACATCCTTAACAAGCACTTTCAGGACTCCTTGCACATTAACAAGGAGCAGTCCGGGCTGGTGCAATCTGCCAATTATCTGGCGTATTTCCTCATGGCCATTCCCGCTGGTTTGATTGCGCGCAAATTCGGCTACAAAGGCGGCATTCTGGTGGGGCTGTCCCTGATCGCGGCTGGCGCCTTCTGGTTTATTCCCGCCGTCAGCATCGGCGCGTATTGGGCGTTTTTGCTCGGCCTGTTCGTCATCGCCACCGGCATGACCTGCCTCGAAACGATTGCGAATCCCTATGCGACTGTGCTAGGTGCCACCGAACACGGGGCAACGCGCATCAATATCGCCCAGACCATCAATGGCGCCGGCTGGATGCTCGGGCCGGTGGTCGGCGGGAAGTTCGTCTTCGGCAGCGGGGAGGGGGCCAATGCCAATGCCGGTCTGTCCACGCCTTACATGGGCATCGGCGTGTTTGTAGCCATTCTGCTGATTATTTTTGCCGTTTCCAAGGTGCCGGATTTGCAGGCTGCGGATGAAAGCCAGAAATCCCCCGGGCAAAAATCCAGCCTCAAACCTTCCTCCGGCCAGTTGGCCGGCATTGGCCTTGCTTTGGCCATTATCTGTGGCCTGCTCTATTTCTTTATCGCTCCGATTCTCGGCCTGATCTGGGCGTTGCTCAGTCTGCCTGACGCCCTGTTTCAGCCGGTCAAATTTGGTTTGCTGATCGCGGCCTATGTCGCGGCCTTCCTGCTCGTTTCCAAAAACTGGGACATGTTCCGCCGGAAACATTTCACCTTCGGCATCGGCACCCAGTTCCTGTACGTGGCCGCCCAGACCGGTATTTTCAGTTTCTTCGTGAATTATGTCCTGGAAAATGATCCCGGGGTGACGAAGCTTCAGGCTTCCTCCTGGCTCGGCTTCTTCGGATTTGGTATGTTCATGCTCGGCCGCCTCTGCGGCAGCGTGGTCATCAGCCAGTGCAAACCGCACTTGGTTCTCGCGGCGTATGCGGCCATCAACGTCGTGCTTACGATCGTCTGCATGGGCGGCGGCAAAATGGGCTTTTATGCTTTGTTTGGCACCTTCTTCTTCATGTCTGTCATGTTCCCGACCATCTTTGCGCTCGGCATTCGTGGCCTCGGCGACTATACCAAGCTCGGTGCTTCCCTCATCGTCATGTCCATCGTGGGCGGCGCGATTGCCGCGCCCTTCATGGGCCACATCGCCGACACCCATTCCATGCGCGTCGGTTTCGTCGTGCCGCTGGTTTGCTTCGTGCTGATCGCCCTCTACGGCCTCGTCTGGCAGAAACTCGAAAACAAAGACAGCCAGTCCTAAGTCTATCTTCAATCATGGCGGCGTGCATTTCCTGCACGCCGCCTTTTTATTAATTAGTAGGAGCCGACGTCAGGAGGTTCAAATCTGGTTAACGCCGAAACGCGGTGGACGCAAAGTTTCGCTGAGAAGAATAACTCTCAGATGCATGTAGCCGCCACGTTTTTGCATTCCCTTGCCCCCTCTCTGCGAATCTCCGCGCTTTCGGCGTCTCCGCGTTAAATGCCCCCATCCGTCACCAAACTTCCACCGGCCCTTTGGGCACCGGGATGTGCTGGCGCGTCACCGAATCCGGCTCGCGCATAAAAGACGCCACCAGCGGGGCCGGCTGAAACCGCACCTGCAACTCGCCGTTCCCATCCAGAAACGGTTCCCGCCACTGAATATAATTCGCCAGGATGCCGTCAAATTCCGCCCGCGTGGACATCCGCACCACGTTCTTGTTGAACTCATGGCACGGCCCGAACCGTTTGGAATACCACGGCGCCACCTTGCGGAACATCCGGCAGCCTAGCTCTTCGCCAAACACCTCAATCATCAGGTCCAGATGCCGGACCAACACCCGCACGCGCTCCTCAAAGGACGGCTCCGGCGGCAGCACATTTGTAAGCATATATTCACGGGTGCGCTTAAAAATCCACGGATCATAGAACGCCCCGCGCCCGACGCTCACGCCGGCGCAGCCCGTCTCATCGAACATCTTTTTGGCCGCCTGTGGCGTCACCACATCCCCGTTACCAATCACCGGAATCGTCTTCACCGCTTGCACCACCTTGCGGATGCCCGCCAGATTCACTGTGCCACCAAAACCCTGTTCCCGCGTACGGCCGTGGACAAAAACCGCCGCCACGCCCGCATCCTCCAAGGCCCGCGCCAGATCCGGCGCGGTTAAATTATCATCATCCCAGCCCAGCCGCATCTTGGCCGTCACCGGGATTTTCACGGCGTTCACCATGCCCCGGACCAGCGCGGCCGTCTTGTCCAGTTCCGTCATCATGGCCGAGCCGCCGCCGATCTTGACCACCTTGCGCACCGGGCAGCCCATGTTGATATCCACCGAAACCGCGCCGCGCGATTCCACCACCAGCGCGGCGTCCCGCATCTCCTCCGCCACCGAGCCGAAAAGCTGGACCGCCAGCGGTGAATCCGCCGGGCGCGTTTCGATCAGCTTGTACGCCTTGTCGCGTTTCTCCAGCAGCGACCGCGCATTGACCAGGTCCGTGGTACACATGCCCACGCCGCCCACCTCCCGCACCACGAGACGAAAGGGCAGGTTGGTATAACCCGCCAGCGGCGAGAGAAACAGGTTGGATGACAATGTGAGCGAACCGATTTGCACCGGCATAGACTAAGGGAAACCGGGGCTTTTGACAAAAACAGACCGCGTAAAAAAGCTGGTTGAAAGCAATTAGATCAACATCTGCCTTAAACTCGGTTTTGGTATGCGACCTTCCAGGGCCAAATTTTATGGCTTGTGAATTCGCCTAACCACCAGCGCGACAACTAATGAACCGGCCGGAGCCGATCCCTCCGGTTCTGGACCAGGACTGCGAAGCCATTCGTGGCCCCCTCTGCCATCAAAAACGGAGGCCGATCGGGAAAAAGGACTTGCAAACCAACCGAGAAGAACCAAAATAATGAGGGCTTATGCTGTTCGTAAGCCAGAAACCAAATCGGAAATCCGAATTTAAACCATAAACTCATAATTAACTAATGAATCACCACACCAAAAATTTTGGCGTCCTGGCCAAAACCACCACGGTTGCCCTGCTTGCCGCCGCCAGCCTCGTTTCCGCCAAAGCGGACGATCTGGCCTATGCCATGGCATATAATGCCGATTTTGGAACCCTTGATTTGACCACGGGTGGGTTTACCAAACTCGACAATTTGGGCATCAGTTTAGCCGGGTTTGGCCTGGCCAACGGTAATGTTTACGCGGCTACGTATAACGCCTCTTCCACCGGCCTTTATGAAGTAAACACCGCCAATGGAACGCTGACCCACATCGGCGGGGACAACATTAATATTACCGCCTTTGGTTCCACCACGACCGGAGGTTTGTATGCTTTGGGTGGCGCCAATTCCTACACGCTCTATTCCATAAATCCCCTGACCGGCATCGCCACCATCATTGGCAATACTGGTCTGAGCGGTGCCAACGCCACCACTTGGGGCGGGCTTTCCGATGGCGGCAGTCAGTTGTATTTCTCGGATAATAATCAAATATTTAAGATAAACACGGCCACCGGCGCCCCCACCTCAGTCGGCAGCACTGGTTCGGACGATATGTCCGCCCTAATTTTTGAAAATAACACCCTCTACGGCAGTCAGGCCACGCCCGCGTTCGATGTGGATGTGCTTAACCAGTTGTCTGGGAGCGTGATTTCTTCAGCCGCAGTTACCGGAATCCCCGGCGGCTTCTCCGGCTTCTCTGGCTTGGCCCCGGTACCAGAACCCGCTTCCCTCGCGCTGGCGGCTGTCGGTGGGCTGGGCCTCGCCTTACTGCGTAAACGCAAAAAAGCCTGAACGACTCGAGCGCCAACCTGTATCTGTCACCGGGGTTTGCCGAGCTGGCGAACCCCGTTTTTTTGCCCTGACCTGCTATGGAGATAGAACGTTTTTTGATTATAACGGTTCGAACAACAAGTCAATTTACACTTGTTCTGCCTGTGCTATACTGTCGCTTCTGTGAATTCGCCCAAGCGTCAGCGCGTGGTCTGTGGGATGAGCGGAGGAGTTGATTCCTCCGCCACGGCCGCCTTGTTGCTGGAGCAGGGCTACGACGTCATCGGCATCACCCTCAAGCTCTGGCCGCAGGACTGCGTGAACCGCGCCGAGGACAAGTGCTGCGGCCCCCAAGCCGTCACCGATGCCCGCTCCGTCTGCAACAAGCTCGACATCCCTTATTATCTCATCGACGAATCCGGCGAGTTCCAGAAGCACGTCATCCAGTATTTTGCCGATGAATACAAGGCCGGCCGCACGCCCAATCCCTGCGTGATGTGCAATCAGAACCTCAAATTCGGCCGCCTCATTGACCGCGCCGACCAGCTCGGCGCCGACTTCATCGCCACCGGCCATTTTGCCGGTGTGGAAAAGAGCGCCGATGGCTCCCGCATGCTGCTCAAGCGCGGCCGCGACCGCCGCAAGGATCAAAGCTATTTTCTCTTTTCCCTCCGCCAGGATCAGCTCGCCCGCATCCTGTTTCCCCTCGGCGAAAAGACCAAGAGCGACACCCGCGACGTCGCCCGCCATTGTCAGCTCAAAACCGCCGACAAGGAGGAGAGCATGGAAATCTGTTTCGTGCCGGACAACAACTACGGCGGTTTTCTCCAGCAGGCCAACCTCGTACAAAAACATCGCGGCGAAATTACCGACGTGTACGGCCACGTCCTGGGCCATCACGACGGCATCGAATTTTACACCATCGGCCAGCGGCGCGGCCTCGGTATCACCACCGCCAAGCCCGTGTACGTGGTTGAACTGGACCCCGGAACCAACCGTGTCGTCGTCGGCGATGAATCCGCGCTCGACCGCGCTGAATTCATCGCCGAGCGCTGCAACTGGCATCCCTTCGAGCAACTCACCGGCCCCCTCGAAGTCATGGCCAAAATCCGCTACAACCATCCCGGCACGGACGCCACCATTACCCCGCTGGAAGGCGGCAAGGTGAAGGTGAAATTGCACACCCCGCAACGCGCCATCACCCCCGGCCAGGCGGCCGTCTTTTATCAGGACGACCTCGTCGTCGGCGGCGGCTGGATCATGCGCTAGCAGCTCATCTAAGTAGTAGGAGCCGACGTAAGGCTTGTCATTACCCACATTTTTGTGGATGTCGAATAAGGAATTCTATCGTTTGGCCAAAGGCTGTGAACAACACAGTGGCCTCTGGGCATCCTGAAGGGATGCAGGCTATTAGCCAGGGGTAAGGCCCATCCGATGGGCCGCCACCCCTGGTATTGCCGCATAAAGTTCTCCCTTCCCCCATCGGATGGGGGAAGGTGGCCGAAGGTCGGATGGGGGTGTGTCGTCACGCCATGGCTCGCTGATCCAAAACAATGGCACCATTAAAATCGTTGCGCTGGCTGGCAATTTCCCTCCTTGCTTGTCCAACCGCAAAAAAGATGTGGGTAATGACAAGGACATACAAAGGCTCAAATATTTCTGAAGCATTCGCTTATTTGGAATCTCCCATCTGCTGCCAAGTCATCGTCAGTTTTCACCCTGGGAAGTGCGCCCGATTATCCGCCCGTCAAACATCCGCCAGCTGAACATCATGTTCCCGGCAGAATTGTTTCCAACGATGACGGTCATGAAAATAGCGTAGCAAACTCACCGCTCCCCACGTCAGCCCGCCCGCCCGTGTGGTCTTATCCGCCACCGCCTGCCGTAGCGCGGCAAACCCTCGTCCGGGATATTCGGTCCACGTCCGGCCGACCGCCCAAAGAAAGTGCGCATCGCTCCCGCCATATTCCGCCAGCGGTTCCGGACGCCGCCGATTCTTCCAGGCCACTCGCACATTGTTCCAACATTCCGTTACCGTCGAGTTGCGCGTCTCAATCGCATCGAAAGGCAGGTTGATCACCAGTTGCCCAACCCCGGCAAAATCCTTCAGCCCGGGCACCCACGCCAGCGGATGCGGCGCCAGCGCCAGTCCACCCTGTTCATGGATGGCCGCGACCGTTTCCGCCGCACTCATGTCCCGGGGAATTAGCTTCGAAATGCCGATGCCCAGGATGTGCCCATCCCGTGAAGAAATCTCCAATCCCGGCACCAGTTCTAGGTCATGCAAATGGTCGTTTTCCGGACGAAGCTGAAATTCCCGCGCCCGCTGCCACCCATCCAAGCTGTTATGGTCGGTTATGGCAATCAGGTCCAAGTCAGTGCAGACCGCCACGTAATTCAACAGCATGGCCGGGCTCATCATCCCATCGCTGGAAGTGGTGTGCATATGGAGATCGGCTTTGCCCATGGCGGATTGATTCTTTCGGCTTCTGCTACCAGTAAGAACCCATGGCGCCGGTACGTCAATGGGGATTTCGCCCCATTAATTTGAAATCGCAAATTTAAAAGTTTGAATATATTGCAATATAAGTGTCACGTGGCAAGTGTATTGCGAATTAATGGCGCCGTCCGTGAGCCGAGCATTTAGCTTGCGGCCAAGCAAGCCCCTTTGCTAGCCTCCCCGCCTATGGCAGCCATTGGGCGGTTCCAAAAAGACAACGAGATCTTCCATGCCAAGGTGGTGGATGGAGAAATCTTCCGGTTGCACGGAGACGTGTTTGGTTCGCCGACCTTCGATAAGAAGCCCACGCCGCGCAAGGGCGTCAAAATTCTGGTCCCGGTTGTCCCCACCAAAATTATCGCCGTCGGGATCAATTATCTGGATCACGCCCGCGAGATGAATCGCGAACTGCCCAAGGAACCCCTGATCTGGTTCAAGGCCACCACCTCATTGTTGCCCGATGGCGGCAAGATCGAAATTCCCTTTCCCCAGCATCGCACCGATTTCGAGGCCGAACTGGCCATCGTCATCGGCCGCAAGATCCGCAACGTGGCTCCCTCCTCGGCCGGCCGCTACATTTTCGGTTACACCGCCTCGCAGGACATCAGCGACCGCACCATCCAAAAGGCCGAGTCCCAATGGGCGCGCTGCAAATCCTTCGACACCTTCACGCCCCTCGGACCGTTCGTGGAAACCAAGATCGACCCGAACAACCTTAGCATCCAGCAATTTCAAAACGGCCAGTTGCGGCAAAACTCCAACACCAGCCAGCTCATTTTCAAGCCGGCTGACATTGTGAGCTTTGTTTCGACGAACCTGACGCTGCTCCCCGGCGACGTCATCCTCACCGGCACCCCCAGCGGCGTCGGCCCCATCAAGGCCGGCGACAAACTGGAAGTCCGCATCGAAGGCCTCGCGCCCCTGGTGAACACGGTGAAGTAAGGGCAGGTTGGGGTTGAAGATTTTTGGAAACAGATTAAGTTGACTCTGATGAAACCGGAGATTGAACCGCTACAGCAGCCAGTTCGCAAAGTGGTCGGGCGTTTTCCGGCCAATAGCAATCCATTGGTTCGTCTGGAGCAGTTAAACGCCTTCATCCACAAGTTCACTAAAAATGAATTCCCAGCCGGAGAATTTTACCCAGTTCGAAAAACTGTTGGTCGCCCTCGTATCCAGCGGGGTTGATTTTGCGGTGGTTGGCGGGGTTGCTGTTTCCTTGAACGGTTATGTCCGGTCAACGGAAGACACAGATATCATCATTGACGACAGTCCGGAAAATCTGAATAAATTGCTGCGCTGCCTGGAACAATGGGGCGAAGGTTGGGCGCGTGAATTGAAAGTTGAGGATTTTTCAATACATGAAGGGGCCATCCGGCTGATCGAGGATTTCATTCTGGATATGTTTACTCGAATGAAAGGCAAACCACTTGATTACTTTCGTCCACGCCTGCGGTATTTGGAAACTCGCGGCGTTCGTATTCCCTATCTCGCTCCCGAGGATTTGGTTTTCCTCAAGCAGGACTCTTGGCGGGACAAGGACAAGATCGATGTGCAGGCCATGAAGCATAAAATCGCGCAGGAAGGACGTTCGGGCGGGGAATAAGGCAAAAACGGGTCAAAAGAAGTATGCTATTTCCATAAGACCGAAGGCCAATTACTGTGCAACCCTTTTTGTGCCAAATTCGTGCCCCTTCGTGAAATTCGCGTCTCGCCCTCTTCCCCTTATCTGCGTTAATCCGCGTCCATCTGCGGTTAAAATTTCGGTTCAAGCATCAAGCTGGCTGCCATCCTCCCGCCAGCCAGCCGCCGTGGCCCGCAACCGAAAAGACTTCATTTTCCCCCATGTTTTCGGTTAACCTCCCCAGACATGAAGTGGACACAAACATTGATTCCGACCCTCCGCGAAGCACCGTCTGACGCGGAGATTGTTTCGCACAAGCTGCTCCTGCGCGCGGGCCTCATCCGCAAGCTGGCGGCGGGCGTTTACACCTTTCTGCCGCTCGGCCTGCGCTCGCTTCGCAAGATCGAGACGATCATCCGCGAGGAAATGGACCGCGCCGGCGCCATTGAAGTGCTCATGCCCGCCCTCCAGCCGCCGGAAATCTGGCAGCAGAGCGGTCGCGCCGAAACCGCCCGCGACGTCCTCTTTAAGGTCAAAGACAGCTCCCAGCGCGAATGGTACCTCAGCCCCACCGCCGAGGAAGTCATCACCACGCTCGCCGCGAACGAAATTAATTCGTACCGCCAGTTGCCCAAGAATTTTTACCAGGTCAGCCCGAAATTCCGCGATGAAATCCGCCCGCGCTTCGGCCTCATGCGCGCCAAGG
>CAIJGS010000237.1 GCA_903820285.1 uncultured Verrucomicrobia subdivision 3 bacterium | reverse complement strand
TTTCATGACTTTTCAGACGCACTCTTAACGACCACTACCAAATCTGGAAGGTTACCCGCGGATACATCCAGTATTTGACCTCTCCCCCGTTTGATCAGGCCTGGTTCGACCGGTTGGTCCAATTGCGACTGCAAATGACCTATGGATATTTTGCGGACGAGCAAGGCAATCGCCAGCTGCTGGTCAATATCACGAGTAACCCCCAGCGCACTTTTTTTCTGGTGATCCCGCCGTTTCACCCTGCCTGCTACCATGATTTTCACAATGAGCAGCGACTGCTTGAATTTGAAACCCGCTTGACTGCCTGCACCAATGCCGTGGTGATTGACTGGGGGCGGATGACTTATCCCGAAACCTCCTTTCTGGATACGCTTCATTTGCGGAAAGAGGCTGAAACAGATCTATCCCAAAAATTCCGGGATAAGATCAACGATATTCTGCGCGAGCGAAAGCAACCCGGAATTTAATCGCCAATTGCCGGGTAGAAAAGGGATGTCTCCCGATTCCGCGACACCACTTCAACGGGAAACCATCCTTTGCCGACCGTAGCTTGTTTTATGGCCGCCTACAGCGGTGTCCTCCTTCCGTTCTGGTTATGAAAGTCAGTTTGGTAATTTGCCAGGCTGCGGATCCAGATTCGGTCCAAGACCCGGGCTGGCGGGATCCCAAAAACGGATGGCCCGGATGGTTCCGGCCGGCGCCAGCTCCAGGATCGTAATTTTTTCCGGCTGATGGGGGAAGGGGGCGAGCAGGTCGGCGGTCTCCCCCAGAATGATGCGGTGGGGATATTTCCGCATTTTCGGCAGGGCAAACAGACGGGCCACGGCCGGCATGGTGTGGATGTCCAGCACATAGGCGGCACCATGCTGCTCCAGCCAGCCCGCACCGAGATCAGCGAATTTGTGATTGGCCAGTTTGCCGGCATTCATGTCAAAGCCCACCAGCAGATAGTGCAGGCCGGGGGTAAACTTGAATTCCTTACCGAACTGGTCCTGGGCGGCAAAGGATGGCACCGCGTCGCCCACGGCCAGCGGACCAGCCCACGCGTGCGCGGCCAGACAAACCAGAAAAAACACGGCTCCCAGCCACTGGCGGCAGGGGTGGTTGGATGCCTTTCGGCGGCTGGCTGCATTGTACGGCATGGGGCCATCTTAGCGTTGAAACGGTTGCGCGGAAAGGGATTTGGACCTGCGAAAATCGGCACCTCTCCCCCGATTGTGGTATTCAGTCCGCGGACAAACTTCGCCACTGTGGTAAACAGGAATGGAGAAGCATCATCTTTTGCGGCGGGCGGCGGTTCTGCTGTCTGTGTATCAACTGGGCGTCCTGGGCATCCTTGCAGCGGTGGATAATCCGGCCGCGCCATCCCCGCTGTCCCCGGAAGTATCCTATGGTACCGGCACGTGGGATCCTTCTTCCCTTGGCAATCACCGGGCGGTGCTCACCGTGGCGGCCCCGGCTGACGCGGTACGGGCGCAGATTCCGTGGCGACGGGACGATGCCGCCCCGGAAAAGAAAAATGTTATCGTGGTTCGCGCGGACACCGGTTTGCCGCTGACGAATGTGTTGCTGGCGATCGTCACGGGGCCGCTCGGCGACATCGTGTTTCAAGCACCAACCGCCGGAACTTATTACGCCTACTTTCTGCCCAGCATTTCCCGAGGCCGGAATTATCCTACTTCCTCTTACCAACCGCCGGTGAATCATGCGGATGCCGGCTGGCTGGCAAAAAATGGGCTGGCGCTGGGTGACCAGTTGATCGCCACCCTCGGCAGCCTGCCGGCGGCCAAAGTGACCGCTTTGGAGGCGATTGATGATTTCAACCGCTTCGATCCGATGGAAGTGGCGGCGACGGCCGATGAGGAAAAGCAATTGCTGGCGGCGCATGCGGGTGAATCCTTCCTGTTATTTCCCGAGGACCGCATGCGGCCCATCCGCATGACGGATCATTTGCCCGTGAGCTGGATTAAGGCCGGACTGAAAGCGGAGTTCGGCGGCACGGCGGCCCCGGGCGAATTTTATGCGTTCCAAGTGGGCGTGTACGCCGTGGCTGATATCACCGACCTGGCAGTCCGCTTTGATGACCTACACTCCGCCGATGGCCGGGTTATTCCCGCTACGGCGCTGCGCTGCATCAATACCGGCGGGACGAACTGGACCGGCATCGCGTTCACCAAGCATGTGTCGGTTGCCGCCGGCCGGGTGCAGGCATTGTGGTGTGGGGTTCAGATTCCCGATGACGCCGCGCCGGGCACCTTCGCCGGACACGTCACGGTTCAACCGGCCGGTTTGCCCGCGCAAACTGTCACTCTCACCGTCACAGTGGCGGGCAGTCCGCTGGCGGATCACGGCGACAGTGTGCCGCAGCAACAATCGCGTTTGCGCTGGCTGGATTCGACTCTGGCGCAGGATGACGAGGTGGTGCAGCCGTTCATTCCCATGCATCGCACCAATGACACCATCTCGATTTTGGGGCGTCAACTGACCGTCAGCCCCGCCGGGTTGCCAGGCCAGATCGTGAGTTATTTCTGCCCGGAAGGCACCCACCTGGAAGCGACCGGTACCGCGTTGCTGACCTCGCCCATGGAACTGGTGGCCGAGGAAACCAACGGTCAGCGGTGTGTGTGGAGCAACGGCCCCTGCACTTATACCAAGGAAACCGATGGCGGGGTGGACTGGGTTGCCACCAGCACCGCTGGGTCTCTGAAATTGGAAGTGCGCGGGCATTTGGAATTCGATGGTTTCGGCTCGTTCAAGGTCACCGTCAGTTCGGCTGAACCGGTGGACTTGCGCGACTTGCGGCTGGAATTACCCATGGTCAAAGCCAAGGCCCGCTACCTGATGGGCCTGGGTTTTCAAGGTGCGCGGCGTCCAAGCAACTTCGACTGGAATTGGAACTTGAAGCTGCATCAGGACAGCGCCTGGCTGGGTGACACCGGTGCGGGTCTGCGCTTTGAATTGAAAGGCGAAAATTTCGAGCCGCCGCTGCTGACGAATTTTTACGAAGACAAGCCGCTCAACATGCCGCCCGCGTGGTACAATCGCGGCAAAGGCGGCGTCACGATGCGCGAGACCAATGATACGTTGCTGGTGAGCTGCTTTGGCGGCGCGCGGCGGTTGGAAGTCGGACAGCAACTGCACTTTGATTTCGATTTGCTTCTGACGCCCTTTAAACCACTGAATACCCAAAAACAGTGGAGCCGCCGCTTCTTTCACAGTTATCAGCCCGTGGCGGACGTCGTGAAATCCGGCGCGAATACCATCAACATTCATCACGCCTCTGACCCGAATCCCTACATCAATTATCCCTTCCTGCACGTGAAACAGATGCGCGACTACGTGGACCAGGCGCATGCGCAGAATCTGAAGGTGAAAATTTATTACACCATTCGCGAGCTCTCCAATCACGCGGCCGAGCTGCCCGCGCTGCTGAGTCTGGGTGATGAAATTTTCCCCACCGGCAAAGGCGGCGGCGATGCGTGGTTGCAGGAGCATGTCCGCACCAATTATCTTCCCGGCTGGTTCGTGCCGCAATGGAAGGATGCGGCGCTCATCGACAAGGGCAGTTCGCGCTGGGACAACTATTATGTCGAGGGCCTCGCGTGGCTCGTGAAAAATGTGGGCATCGACGGCCTCTACATTGATGACCTCGCCTACGACCGCACCACCATGAAGCGCGTGCGCAAGGTGCTGGATCGCGGCAACCCCGGCTCGCTGATTGATTTTCACTCTGCGAACCAATACGACCCGCACGATGGCTTCGGCAGTTGCGCCAATGTGTATATGGAACAGTTTCCGTATCTGGACCGCCTCTGGTTTGGAGAATATTTCAATCCCGATATGCCGCCGGATTTCTGGCTGATCGAGATGTCCGGCATTCCGTACGGGATGATGGGCGAAATGTTGCAGGACGGCGGGAACCGCTGGCGCGGCATGCTCTACGGCATGACCAGCCGCATTCCCTATCAAGGCAGCGATCCCTCCCCCATCTGGAAAATCTGGGACGAGTTTAAAATTCAAGACAGCCAGATGTACGGCTACTGGTCGCCGCGCTGCCCGGTTCACACGGACAACACGAACATTCTGGCCACGGCCTATGTGGGCAAGAGTAAGACCCTGCTCTCCGTCGCCAGTTGGGCACCCGCTGATGCGCCGGTGCAATTCACCTTCGATTGGACGACCTTGGGTATTGACCCGGCCAAAGCCGTGCTGGTCGCGCCCGACATCGCCGGGTTTCAATCGGCCGCCCAATTCAAGCCAACGGATGCCATCCCCGTGGCCAAAGGCAAAGGCTGGCTGTTTTATGTAATGGAGCAATGACGTTTTGCTCTCACGCGCAACTAACCTTCCCATGATGACTCCAATATCTCGCGCCTTGACCGCTGCGGTAATAGTGCCGCTGCTGTGGGCAACGGCGTCATCCGCCTCGCCATTTTCACCGTCTGCCACCGTGAAAGAATACGAACAGGCGTTCACCACCTATCCGTATTCCGATCCTGATCCGGTGCCGGCCATGACCCGGTATTATCCGTACTTCCGTTACGACGGATTTACCGATAAGCCGGTTCAGAAAAAATGGAAGGTGGTGGAGCTGTCCAACGATTATCTGCAACTGCTGATTCTCCCGGAGGTCGGCGGCAAGGTCTGGGCGGCGATCGAGAAATCCACCGGCCGTTCGTTTCTCTATTACAATCACGCCGTGAAATTCCGTGATGTCTCCATGCGTGGCCCGTGGACCAGCGGCGGCATGGAGGCGAATTACGGCATCATCGGGCACACGCCGAATTGTTTTTCGCCGGTGGATTACACCACGCGGCACAATCCGGATGGCAGCGTTAGTTGCATCATCGGCACGCTGGATTTGCTCACGCGTACGAGCTGGCGGCTGGAAATCAATCTGCCCGCCGGGCAGGCCGGCTTCACCACGCGCTCCTTCTGGCACAACTCTTCCGGCGCCGGGCAACCCTATTACACGTGGATGAATGTCGGCATCAAGGCCGCGGGCAATCTGCAATTCATCAATCCCGGTACGCGCTATCTGGGGCACGATGGCAAGGTCTTTGACTGGCCGGTGAATCCGGAGAACGGCCACGATATTTCCCGGTACGACCGCAATGATTTCGGACCGTACAAGTCCTATCACGTTTTCGGTCGGCTCTCGGAATTTTTTGGCGGCTACTATCACGACGATGATTTTGGCATGGCGCACTCGGCGAATTACGGTGACAAGCCCGGCCGCAAGGTGTGGATCTGGGGCCTGTCGCGCC
>CAIJGS010000236.1 GCA_903820285.1 uncultured Verrucomicrobia subdivision 3 bacterium | reverse complement strand
GGGTTTTTTGCCTTGATTGGGGGTCGAGGGTTGGTTTAACGCAAAGGGGGACTCCCAGAGCTTGAGGCAGGATGGTGGTCCCATAAAATTCGCGTTTGCCTTGATGAGGCACGATTAGCCTTGATTGCTGGGGTTTTGGAGCGAAGGGCTAAACGCTGAAGGCTCAATGCCAAAGTAGGAATGACGGCAGGGGGTGGGGTTGTTCCGTTAACGGTGGCACCAATGGTGCGTCCGAACTCAGTTTGCGGGATGGCTGTTAACATATTCACCGGTTGCCTTGATGAGCCTTGATCATGCACGATTGCTGGGGTTTTTGCCTTGATGGATGCCTTGATGGGAGGCTGAGGGTTGGGTTTAACGCAAAGGCGCAGGGACGCAACGGCGCAAAGGGGATGGGGGGAAGCTCCCAATTCCAACCTCCAAGCTCCAATGAAGTTCCAAGCACCAAGTGTCCAAGGGGCATGGTGGTTTTTTTGCGGATGCCTTGATATGCCTTGATCATGCACGATTACAGGGGTTTTTGCCTTGATTGGTGCCTTGATGGGCAGTGTAAACATGGTTGCCATGCAAGTGCAATGCGGGGTGGCTGCGGCAAGGCGGGTGATTCGGCGGTTTGATTTGGTTTGATAAGGCTAGTTTTGGGGAACATGGGAAACAGCCAACAGTCCTGGCGGATGGCCACCACACCCAACATCCAATGCCGGTGGATCGGCAGGGGGTGACGGCGTCGCGACCGGGTGGGGCGCAATGGTGGGCGCGGCCAAAGGCCAGAGGCGATGGGCTGAATTCCGCATGGATTGGGCGGTCTGGTGGGATTACCAGGTAAACTCCTGGCGGGATTAATATAGCACAGGTTTTGGAATGTCAAACCAGCCAGCGCCAGCGTGACGCCGGACCCATTTTTAAGGGCTGAAGGCCCGTCAGGTTATCGCCCAAGGTGAAGCGCCGAGCGCGAGCCCTGGCAAATTGACCTCCATTATCTTCAGGCCGGTCGGGCTGGCACCGCGGTGGTTGCATAATATTTCCTATTGACATGTGGATAAAAATCTTTTAGTGAAATAAATGTTATTGATAAATATTAATTACAAACCTCGGTAAAAATGAAAAAATATTTACTTGGTATAATGTTTGCCGCAGTTGCCAATCTGTCCGTCCATGCCTATACCTTGGATCAGGATTTTATAAACGCCACCAACAGTTTGTATAGTGCCGCCGGCGATGCGGCCTATCATTCTTTGCCCCAGTCGGTGACCGATTTAAACGAGATTTACACCACGCTGGTTACCGCGCACGCCGACTATAACGCTGAATACGCGATTCCCGCCGACCAGAGCAGTTTGCGAGCGGAGCTTACCGGGGCTGAGACCACCATTGGCAGTCTGTCTGTTGACGCTCAAAGTTATCCTGAAGCCAAAGTTTCCTATTATAATAATATTGGTGGCATGACAGGTTATTATGGTGCTCAGCCGTACATCATTTTGGAAAATGAAATCGGATCAGCGACGGGTTTGTCGGACCTTTTCCTTGGTAATCTGATCAACACTCTGCCGCCGGCACCGACGCCGGAACCCGCCACCATTGCCCTGGCCGGTGTGGGCACCGTCGGCCTGCTGGCCGCCCGCCGCCGGAAGTAATCCGTTTTGATTTTTTCGCCCACCCTCACGATTCAGTTCGTGAGGGTTTTTTTGTCGCCGGTCGGGGTGGTTGCGGAAACATTCTCGGCCATACATCCCATACCCTTCGCTCGCAGGCACGCTCCTGCTGGGCTATAATACCATTTCCCGGTGCCAATCGGTAAGAACAGTTTGGCAGGGCGCGTCATTCCGTGCGCCGCCGACTGCCAACGAACGCGCACTGATTCGCCACGACGGCGCGCACGGAGTGACGCGTCCTACCGACCGTCAAACGATTCCACCGATTATTACCAAGACTTGGTATAACCTGTCGTAATTGCAATTATTTACGTGCCAATGGCTACTTCAAAGTATGACTTTGAAGTAGGCAAAGTGCTCAATTGGAAGTGCATCCGCTGCTGGGGCGCTGTTTGAAAGCTGGGTGGCGGCGGAAATCAGCAAGCAACGGTTCAACCACGGGGAGGCCAACGGCGTTTATTTTTTCCGGTACAAGCCCGGGCTGGAAAGCGATGTGCTGGTGCATGGGCGCCAGACTATGAAGCTGGTGGAGGTGAAGGCCGGACAGACCATCGCCTCCGATTGGGCCGCCAGTTCGCGAAAAATCGCGGAGCTGTTTGCCAAAACCAATCAGGCCGTGTCGGCCGTGGTGGTTTATGGCGGCAACGAACGGCAGGAGCGCAACGGGGTGACGTACTTGCCGTGGCATGCGATGCAGGATTATTCGTGGGTGGAGTGAGAAGATTGCGAATATAAAGCGAAAGGGAACTGCGTGGCGGTGGGAGAGGCCAATAGCCGAAGGCGATGAACTGAAATCCGCATGGGTTGGGCGGTCTGGTTGGTTTACCAGGTAAACTCCGGCGGGATTATTATAGCACAGGTTTTTAGAACGCAAGGGGTGTTTTGAGAACTTGGCGGTCTTTCCAAAATCCGCCCGGCCCGAAGTTTTGCATTGCCCGCCATCCCCATTGAAATACGATGCTTCCAACATAGGCATGTCCGGGGTCAACAAAAAATCCCTCAGCGAACGGGATATCTGCACCAAGTTCATCACGCCCGCGCTTTCCCAAGCCGGCTGGGATGTCCAGACGCAGATCCGTGAGGAGGTCAGTTTTACCAAGGGACGCGTTCTGGTCTCCGGCCGTATCTACAAACGGGGCGAGGCCAAACGCGCCGATTACGTGCTTCACTACAGGCCCAACACCGGCATTAAGACCAACCTGCTGTTTTTCACCAAGGGTGAGCCGACCAAGGAAATCTGGTATTACGAGCATCCCTATCCGCCAGGGGTTAAGTCGTACAACAAGACCAAGCCCATCCGCATTGAAGAATTTGAGGCGGAGCGCAAGTGGTGGGGCAAGCCGGGGCAGGAAAAGAAGCGCAAGGAAAACCAGTATGCCTGGCGCGTGTCCCTTGCAGACATCGCCGCGCGCGGGTACAACCTTGACGTGAAGAATCCCAACGTCGTGGATGCCACGCACCGCGACCCCGCCGAATTGCTGGCCGAATATCAGGCGGCGCAGGCGGCCGTGGCCGAGGTGCGCGAGAAATTGAAACGGGAATTGCAAGCGGCCTTGGAACGATGAGCGCCGAGTCCCAGCTCCGGAGGAGCGGAATGTTTATAGCAACCAGCCAACCCATGAATCAAGCTCCATAGGAGCGGCATACGCCATGGCAAATACCTACACGCAAATCTATATCCAAGTGGTCTTCGCCGTTGAAGGGCGGCAGAACCTCGTCCAGCCGGAATGGAAGGAAGAGCTGCATAAATACATTACCGGCATTGTCACGGCGCAAAAGCAAAAGTTGCTCGCCATCCATTGCATGCCGGATCACACCCATCTGCTGATCGGCCAGAAGCCGAACATTGCGCTGTCCGATTTGGTGGGGGACATCAAGACCGGTTCCACCAATTTCATCAATCGCAAGCGCTGGGTGATGGGCCGGTTTTCCTGGCAGGAAGGATTTGGCGCGTTTTCCTACTCGCACTCGCAACTGACGGCCGTCATTCGCTACATTCAAAATCAGGAACGTCACCACGCGCGCAAGACGTTTCAGGATGAGTATTTGGCCCTGCTCGAGAAATTCGAGGTGCCGCATGAGGAGCGTTACATCTTCAAACCGGTTGACCACGATTGATGAAAATGAGATGCCATGCCGCCCCTACGGGGCTTGATGTTTGGGTTACGTGGGGTGCTATAAACAGGGCGCTCCGCTGGAGCTGGGGCGGGTCAACATTGGGGTGGTTTCATATGGTATACAATTTTGAAGTCGGAATATGCGGGGCAATGAAGCTATGAATTTTCTTAAAAACCATACCTATACTTGGGAGGAGATTTTGGCGGGCACGGATGCCGTGGCGGGGCCGGTTTTTTATCTGCTGCGAGAGCGGGGGACGCAAACGGTGAAGGCGGCGTGTCTGGGCATTGAGGTGAATCCCCGGGCACCATACGAAATCATTCCCGCCATTGGGCAGTTCATTAGTCCGTGGGCCGATAATCTGTGCCAGCAGTCCCAAGCCATTCCGGTGTTCGTCCGGGAATTGGATAAAAACTATTATTACCGGGGGATGTTCAAGGTTGCCGGTCAATCTAGCGACCCGGAAGAAATCCGGCTGCGCGGAGTGCAATGCCACCGCACCGACATTTATAAAATCATCTTTCTCACGGAAGTTGTCTGACAGCCATGAATCATACCGAACTGTTCCAACAATTTGATGCGCTGGTGGAGACGCCGGATGAAGTGGAGAACTTGCGGCGAGCCATCCTCTCGCTGGCGATTCAAGGGCGATTGGTGCAGCGGAATTTAAGAGATGGAAACGGAACCGATGTCATAAATAGGTTTTCGATACACGAAAAGATGGATGCAAGCAGTATTCTTGATTTGAAACTTCCCACGCATTGGGCAATCACTTCATTTTCAAATCTGGCTCGGATTCGATCCGGGGTCACCAAAGGACGAAATATGGCCGGTCGCAAGACTGAATCATTTCCCTACTTACGTGTTGCCAATGTGCAACGCGGCTATCTGGACCTTGACGTCATCAAAGACATTGAAATCGCAATCGAGGAACTTGAAAAGTTCCAGTTGAAACAGAATGACTTGCTGATCACGGAAGGTGGCGATTGGGATAAAGTCGGCAGAACCGCTATCTGGCAGCAAGAAATCCCCAATTGCATACACCAGAATCATGTTTTTCGTGCTCGCCTGGTTTCTGATGAACTAAATCCATATTGGTTCATGCTCTATTTAAACTCGCCAGTTGGCCGCCGGTACTTTGAGTCTGCTGCCAAGCAGACAACTAATCTGGCGTCAATCAATGCAACGGAATTGCGGGGTTGCCCTATTCCCATTCCCCCGCTTGCCGAGCAACACCGGATTGTAGCGAAGGTGGAGGAATTGATGGCGTTGTGCGATGCATTGGAAGCCCGGCTCACCACGGCCCAAACCGCCGCCGCCAGCCTGCTGGACGCCACGTTGTGTCAGTTGCTCGGCACCGTCCGTTGAATGCTGAGACCTCACTAATGGCGGCCCGCCGTCGGGTGAGCTTATGCCGCTCCGCTGGAGCTTGGAATTTTGCGGGCCAATTTCTATAAACATTCCGCTCCTCCGGAGCTAAGGCGTTTGCGGTTTGCGCGGTTCGCGTCTTTCTATCAGCAAAGGCAAATGGGAGCAGCTTCCGTTTCCCTTTCCCCCGCTGGCCGAACAACAGCGGATCGTGGCGAAGGTGGCCGAGTTGATGCGCTGGTGTGATGAATTGGAAGCCCGGCTGGCCACGGCCCAAACCGCCGCGGCCAGCCTGCTGGACGCCACGCTGCATCAATTGCTCGTTACCGCGCGTTAGCCGCCCGTTAAATGATGGAAGAAGGCGGGGGCGATCACCGGGAGGCGCAGGGGGAGGATGGATGATGGTCAGGAATTGGGGATAAATCCAACTTCTGTCTTGCTGTAATAACAGTTCAATTTGAAATGGTATATGCCGCTCCTCCGGAGCTCGGGGTTTTGGTTTTTTTTCTATAAACATGGCGCTCCTCCGGAGCTGGGGCGGGCTGCCGTTTGGCGGTTCGGGATGGTTCACAAAGGTGATCCGATCCCGCAGCCGCAACAGCGTTCGCCAGACAACCAAACCCATAATAAAGACTCCAGCTTGCGACCGGGGCGTTATACCATGTCCAGTTTGAAGCTGCATATGCCGCTCCGCTGGAGCTTGGAATATTGAGGGGCAATTTCTATAAACATGCCGCTCCTCCGGAGCTGAGGCACGCCAGCATAAGTGGAGGGTCAAACCGCAAATTGGACTATTTGTTTCAAGCCCGGCCGCTCAAACCTTGTATTCCGCCCAGTTAATACCCTGCATACTCCCGGTTTTGGCGAATTGGAGGTGCATGCCGAAGGCGGCGCTGAGAGTTTGCGGGGAATGGCCGGTGCCGGCCATTTTCACGTAGTCGCGCAGGACGCCGCGGAAGTCGGGATGGACGCAGTTATTAATGATGGTCTGGGCGCGCTGTTGCGGGCTCTTGCCGCGGAGGTCGGCGACGCCTTGTTCGGTGATGATGATCTGCACGGAGTGTTCGCTGTGGTCCATGTGGCTCACGAGCGGGACGATGGTGCTGATCTTGCCGCCCTTGGCGGTGGAGGGGCAGGTGAAGATGGAGAGGAAGGCGTTGCGCGCGAAATCGCCGGAGCCGCCGATGCCGTTCATCATGCTGCGGCCAAGCACGTGGGTGCTGTTGACGTTGCCGGTAATGTCCACTTCGATGGCGGTGTTGATGGCGATGATGCCGAGGCGACGGACGATTTCGGGGCTGTTGCTGATTTCCTGCGGCCGGAGCACGAACTTGGATTGGAAAAATTCAAAGTTGGCGTAGATGTTCTTCAGCACGGCGTTGGTGACGGTGAGGGAGCAGCCGCTGGCGAACCGGACTTTGCCGGAGCGCATGAGGTCCACGACGGCGTCCTGAATGACTTCGGTGTACATCTCAAAGACGGGGATGCCGGCGTTGTCGCCCATGGCCTTGAGCACGGCGTTGGCGGTGTCGCCGACGCCGGACTGGATGGGGAGAAAGGATTTGGGGATGAGGCCGCGCTTGAGTTCGGTGGCCAGGAAGTCGGCGACGTTCTGGCCGATTTGCAAGGTGGTGGGATTCGATTCGCTGAAGGAGCCGGTTTCATCGGCGGCATTGGTGGGGACGACGCCGACGATTTTCTTGGGGTCCACCTTGATGACGGGCGAGCCGATGCGGTCGGAGGGGCGGAAGAGGGGCAGGGGATTGCGGTAGGGCGGATCCTGGGGCTCAAAGATGTCGTGCATGCCGCGCAGCATGGGGGGATGAAAGGCGTTCAGTTCGACGATGATTTTATCGGCGACGTTGGCGTAGGTGGGGGCGGCACCGACGGAGGAGGTGAGGGTGATTTCGCCGGAGTCGCTGATGTCGCAGGCTTCAATGACAGCATAATTTACCGGGCCGAGAAAGCCGTAACGGACATTCTGCGGGGCCATGGAGAGATGCATGTCGAAGAACTGGGTGCGGCCTTCGTTGATGCTTTTGCGGAGATTGGGGTCGGACTGGTAGGGGGTGCGGAATTTGACGGCGTCGGCGAGGGCGAGGGCGCCGTCGAGGGATTTGCCGGTGGAGGCGCCGGTGATGACGCCGATCTGGAAGGGGAAGCCTTCGGCATGGATGCGTTTGGCGCGTTCGCCAATGGCGTGGGGGATGTCCTTGGGCGCACCGGCGGGGGTGAAGCCGCTGAAGGCCACGGTTTGTCCGTCCTGAACGAGTTCCGCCGCTTCGGCGGCGGTCATTTTACAATAGGAATTCATATAGAGTTTAAAGGGGAAATTCAGTTGTTGAGAAAAATCAGAGTTCGCGCAGCAGCTTCACCTCATGGGTGGCGAGCGCGGTTTCCCGACCGGAATCTTCGCGGAGCAGGAGCCGGCCGGAGTCGTCCACGCCGGTAAAAATGCCTTCATGCTGGCCGTGATCCAGGTCCACTTTCACGCGGGGCGTGCCGCCCCAGAGGTGGTTGATACGGGGACGCAGGGCGGCGAAGCCCCGGTCGGCCAGCTCATTCATGGTGGTGTGCAAACTGGATAAGATGGCCACGGTGAGGACGCCGAGCGTGGGCGCGGGGTTCAAAATATCGGCCAGGCGGGTGGCGGTGGCGCGGAGGGCGGCGTCTTGCGCGGCGGGCTGATTGGTGACGTTGATGCCGAGGCCGATGACGGCCAGGTTGGGCTTAAACGTGTCCAGCAGCAGGCCGGCGAGTTTTTTTTCGCCGACCATGATGTCGTTGGGCCAGCGCAAATGGGTGTTGGTGACGCCGAAGGATTTCAGCGTTTCAATGACGGCAAGTCCCGCGACCAGGGGCATGACCTGCCAGCTGGCCTTGTCGCCGGTGGCGGGCACGACGGCGGAGAGCCACAGGCCACCGGCATCGGAGACCCAGGTGCGCTGGAAGCGGCCGCGCCCGGCGGTCTGGGTATCGGCGCGGACGGCCGACCACGCGGGCAGGCGTCCGGCGACGTAGTTGGTGGAGTCCACCACGGCATACTCGTGCAGCGTCCAATGGCCAAGGTGACTGACCTTGGCAGGGCTGGCGACGGCAGGCAGGGTGGAGAGGTTCATAAGTTAAGCGGCGGAGTGGCCGGCAGTTTTACGGGGTATTCCGGCCGGGTGTTCTGAAAACCGGGCGACTGGAAAGTCGCCCGAACTCGCAGGCTGGAAAGCCTGCGCTACGGGGGTGGCCCGGCGTTCAGTGTGGCTGGCGAGGATCATATGTAACCCGGGTCAGCCAATCTTGGCGAGGACCTGGCCTTCGTCCACGGCGGCGCCGACTTCCGTCAGCAGGGCGGTGACTTTGCCGGAGCGGGGGGCGAAGACGAACGTGTTCATCTTCATGGCCTCAAGGGTGAGGAGATGGTCGCCCTCCTTGACGTCCTGGCCGGCGGCCACGACGACGGCGGTGACGCGTCCGGCCAGGGGGCTGGGGACATCACCGGGACCGGCGGGTCCGCTGGCGGCGGCCGGCGCGGCTGATGGGGCCGGGGTCGGGGCGGATGCAGGAGTGGGAGCAGCCGTCGCGGCGGGTGCCGGGGCGGGAGTGGCGGGGGCCGCCGCGGGCGCGGCGATCACCGGGGCCGGAGCGGCACCGGCGTCATCCAGTTCGACGGTGACGTCGTAGGAGTGGCCATCCACAGTTACGCGAAGTCGTTTGATCATGTGATTGATTATGGTGGTTTAGCGGACTTTATGGGACATGAAAATCTGGGTGCGTCCCTCGTAGGCCCAGACGTTAAGGTGCGGCACGACGGGAGCCGTGACGGGTTGGACGGCGACCAGCCGGTGGGGGCGGTCGATGATGACGGCAACGGCGGCCGCAATGACGGCGGCGATCTCCGGAGACACGGCGGTGGCGACGGATTGCGTGCCGATGGGGGCGGGGGCGCGGGTGCCGCCATGGGCGGCGCGCGCGGCCTCGAGGGCGGCGATGGCGTTGGACAGCGCAGTCTGCACTTCGCCGGCGCGGGCGGAATCATCCAGCCGGTTTAACCCCCGGTAGATGAAGGCGAGCGCCCGGCCGAGTTGGGACTCGGCGGCGGACAGATCGGCGGTGATGGGCTGGCTCATAATGATATTTTAGAGCGAGGTTACAGCGGGATGGTGCCGTGTTTCTTCGCGGGCCGGGTTTCGCGCTTGGAGAGCGTGTTGCGCAGGGCCGTGGCAATGATGGCGCGGGTTTCGCTGGGGCGGATGACATCGGTGATCATCGCCTTTTTGGCGGCTTCGTAGGGGGAGCAGAATTTCTCCCGGTAATCGGCCACGAGCTCGGCTTCCTTGGCCTTGGGATCCTTGGCACCGGTGATTTCGCGGCGGAAGAGAATCTTGACCGCGCCTTCGGCACCCATGACGGCGATTTCCGCCGTGGGCCAGGCATAGACAAAGTCCGCGCCCATGTCCGAACTGCACATGGCCAGATACGCGCCGCCGTAGGCTTTGCGCATGATGATGGTGATTTTCGGAACCGTGGCGGCGGCGTAGGCGAAGAGCATTTTCGCGCCGTGGCGGATGATGCCGCCGCGTTCCTGGGCGACGCCGGGCATGAAGCCGGGGACGTCCACGAGGGTGACGAGCGGGATGTTAAAGACGTTGCAGAAGCGGATGAACCGTGCGGCCTTGTCGGCGGAGTCGATGTCGAGCGTGCCGGCCTTGACGGACGGCTGGTTGGCGATGATGCCGGTGACCATGCCCTGGATGCGTGCAAAGCCCACGACGATGTTTTTCGCCCAGTCTTTCTGCACTTCCAGGAAATCGTCCTGGTCCACGATGCGGAGGATCACTTTTAGAACGTCCATCGGTTCTTTGGCCGTCTCGGGCACGAGTTTCTCCAGTTCCAGGTCGGGTGACAAATCCATTTGCGCCGGAAATTGGTGCGGCGGGTCCATCACGTTGTTGGAGGGGAGGAACGAGAGCAGTTTTTTCACGAGGCGCACGGCGTCAGCGTCGTTTTCCGCCACGAAATGAATGTTACCGCTCACACTGGCATGGGCCAGCGGGCTGCCGATTTCATCCATGGTACATTTCTGGCCGGTGACGGCCTGGATGACTTCGGGTCCGCAGATGAACATCTGGGAGGAGCCTTTCACCATGATGATGAAGTCCATGAGCGCGGGCGAATAAGCCGCGCCGCCGGCGCAGGGCCCGGCGATGACGGCGATCTGGGGGACGACGCCGGAGACGAGGACGTTCCGAAAAAACACCTGGCCGTAGCCGCTCAGGGAATCGTCGCCTTCCTGAATGCGCGCGCCGCCGGAATCATTGAAGGCCACCACGGGACAGCCGACCTTGAGGGCGTAATCCATGAGGTTGCAGATTTTCTTGGCGTGAATGCGGCCGAGCGAGCCGCCGCAGACGGTAAAGTCCTGGCTGAAGGCGGCGATGGTGCGGCCATCCATGGTGCCGACGCCGGTGACGACGCCGTCGGTGAGGAACACCTTGTCTTCGAGGCCAAAGTGGGAGCAGTCATGATCCGCGTGCATGCCCCATTCCTGGAAGTTGCCGTTGGTGAAGAGTTCCGCAATGCGGTCGCGGGCGGTGAAAATGCCCTTCTTGCGGCGGGCTTCGAGTTTATCCTCACCGCCGCCAACGCGGGCGGCGGCGCGGCGTTTTTCGAGTTCGTCCAGATATGCTTGTTTGATGGCCATAAAATAGTGGGAAAAGGTTTAATTCAAGGGTTAATGAGCGGCGGGTTTGGGGGTGCAGAATTCGGTGAGCACGCCGAAGGTGGATTTGGGATGGAGGAAGGCGACGAGCTTGCCGCCGGCGCCGTCAAAGGGGACTTCGTGGATCAGCTTCACGCCGGCATCGGTCGCCTGCTTGAGCTGGGCGGTGATGTTATCCGTGCCAAAGGCGATGTGATGGATGCCGCCGGCCGGATTTTTTTCCAGAAACTTGGCGATGGGGCTGTCCGGGCTGGTGGGTTCGAGCAATTCAATGTGCACCTCGCCGCAGTGAAAGAACGCGGTGCGGACCTTCTGCGAGGGGACCTCCTCGCGATGTTCGCATTTCAGGCCGAGCGCCTTTTCGTAATAGGGGATGGCTTCGTCGAGCGATTTTACCGCGATGCCCAGGTGGTCGATTTTATTGATCATAAAGGTTTCAATTATTAGTTGTGTCCGGAGAAAGCGGGTTGGCCGGAGACGCCGTGGCGTCCAGCAGTTTGCGGGCGGCGAGCACGACGGTGGTTTCACCGGCAAGGAGGGCGCGGCGGGTGGGATCCAATTGCGCGATGACGCGGGGATCGCTGTAAAAACGGTTCTTCAATTCTTCTTCGATGAGATCCGTCATCCAGGCGAGCGATTGCTGCTGGCGGCGGTCGGCGATGATGCCGCGCGGTTCAAGTTTGAGATAGAACGCTTCAATCTGCTGCCAGATTTCCGGCACGCCCATGCCGCTCAGACCGGCGCAAAGGATGGCGGCGGAGGTCCACTCGGGAGTGGCGGGTTGCAGGTAATGCAAGGCGGACGCCTGTTCCTGGCGAGTCAATTCGGCGCGGAGGCGGTTGTCGCCATCGGCCTTGTTGATGGCCACGAGGTCGGCCATTTCGACAATGCCCTTTTTGATGCCCTGCAATTCATCGCCGCCACCAGGGAGCAGGAGCAGCAGGAAAAAATCCACCATGGAGCGCAGGGCGATTTCGGTCTGGCCGACGCCGACGCTTTCGACGATGACGACATCGAAGCCGGCGGCTTCGCAGAGCAGCATGGTTTCGCGGGTGCGCCGGGCCACGCCGCCGAGGTGTTCGCCGGAGGGCGAGGGGCGGATGAAGGCGTTGGGCGAGACGCAGAGTTTTTCCATGCGCGTCTTGTCGCCGAGAATGCTGCCGTGACTGCGCGCGCTGGAGGGATCAATGGTAAGAACGGCCACACGATGGCCGCTCGCTACGAGCTGGCAGCCGAAGGTTTCGATGAAGGTGCTCTTGCCCACGCCGGGGGAGCCGGTGATGCCTACGCGCCGGGCTTTGCCGGTGTGCGGCAGCAATTCGCGCAGGAGCTCCTGGGCGGCGGCCTCATGGCGGGGTTGGCGGCTTTCCACCAACGTAATCGCCCGGGCCAGCATGGTGCGGTTGCCCGCCAGCACCCCGGCGGCCAGTTCGGCCGCAGACGGGGTGCGTGAGGTTGGCGGGTTGAGACTCATAGTGCGTTGGCGCCGTAACGGGTGCCGGGTGACTCGCGTCGGGCGGCGGGCGGCAGTCCGTTGGGCGAGTCCATTCATCAGGCAGCCAGGGCCAGGTTCAGTTTCAACAACATTTCCTTGGCGGCGTCCGGGATGAACGTGCCGGGACCGAACACGGCGGCGGCGCCGTTGGTTTTCAGGAATTCATAGTCCTGCGGCGGAATCACGCCGCCGACCACGACCAGAATGTCTTCGCGGCCGGCCTTTTTGAGTTCCTCGCGCAATTGCACGAGCAGCGTCTTATGGCCGCCGGCGAGCGAGCTGATGCCGACCACGTGCACGTCGTTTTCCACGGCCATGCGCGCGGCTTCGTCGGGCTGCTGGAAGAGCGGGCCGATGTCCACGTCAAAGCCGAGGTCGGCGTAGGCGGTGGCCACGACCTTGGCGCCGCGGTCATGGCCGTCCTGCCCCATCTTGGCGATGAGAATTCGGGGACGGCGGCCCTGCTTGGCGGCGAAGTCGTCGGTTAAGGTGCGGATTTCCTCGATCTTGGGATCGCGGCCGAATTCGGATTGATAGACACCACTCACAGTACGGATGACGGCTTTATGCCGGTCAAATTTCTTTTCGAGGGCGAAGGAGATTTCGCCGAGGGTGGCGCGGGCGCGGGCGGCCTCGATGGCCAGCGCGAGCAGGTTGCCTTCGCCGGATTCGGCGCTCTTGGTGAGCGCAAGCAGGGCGGCTTGGACGCGGGCGT
This sequence comes from uncultured Verrucomicrobia subdivision 3 bacterium, assembly GCA_903820285.1. Classification (GTDB taxonomy): domain Bacteria; phylum Verrucomicrobiota; class Verrucomicrobiia; order Limisphaerales; family UBA11358; genus UBA11358. Next base: position 23,306 of record CAIJGS010000236.1, on the reverse strand, counting down.
TGTCGCGGTTGGCTTTGGTTTCCTGGAGCCGCTTGATTTGGGAATCGCGCACGCTGGTGTTGTCCACTTCGAGCACGTCCAGCTTGTCGGCCTTTTCGAGCCGGAGCAGGTTCACGCCGAGAATGGCTTCCTTGCCGGAGTCAATGTGGGCCTGGCGGCGGGCGGCGGCTTCCTCGATGCGCAGCTTGGGCAGGCCGGTTTCAATGGCCTTGGCCATGCCGCCGAGCCGTTCGACTTCCTCGATGTGCGACCAGGCGCGGTTCATGATCTCGCGGGTAAGCGCCTCGACATAGAACGAACCGCCCCAGGGATCAATGACCTTGCAGATGCCGGTTTCTTCCTGAAGGAGCAATTGGGTGTTGCGGGCGATGCGGGCGGAGAAATCCGTGGGCAGCGCGATGGCTTCGTCCAGCGAATTGGTATGCAACGATTGCGTGTGGCCCAGGGCGGCGGCCATGGCTTCGATGGTCGTGCGGGCGACGTTGTTGAACGGGTCCTGTTCCGTGAGGGACCAGCCGGAGGTCTGCGAATGCGTGCGCAGGGCCATGGACTTGGGGTTCTTGGGATTGAACTGTTTGATCAGCTTGGCCCACAGGGCGCGGGCGGCGCGCATCTTGGCGACTTCCATGAAATAATTTTTACCCACGGCCCAGAAGAAGGAGAGGCGCGGCGCAAAGGCGTCGATATCAATGCCGGCTTTGAGCCCGGTGCGGACGTATTCCAGGCCGTCGGCCAGGGTATAGGCCATTTCCAAATCCGCCGTCGCGCCGGCTTCCTGCATGTGGTAGCCGGAGATGGAGATGGAGTTGAACTTGGGCATGTTCTTGGACGTGAAGGAAAAAATGTCCGCAATGATGCGCATGGAGGGCGCGGGCGGATAGATGTAGGTGTTGCGCACCATGTATTCCTTCAGGATGTCGTTCTGGATGGTGCCGGAGAGCTGCTCGAGCTTTACGCCCTGTTCCTCGGCGGCGACGATGTAGAACGCGAGCACGGGCAGCACGGCACCGTTCATGGTCATGGAGACGCTGATGCGGTCCAGCGGAATGCTGTCGAACAGGATCTTCATGTCGGCAATGGAATCCACGGCCACGCCGGCTTTGCCAACGTCGGCGAACGCGCGCGGATGATCGGAATCATAGCCGCGATGCGTCGGCAAATCGAAGGCCACGGACAAACCCTGCTGACCGGCAGCGATATTGCGACGGTAAAAGGCGTTGGATTCCTCGGCGGTGGAGAAGCCCGCGTATTGGCGGACGGTCCACGGCTTGGTGACGTACATGGAGCCATAGGGGCCGCGGATGTACGGGGCGATGCCGGGCAGGGAGCCGAGCTGTTCGCAGCCGGCGAGATCGGCGGCGGTGTACACCGGCTGGAGGTCGATCTGCTCGAGCGTGCGATGCACGAGGGCTTCGACGGTTTTGCCGGTTTCCGCCTCGAACCGGAGTTGCCACTCGGCCCGGGCGGCCGAGGTCGGTTGGGCGGCGAAGTCTACTTTGGTGAAATCAGGAAAGGTTTTCATCAGGGAATGCCAAGTTGAAGTTGAATGAGCCGCAGGGTTTCGAGCACGTCGGCCCGGATATGGATGAATTCATTCACGCCGGCCGCTTTAAGCGCCGCGATATGGTCGGTCGGATAGCCGGCGAGCACGACAATGACTTCGGGCACGACCGCTTTGAGCAGAGGCACGAGCACGGGGATGAGCGTGGGATAATTGTCATCCGTGGAGCAGATGACGGCGACGCGGGCGCCGGATTTGCCGAAGGCAGCGGCGGCATCCTGCGGCAACTTGAAGCCGGCCGGGGAAGTGACGTCGAAGCCGCCGACACTGAAGAAGCCGCGGGAGAAATCCGCCCGGGCCTTGTGTTCCTTGAGCGAACCCATGTTGCACAGGAAAACCTGGGCGCGTTTCGGCTGGCGGTTCATGGCCGCGCGTAAGCCCTCGATGGGGGCCGCAGCGCGAGTGAGGCATACGGGTGTGATGATTTCCGGGGCGGCATCGCGAATGCGGAGCGAGCGGGTGAGTTCGCCCAGGGTGGCACCGCGTTCGGCGGCGGCGACGGCGTTGACAAAGAGCTGGCTTTCGTCCGCTTCGACCATGCGCGCGAGTTCCCGCAGGACGACGGCGTTGTCCGCATCGTCCAGGCTCATGCGATAGGCGGCGATCTGTTGCGAACGGCGTTTTTGGAACACGTCCGGCGTGGCAGCCGGGACTTCCAGCGGCTTTTCCTTGGGATTGGCGTACTGGTTGACACCCACGATGGAATCGCGGCGGCGGGTGACCCCTTTGATTTTTTCCAGGGCGCTGGCGGCGGCTTTCTGCTGCGGGAAACCGGCGTGCAGGGCGGCGGCCATGCCGCCGAGCTTTTCCACTTCCTGGAAAAGTTTCCAGGCGCGTTGGGCGAGATCCGCCGTGAGGGATTCCACATACCAGGAACCGCCGGCGGGGTCCACCACATCGGTGAGCTGACATTCCTTTTGCAAAATCATCTGCGTGTTGCGGGCCAGGCGCCGGCTGAAGTCATCGGCCGGGCGAATGGTTTCATCGAAAGCGCCAACTTGTAAACTGTCCGCGCCGCCGAGCACGCCGGCAAAGGCTTCAACGGTGGTGCGGAGGAGATTGTTGTACGGATCGCAGACGGTCTTATTCCACAGGGCGGTGCGGACGTGAAGCGTGGCCTTTTGGGCGACCTCGCTGCCATCCAGACTGGCTACCAGGCGCGACCACAGCATGCGGAGGGCGCGGAGTTTGGCGATTTCCATGAAGAACTGGCTGCCGACCGTGATGGAGAGACGGGTTTGGGCGGCGACGGTGTCCACCTCCAGCCCGCGTTGGTTCATTTCGCGAAAGTATTCCAGAGCGGTGGCCAGGGTGAAGGCGAGTTCTTCCACGGCATTGGCCCCGGCATCGTGCCAGGGACGGCTGTGGATACAGATGGTTTGAAGTTGGGGAGCGTTGATGGCGGCCCAGCCGGTGAGCGCGGCCATTTCGCGATAGGCGCCGGTCAGCGACTGCGGCAGTTTGCCTTCGTGGGCGAGTACGCCGAGGGGATCCATTTCCACGCAACCGCGCAGGGCGGCCACGGGTTTTTGCCGCCGCCAGCACAGGCCGGTCAGGAGGGCTGCGAAGGGCAGGGCGGAGGCACCGGTGCGGATGTACAGAAAGGTTTTGCCCAGTTCGACACCGGCGAGGGCGCGGTCGAGATCCTCCAGGCTGGCGATGGAAAGACCACCGACGCCCACTTCTGACGGGCCGGCGGAGTCAGGGTCGTGGCCGTTACGGGTGGCCTGGTCCACGACGATGTTGAGGGCATTGAGTCCACGGCTGATGGAATTGAGCGCCGCCTGATTGAAATCTTCCGGGGTGGTGGCGGTGATTTCCTGGGCCACGGCCCATGGTTCCCCGGTGTAACCGCTGGCGCGGGTGCCGCGCACATACGGGGCAAAGCCGGGCCACGAATTGACGTGGGCAACGCCGGCAATATCCTGCGCCTGATAAATGGGGTGCAGGGTGATGCCTTCCGGCGTGGCGGTGAACATCTTTTTGTCGAACGGCGCGCCTTTCAGCTCGGCTTCGACCAGCTTGCGCCAGTCGGCGTAGCTCGGGATCGGAAATTCCGCAAGCAGGCGTTCTGGTTCGGGATGGGCCGGGGTGGAACTCATAGGATTAGCCTTTTAACCTTCGATGGTTTCGACCGTGACGTCATGGCGCTTGCCGTTGACGGTCACGAACAGTTTGCGGGCGGAGCCGCTGATGGTTTTGGCCGGTTGCGCGGCGGCGGAGGGAGCGACCGCCGGCGCGGCGGTGGTGGTTCCAGCGGCGGCCGGAGCCGGGGTCGAAACCACGATGGGCATGGCGGGGGCGGCGGTCTTGGGCTTGTACAAATCCTGCACCTGCTGCGGGAACATGGCGTACAGCACGGCGATTTCGTCGCCGGCGGGCAGGCCTTTTTCGGCCGCCTGTTTGCGGTAATTCTCAAGGCCGGGCGACAGGAGGTCGGCCGGACGTTCGGTGATGGATTTCTTGCCGGTGGCTTTTTCCACCTGGGCGAGCACGGCGGGATTGATGGGGCCGGGGGTGCGGCCGTACTTGCCAAGGGCGATGTCCTGGGCGGGCTGGCAGATCATTTTCCAGCGGCCGAATTTCACATTCATCATCGCCTGTGTGCCGACGATCTGCGAGGTGGGCGTCACCAGTGGAATCCAGCCGAGCGCTTCGCGGACGACCGGGATTTCGCGGACGACTTCGTTGAACTTCTCCGACATGCCCTGCTCCTTGAGCTGGGTGCGGAAATTGGAAAGCATGCCGCCAGGCACCTGGAAGATGAGGATGTCGCTATCTACGCGCTCGTTGGCGGGGCTGGTGAATTTTTCGAGCTGCTTGTAAACGCCAGTGAAATAATCGCGCAACTGGGCGAGCTTTTCGGTGTCAAATGAGGGGCAGCGCGGATGGCCTTCCAGCAACGCGAGCATGCGTTGGGTGTCGGGTTGCGAGGTGCCGTTGGCGAAGGGAACGATGGAGACTTCCACGCAATCCACGCCGGCGTCAATGGCGGCGAGGTAGGCGGCGGCGCCGAGGCCGGCGGTGTCGTGCGTGTGCAGAGTGATGGGCAGACCGATCTTGCTCTTGAGCTCTTTCACCAGCTTGTAGGCGATCTGCGGTTGCAGGATGCCGGACATGTCTTTGATGCCGATGGAATCGCAGCCCATCTTCTCCAGTTCAATGCCCATCTTGACGAAGTTCTCGACGGTGTGGACGGGGCTGATGGTGTAGCACAGTTCGCCGCGGGCGTGTTTGCCGTACTTCTTGGTGGCCTTGATGGAGGTTTCCAGGTTGCGGACGTCGTTCAGGGCGTCGAAAATGCGGAGGATGTCCTGGCCGTTGGCGCAGGTGCAGCGAACGAAGGCTTCCACGACGTCGTCGGGAAAGCTCGTGTATTGCACGATGTTCTGGCCGCGCAACAGCATGAGCTGGGGCGTCTTGGGCGCGATCTTCTTCAGGGTGCGCAGGCGGTCGAAGGGGTTCTCGTTGAGAAACCGCAGGCAGGAGTCAATCGTGGCGCCGCCCCAGGTTTCGAGCCCGGCGAAACCCATCTCATCGAGGATGGGGGCGGGTTCGAGCATTTGGGCCGTGGTCATGCGGGTGGCGGCCATGGACTGGTGGCCGTCCCGGAGTACCGTGTTATTGAAGAGGACAGGTTTGGTTTTCACTTTGGCAAAAAGACTGGTTTTTAACGCGTTTTTTATCGGGAACTTCACACCAGCTCCATCAACCGCTTGCCCGTGTGCCATTCCCATCCTTTTAATGCCTTATTTCAGCCGGCGTCGCTTGACCGATATTGGCATAGGCAGGCCCTATTTTGGCTTTCTGGGTTTCGACTCATTGAAAACCGGCAATAAAAAAGGAAAGCTAACGAATGGGAGAGGGGATGCCATGGGGTGAAGTACGGTCAACTCCCTATGGGGGGAAACCAAGGACTTTCAGTCGTTTGACTTAAACGTATATGATCCCGCTGCTGCGGCGGGAGGAATCAAAGAAGTTACTTGGGCAGGACGTCAGGGTAGGGACCCAAGAAACGGTCACCATTAAAATGGATCATATGGTCAGGGTCTTCGGCGATCCAGACTTCGGATTCCCAGGCAATTTGGGCGACAAATGATTGCATTGCCCGACGGGTTTCAAAGGCGGTGACAAACACCAGACCTGCTTTGCAGCCGGCAAACAAATCCTTGAGCTCCTTACGACGTTTTCCATCCACCGGTCCGGCGCTGGTGACCGCTTCAATCAACAATAACCAGTTTTTTGCCGGATAATGGACAATCACATCCGGGATTTTGGCGGAGGAAGCCAAAGCCACGCCGAGTGAAGCGAGCCCGGCAGTTTCGAGGTGAACGAACTTGTTTTCGGTATCGCCGATGTAGATGACGATGCCGCCGGGGGCAAAAGCGGGGCAGAATTCTTCAATGATGGCCTTAATGAGCGGGTTTTGGCCGCCGGGCGATAGGGCCACCTTTGAACCATCCGGGAGGGTTACTGGAACCCGGGCCAGTTGCCGTTTGCGATTGATCTCATGTTTGAGACCGGCGCGGCTGCCCAGGTATTTCTTCAAAGCGGGCGACCAGCCGGGCGTTCCGGTCTTGCGAATCAGGGCCAAAGCAGACGGTTCCACTTGATAGACGGTCTTCCCGCTATTGGTCGGGCGTTTGGGGTCATCGGGATTGCGCAGCAACAACCCGCCTTCCACGAAAAATTTAACGGCCTCATCCCGGATGGTTTCGCGGGTGTTTGGTGCGTAGCGCAGACCATAAGCCGTGGCGATAAATTCGATGATCGGAGTGATGCCGCGCAAGGGGGCCTGAGCATCTTTCCAAGGAGCATTGGGTTGAAGGTCAAGCAGGGCGAGCAGAGTGTGGGCGGCGATTTCATTTCGCTGCCTCGGCCCAAACTGCAAGGCCGTGAGGATGGCAATGGCATCGCTAACTTTCCGTTTCCGAGATTTTTCCAGCAAGGTTTGCTTATGGGCGGGCATGCAGATGCTTTTCCACGAGCTGGTCGAGCTCGTTTTGTGGTTGATCCAGTTGTTTCATTTCACCGCCGATCGCGAGCAAGGTTTTACGGTCCGGATAAGCCAGTTGCCGCAGGTCCGTGGCATTCACTTGGGTATGGCCGCTGAAACGGCGGAAATACTGGTCGACCACGGTCGAGTTTAGAAAGGCATAGAGGCCAACGGCCAGGTTTTTTTCCAAGCCCTGGCCGTGGGCGTGAAAATAATTCAGGTGGTTTTCAAAACCAACCCATTCGGCTATGACCTCCGCTGGATCGAACAGGCAGGCGACGACGCGGCGGCGTTCCTCTTTGGCGGTGAATCTTTTGATGAGCAAATACAAGCCCGACTTTACCAGCCACGGGCGAGTTTCCGCATTATTTAGAATGGCATTGGGTTTGCGGGCGTCTGTTCTAGGCCAGTGAACGGTGCCGCCATTGAAATGGCACGGATACAGCAGCGGTACCGTTCCCGCCTCCGGTTCCTGGCGCAACGCGGATTTGAGCCGAAAATCGACCACGCGACCGGTGGATACACTGAGGCCAAGCGAGGCGAGGCTGGTGTGCAGGCCGGCCATGGTTTCCTTGGCTACCGTATGATGGGAAGCCGAAGGAATATGTATGAATTTGCCAGCATCATTCGGACGAACAATCTCCGCGTAGGCAACGGATGCTTGTGCAACCGCCCCGTCGTGGTTGCCACTGCTGCTGGAAATAATCACTTCGGCCGGCTGGGGCTGGCCTTTTATCGCATGGAAAATGATGTTTTCCTGCAACACGCCATCATTGCGGAAGGCTGCCGTCCGCGATTCAAAAACGTGAATTTGCTGAATGGCCAGGCTGGCCAGAAGATTTTCGCGGAAAGGGCGGAAATAAGGTCCGTTGCAAAAGCTTCGCGGAGTGATCGCCACCAACTGGCCGCCGGGAGCCAGCAAGCGGTGGATGAGGTAGATGAATCCCGCATAGAGGTTGCTGGTTTCAATGCCGGCAGAACGCAAATGGAGCCGCTCGGGCGAGCCGGTACTGATTTTGCGGTAGGGCGGATTGACGATGGCAGCATCGAAGGTGGGGGGCTTGGTCCCAAACAAACTACCGGCCAGGCTGGCGGACATTTCCTCAATAAAATCCGAACCTTTAATCGTGAAATCAAAATCAATCCCTGCCTCAAGGCACATTCGCTCGCATTGCTCCAAGGCTTCAGCCAAGGCAGGATGAATCAGCGGGTCAATTTCATAGAGCGTTGCTTCGATCGCGCGGACCTGGTCTTTTTTTGAGCAAATTCGAGAAACAAACGCTCGGGTAAGGGCTCCGGCTCCGGCACCGGCATCCAGCAACCGAACCGTCCGGGGAAGCGGTCCGAACAAAGCGGCCATGAAATCAGCCACCGGGGCGGGAGTGAGGAACTGTCCTAGTTCTCCCTGCCGCTGGCGGGTGGCTGGTTCGGATAGGGCCGCGTTTAACACAATTTAAGGGTATCAAACAGTGCGTTCAATCGCAACCGGTCAATCGGCGGCGTGGCGGCCAAGCAGATTTGGTCGCCGGCCTTGCGGGACCGGAGTTTGCCCACAAAACAACGGTTCATTTGCAAATTGACCCCCATCCTCCCGGTTGCTAGAATTTTCGTCCGTTCCTGACGGTTTTTTTATGCGACATACCATTTCTGTTTTGGTCGAGAACAAGTTCGGCGTGCTCACGCGCGTGGCCGGACTGTTTAGCGGCCGCGGCTATAATATCGACACCCTCAATGTCGGGCCGACCCATGATGCCCAACTCTCGCGCATGACGATTGTCACCCATGGTGACGAATCGACCATCGAGCAGATCATCAAGCAGCTCAACAAGCTGCCCGACGTGATCAAGGTGGAGGATTTCCTCGCCGGCGAGGCCGTGGATCGTGAACTGGTATTGGTCAAGGTGGGCGTGGACTCCAAGTCCCGCGCCGAAGTGATGCAGATCACCGACATCTTCCGCGCCAAAATCGTGGACGTGCAGCCGAAATCGCTGACCATTGAAGTGACCGGCAATGAGAGCAAAGTGGAGAAGTTCATCAATCTGATGAATTCCTTCGGCGTGCAGGAAATCACCCGCACCGGCAAAGTGGCGCTGCCCCGCAAGTGACGAGCCGCAGCAAAACATTTATTTTAAAACAGTAACCAACTTAATCATTATTTTATGGCAAAAGTCTATACCGACAAAGACGCCGACCTCGGCGTGTTGAAAAACAAAACCCTCGCCGTGCTCGGCTTTGGCTCCCAGGGCCACGCGCACGCGCTTAACCTCAAGGAAAGCGGCCTCAAGGTCATCATTGGCCTGTATGAAGGCAGCAAGTCCATCCCGGTCGCCCAGGAAAAAGGTTTTGAAGTATTCACCACCGCCGAAGCGGTGAAACGCGCCGACGTCATCATGGTTGCGCTGCCCGACACCAAGCAGGCCGCCGCGTTCATCAAGGATATCGAACCGAATCTGGCCAAGGGCAAGACCCTGGTGTTCTCGCACGGTTTCTCGATTCATTTCAAGACCATCGTGCCGCCGAAGAACGTGAACGTGATCATGGTAGCCCCCAAGGGCCCGGGCCACATCGTCCGCCGCCAGTACACCGAAGGCAAGGGCGTGCCGAGCCTGATCGCCGTGTACCAGAACCCCGGCAAGGATGCGAAGAAGATCGCGCTCGCCTGGGCCAAGGGCATCGGCGGCACCCGCGCGGGTGTCATCGAAACCGATTTCAAGGAAGAAACCGAAACCGATCTGTTCGGCGAACAGACCGTTCTCTGCGGTGGCGCCAGCGCGCTGGTGCAGTATGGTTTCGAAACCCTGGTCGAAGCCGGCTACTCCCCCGAGATGGCCTATTTCGAATGTTTGCACGAGCTGAAGCTGATCGTTGACCTGATGAACGAAGCGGGCATCAGCGGCATGCGCTTCTCGATCTCCGAAACCGCCAAGTGGGGCGACGTGACGGTGGGCCCGAAGATCATTGACGCCAGCGTCAAGAAACGCATGAAGGCCGCGCTCAAGGACATCCAGTCCGGCAAGTTTGCCAAGGAATGGGTGAAGGAATACCAGACCGGCTACAAGAAATACAACGCGCTGCTCAAGAAGGGTGAAAACCACCCGATTGAAAAGACCGGTGCCAAGCTCCGCGCGCTCATGCCGTGGATGCAGAAGCGCTCCATCAAGGGCGCCCAGGCGGCTTACTGAGCCTTGGCCGTAGCATAACTCTCATGAACTGCCGCGGAATTTTTCCGCGGCAGTTTTTTTATGGCCGGAAAGGGGGTAACCACTAATGGACACCAAGGAACACGAATAAGGAGGGGGGAGGGGTATTTGACGGGCGGCAGAAGGCATTCCCAAACAGGTGGGTAACCAGTTCATTTCACAGGGAAGATCGCCTCCGGAGGCTGGGATTCGTGTCATCTCGTGTTGATTCGCGGTTTTTTTCGCAACCAAAAAAGGCAGTTGGTGTTTATTTACCTATCAGTTATATTTTTCATATGAAGCGGTTCGGAAAAATGTCCGTGTGTCTCGTCGGCAGCTTGGCTTGCAGCCTGGTGGTGCTGGCACAGGACAAGGCGTCGCCCGACAATCCCTACGCGGGCATTGTGGCCCGGAATGTATTTGGTCTGGTGCCCCCGCCGCCGCCAGCCCCGCCGCCGGAAGTGCCGAAAGATCCACCGCCAAAAATTACCGTGAACGGTACCATGAAAATGTTCGGCATGCTTCAGGTTCTCTTCAAGGTGGCACCGATCAACAAGCCGGGCGAGCCACCCGGCAAGGAAACGGCTTATACGATGTCGCAGGGTGATTCCCAGGATGACGTTGAGGTTGTTAAAATTAACGACACGGCCGATCCCGTTACGATCACTTTCAACAATCATGGAACCACGCAGGAAATTCCGCTGGCACCCCCGCCGACGTTGACCGGTCCGGCGGCCGGGCCCGGTGGTCCAGGCGGTCCCGCCGGCCCGGCTGGCGCTCCCGGTGGCGGCATGCGCGCCCCCGGATTTTTCCCGGGTCGTCGACCGGCTCCTGGCATGGGCATGGGAGTTCCCAGCAATAATCAAAATCCGCAGGGTAATCCCACCATGGGGATGGGAGGGCCATCCGGTCAGGGTGAGAATGTTCAGCTGACGCCCGAAGCCCAAGTGATCATGATGGAAAAGCAACGCGCCGACTTTATCAATCAAAACACGCCGGCGGCAATGATCCTGCCGCCGACGCCGTTGACGCAGCAATTATTGGGTGATCAGGCGCAGCAACCGTCGCCGCCGCAGCCGGGAAGGTAATCGGTTCGGCAGTTGAAGGATCTGTTTGGATTGTTTTCAAGGATGCAATCTGGCCGGGTCGCGACAACCTTCGCCGGCAACGTATCCCAAAGGCGGAAATCCAATCAGGCTGGAACAGCAGGGGGGAATCGTTCTCCTCTTTTTGCCGTCCTCTTGCACTTGAAAATGATCAGCAAACGGCGCGCCGTTTCCCTTTGGCAGTGCGGGAGCTTGGCGCACGCTTTCACAAACTTCATTCTGTTCAAAAGCGGGGCCACCCAGATGGCGAGATCCCGGATGGTACCACGGGTTTTCCCATAAATTCCGCCAATTGAAAATTGTCAATCCGCACCGGATGAGTCATACTGGCAGGCCAGCTTCCCGTGAATTTTTTGAAACCCATACTAATGGCCATGATGGCCGGGTGGACGATGTGTTATCGGTTGTCCGCGCAAGACGTTGATCCGCGCGGCCCGGTGAATTATCCCGGCATGACAGTGACAGTGGATGATCAAGGCGTTCAGGCGCGCAATTATCAATTTCAGAACGACGTGGTGAAACCGGCGCCATGGTCGGCCCACTGGATCTGGTCGGCCAGTGAGACCACCGCCACCCCAGGTCCGGCGGCGGCCATGTTTCGGAAGGAAATCACCCTGGCCACGGCACCGCAATCGGTGTCGGCCTGGCTGACGGCGGACATGAAGTACCGGTTGTACATCAATGGCCGGCTGGCTTCGCGCGGGCCGGTGGACATCGGCCGGGATTATCAGGGCGGGAGCACCCACCGATGGTTTTATGATGCGCGTGATTTGGCGGCTTATTTTACGGCCGGTACCAATGTGATTGCCGCGGAGGTGTTCAGCCAGACGCCCAACAGTTTTACGGTTTCCCGCGGGCACGCCGGTTTTTTGTTTGAAGCGGCCATTACCGGGGCGGACGGACGGGTGACGACGGTGACGTCGGATCCGACCTGGCACGCCTTGCCGGCGTGGCAGTTTCCACGGTCCACCACCTATGATGCCGCCAAGGAACCCGCCGGCTGGCGACAGTCCGGATTTGATGATTCCTGCTGGCCGAACAGTCTGGAAGTGCCGGATGTTTGGGAAACGCTCATACCTTCTGAAATACCGCCGCTGCTGGAAACGCGTTATCCGGTGGCGCGGATCGAAGGGTTGCCGGCCAGCCGGGTCTTTACGAACGATGGCAGCTTCAAGGTGGTTTTTGACCGGGTGCTGAGCGCCTATCCCACGCTGGTGGTGCGGGGCGGGGCGGGGGCGGAACTGAGTTTCAAGGCGCACAGCGAAAACCGGGTGAAGCTCGACGGCCGGGAGCTGCGCTTTGAATTTCCATTCCTGACGGAGATTGCGCCGTCGCTGACGTTTGATTTGAAGAATGTCACGTCGCCGGTGGAAATCGTGGATGTGGGCGCGAATTTCACGTCCCAGCCGCTGGCCTACCGGGGCGAGTTTGCGTGCAATGATGAGAAATTAAACCGGCTCTGGGACGTGTCGCGCTGGGCGGTGCAGATCTGTTTGCAGACGCATCACCTGGACTCGCCGGGTCATCAGGAGCCGATCAGCGACGCGGGCGACTACGTAATCGAGTCCATGGTAAATCACTACGCCTTTGCCCAGCCCTGGCTGGCGCGGCAGGATCTCCGGAAATTTGCCTGGCTGCTGCAGGATGAACATTACCACAATTTTCATACGAGCTATTCCATCGCCTGGCTGCAAATGCTGATGGATTATTATGACTACACCGGCGATGAATCCCTGGTGCGGGAGCTGACGCCCTATGTTCACGGTTTGCTGGATACCTATGCCAGCTGGCGCGGCACGAACGGCATTGTATCCGAAGCGCCGAATTACATGTTCATGGACTGGGTGAACATCGCTGGCATACCGTGCCATCATCCGCCCGCAGTGATCGGGCAGGGCTATCTTACGGCACTTTATTATCACGGACTGGAGCTGGGCGTGCGGGTGGCGGCCTTGAATGGCGATACGCAACGGGTGGAGCAATACAACGCTTGGCGGCGCGAATTGTCGGCGGCTTTCAACCGCGAACTCTGGGTGGCAGACAAAGGTCTTTACCGCGATGGCAGGCCGTTCCAGACGCATGTGAAACCCAGCCGGTGGCTGCCGGCGGACAAGGATATCGAGACATTCAGTCCGCACGTGAATTTGCTGGCCGTGTTATATAACCTGGCACCAGCGGCACAGCAGCCGGCAATTGTGCAAAAGACCTTGTTGGAAAAGCCGCTAAACGTGCAGCCATGGTTCATGCACTGGGTGTTTCCGGCGATCGATCATGCCGGCCTGTTTGATGCGTGCGGCACGGCCCTGTTGCGGCGCTGGCAGATTGTGCCTGAAACCCAATCTTTCCGCGAAATGTGGGCGAGCGGGGATTTGAGCCACGGCTGGGGGGCCACGCCGCTGGTGCAGATGTCCGCCCGCATCCTGGGTGTTACCCCGGCTTCCCCGGGCTTTAAAAGCATTTTGATCCGGCCGACCCTCTGCGATTTGCAATGGGCCCAGGGTCGCGTGCCGACGCCGCATGGGGAGGTGGTGGTGGCCTGGAAACTGGGAACCAATCAGCTGGATCTGGAAGTGACGGTACCGGCGGAGACCACGGCGGAGGTGGTGTTGCCGCTGGCCCGTTTTGAACAGCCCGTCATCACTCTGGATGGCCGCGCGGCGGGATCTGTTGAGCAGGTCGCCCCAGGCCGGCACCATTTTGTGGTGGCGGGAAAATTGAACCCGCTGCCCACCGCCACGCGGGATGACGCTGCGCCCGGCTTGGAGGCGGAGGTGGTGAAAGATGACCTGCTGCATGGCATGCTGGCGCAAGCCGAGGATCATTGCAGTCACACGGGTGGGGCGGCGAATCCCGGCGCGTTGTTCAACGGCACCCTGCGCAACGGTTCTGGCGGCCGGGAAACGCTGGATGATGGCAAGACCTTTCGCGGCTACGGCGGCGGGGACTGGCTGGTCTTCCATTTCAAGCAGCCATGCGATCTGACGGAAATCCGCAGTTTCGCGGCTCATCCGGATGACCGGGCCGGCCAGAACTACACGGTACTGGTCGCGTATGCCGCTGCGCCGGCCAAATTTGTTCCCCTGGACAGCGTGACCCGCAAATCAACCGGTGGTGAAACGGAAGCGCGCCTGCCGGTGAAGGCGGAGGGCGTAGTGGCGGTCCGTTTTGAATTTCAGTCCGGGCCGGCGGGCTTCAATGTTTATCGCGAATTCAACGTGCTGGGATCGGCCGCCACCGGCAAATAGCCGGCGGTGATGAACCGGGACAGCCACCGCGCCGGCCGGTCAGCGGTCCGGACATAGTTGAAATGTGGCGAATCTTAGGCTATCATTTCCCTCGCTTCTGGGTGAGGCGACAACCAACTGTTTTAAAACATTTATGAGCAATCCATTTTTAACGCGGGGTCTGGACGAAGTGCGGGAAGTCAGCCGGCCCATGACCCTGGAAGGCACGATCAACCGGACCGGCGTGCTGCTGGTCATCTGTATTCTGGCTGGCGATTATGCCTGGACGCATGCTTTTGATGGCGGCGCGATCCTTGGAGCGGCCCTGGGCGGCTTCATCATTGCCATGATCGGCATGTACAAGGCGGAATGGACGCCGGTGCTCGCACCGGTTTATGCCGTGCTGGAAGGTCTGGTGCTGGGCGGCATCGCGCTGTTTTACAATGCCAGATATCCCGGCATCGCGCTCAACGCGGGCATGTTGACGGCGGCCGTGCTCTTCGTGCTGCTGGGCCTGTACGCCACGCGGATTATCCGCGTAACTGATGGGCTGGTGACGGGCATTGTGGCAGCCACGGCGGCGGTGGCGGTGGTTTATCTGGTGCAGATGGTGCTCACGCTGTTTGGTGTGCACCTGCCGTTTATTCATCAGGGCGGACTGTTGGGGATTGGCATCAGCCTGGTCACCACCGGCATTGCGGCGGCAAACCTGCTGATTGATTTCCGGTTGATCGAAGACGGCGTGCGGGCGCAGCGGCCCAAGTTTATGGAATGGTATTGCGCCATGGGCCTGCTGATCACCCTTGTCTGGCTGTATCTGGAACTGCTCCGCCTGCTCAGCCGGCTGAACAGCTCGAACCGCTAAAAAAATTCCCGCTCAATTGGCAGCGGCGGATGGCCAACCGGCTGTCCGCCGCCGGTCTTTTTAGGAAAGCTGTTCTGACGGCGGGACACCCGGCAGACACCGGTTCACCAAGGTCATTTCTCCACCACAAACGGGGTGAATTCCTCGAGCAGGTGGGGGGGAATGCGGACTTTGAAATGGGCGTTTTTACCGGTGTAACGGCTTTGAACCACCTGGCCGATGGCGTGGATGCGGGCGATGATGGCGGCTTTTTCCAGCGGCACGCGGAGGTCCAGAAATTCCCGGATGGGGCGCAGCTGGGTGCCGATTTCAGCGAGCAATGGTTCGATGCCTTCGCCGGTGCGGGCGGAGATGGAGACGGACTGTGGATATTTTTCGCGCAGGGCGGCGGGGATGCCGTTGGGGAGCTGGTCAATCTTGTTGAAGATCATGAGGGTCGGCTTGTTGCCGGCCTCAATTTCGCCGAGCACGGTGTTCACCGCGTCAATCTGTTCAAAAGCCTGCGGATGGCTGACATCCACGACATGTAACAGGAGGTCGGCCTGAACGACTTCTTCCAGCGTGGCTTTGAACGCCTCAACCAAGCCGTGCGGCAGTTTCTTGATGAAGCCGACGGTATCGGTTAGGAGCACGTTCTGGTTGGTGGGCAGTTTCAGCCGCCGGGTGGTGGGGTCCAGGGTGGCGAACAGCTTGTCCATGGCCAGCACGTTGGCGCCGGTGAGCTGGTTGATGAGGGTGGATTTGCCGGCGTTGGTGTAGCCCACGATGGAGGCGAGCGGCCAGTTGGAACGCTGGCGGCCGGCGCGCTGGGTCTCGCGCTGGCGGCGGACGGATTCGAGGTCGCGGATGATGCGGTCGATGCGTTCCTGCGTTTTGCGGCGGTCGGCTTCGAGCTGGGATTCGCCTTCACCGCCGCGCATGCCGATGCCGCCTTTCTGGCGGGAAAGATGCGTCCAAAACCGGGTGAGCCGGGGGAGCAGGTGTTGCAACTGGGCGAGCTCGATCTGCAACTTGCCTTCGCGGGTGCGGGCGCGCTGGGAGAAAATATCCAGAATGAGCGCGGTGCGGTCGAGAATTTTGCACTCGAAGATTTTTTCGAGATTGCGCGTCTGGGCGGGGGAAAGCTCATCATCAAAGATGACGGTATCCACATCGCTTTCGCGACAGGAGATGGAGAGTTCCTCGGCCTTGCCCTTGCCGATGTACGTGGCGGCGTTGGGGGTGTCGAGTTTCTGGGTGGCGTGGCCGATGATTTCACCACCGGCGGTCAGGGCCAGTTCGGCGAGTTCCTCCAGGGATTCCCGGACGTCGGCGGCTTCGCGCGATTTCAGTTCCACGCCGATCAGGAAGACGCGTTCGGAACGGGTATCGCGGGTTTGAATGAGCGATTTCAATGTTTGTTGGTGGCAAGCATAGCAAAGTCTGGGTAGACGAAAAGCCGGAAGTCCGGGGGCGGGAACCGGCGGCACACTTGCAACTCGCCATTTGCCATGGAGATTTGGTAAGTTTTGGCAGTCATGAGCGAATCCTTGGATCTAACCATAATGATGCCCTGCCTGAATGAGGCGGAGACCATCGCGCGTTGCATTGAGAAAGCCAATATCGGCCTGCAACGCTCCGGGGTGACCGGCGAGATTCTGATTGCCGACAATGGCAGCACCGACGGTTCGCAAGCCATCGCCGAAAAGCTCGGCGCCCGAGTGGTGCAGGTGACCTTGAAAGGTTATGGCAACGCGTTGCGCGGCGGCATTGAGGCGGCCCGGGGCAAGTGGATCATCATGGGGGATTCCGATGACAGTTACGATTTTTCCGAGGCGGACCGGTTCGTGAAGAAAATGCAGGAGGGCTATGACGTGGTAATGGGCTGCCGGCTGCCGAGCGGGGGCGGAGTGATCATGCCGGGGGCAATGCCGTGGAAAAACCGCTGGTTTGGCAATCCGGTGTTGACGACGATTGGCCGGGTATTCTTCAACTGCCCGGCCCGGGATTTTCATTGCGGTTTGCGCGCGTTCACCAGAAAGGCCTATCTGGAGATGAATCTCCAGACCACCGGGATGGAATTCGCCTCCGAGATGGTGATCAAGGCGACTTTCAAAGGCCATCGGATTTCGGAAGTGCCGATCACGCTGCATAAGGATGGCCGGTCCCGGCCGCCACATTTGAAGCCGTGGCGCGATGGCTGGCGGCATCTGCGGTTCATGCTCCTCTATTCGCCGCGCTGGTTGTTCCTGGTGCCGGGGCTGGTGCTCGGCCTGCTGGGCCTGGTGCTGGGGGTGACCCTTTCCGTGGGCAATCTCAAAGTCGGCGGGGTGACGCTGGATGTGGGGACGCTGATGATTGCGAGCCTGGCTTTGGTGGTGGGATTCCAACTGGTAGCGTTTGCCTTTTACACCAAAATTTTTGCGATTGGCGAAGGTTTGCTGCCGGAGGATCCCAAACTGTCCCGCCTGTTCAAGGTGTTGACGCTGGAGACCGGGTTGATCGCGAGTCTGGTGGTATTGTTCGCCGGGTTGGGATTTCTTGGCTACGGCGTGTGGGTATGGAAGTCGATGCACTTTGGTCCGATGCCTTCCACGGAGGATAATCTGCGCCGGGTGATTCCGGCGGCCACGCTGATTCTGCTCGGCATACAGGGGGTTTTCTCGAGTTTTTTCATGAGCGTGCTGGGGCTGCGCACGGTGAAGCGCAAACCGCCGGAAACGGCCGGTTGAGCTGCACGGATAACGGTTACGGCAGCGGGCCGCCGACCGGGGGCAGCGGCGGCACCTGATTCGCCGGCAAGCCCAGCGCGGTCTGGATGATCCAGCGCGGACGTTGTTTCACTTCGTTGTAGATGCGGCTGATGAATTCGCCCATCACGCCAAGGATCAGAAACTGCATGCCGCTCAAAAACAGGATCAGGCAGATCATGGAGGTCCAGCCGGGCACTTCGGAGGGATAGTGGCCGAAGAGTCGGAATCCCAACGTCTTCCAAAGAATCACAAACAGCGCCGCGCCCACCGAGAGCAGGAGGCTGCCAAAACCCACGTAGGTGGCCACGCGCAAGGGCAGGGGGGAAAAGGCGAAGACGCCGTCCATGGCCAGTTTGACAAGTTTGCGGAACGGATATTTGGTCTCGCCGGCGGCGCGGGCGGCGCGTTCGTATTCAATGCCGACCTGCCGGAAGCCGCTCCAGGCGCGCAGGCCGCGTACAAAGACATCCCGCTCGGGCATGCCGCGCAGCACAGTTACCACGCATTGGCGCATCACGCAAAAGTCCCCGGAGTCGAGGGGAATTTCCACCTCGGCAATGGATTTGAGCAACCGGTAAAAAGTGGCATAACAGGCGCGCTTGAAAATATTTTCCTTCCGCTGACGGCGGACGGCATACACCACGTCGTACCCGGTCTTCAACTTTTCAATGCAGGTGGCGACGAATTCCGGCGGGTCCTGGAGGTCGGCATCCATGACGGCCACAAAATTTCCGGTGGCGTGAAACAGTCCGGCAAAAACGGCGGTCTGATGACCGAAGTTGCGCGAGAAGGAAAGCACCTTGAAGCGCGGTTCGGCGGTGTGCATGGCGGCGAGTTGCGCAAAGGTGTTGTCGCGCGAGCCGTCGTTAATGAGGATGACTTCCCAGGTCACGCCCATGGCGCCGAGGCTTTTTTCCAGGCGTTCCCGCAACAGGGGCAACATTTCCCCCTCGTTGTAGCAGGGAATGACCAGACTCAGTTCGGGCGGTGGGAGGGTGTTCATCGGGCCGGAGATTGGTACAGATAGTAATTGTCGGCAAAGTCCAGTTTATCCCCGGCCCGGCGGTGGGCAATGGTCTGGCTATACCACGCGAGCATTTTTTCCATGAGCGGCGAGCCGCTGTTGGCCTGGCTGCGGGCGATCAAATGGCCGGCCTGGGGATTTTCCACGGCGGTCAATAAAACCACCGGCGCGGGGGCGTTGGTTTTGATGTTGGCGGGAATGACGTTGCGGTCAAACAGTTCGGGCAGGCGGAGTTCGACCATGGTGGCCAGTTCGGGGTCCGTTGCAGGATTCACGGCAATGGTGGTGGCGCGGGAAGTCTGGGCGCGGAGGAATTTGACCAGGTTGATTTCGGCGGCGTTATGGATGTGGTAAAATTCCAGCACGGCGGAACCGTAAAGCAGCAAGCCTACGAGTGCGGCGATTTGCCAGGGCAATTTGACGGGTTGGGCGGCCTTTTCCGGCTGGCCCGTCTGGTTGGCCTGCCAGGTGACGATGGCCAGTACAAGGCCCAGCAGCACGAAGTTGCAGGACATCCACGGGTGATGGCCGAAGTAATTGCGCAAGGTGGCCATTTCCAGGAGCGGAATGAGCAGGGGGACCAAAAACAGCAGGCCTATTTTGGACCGGCGGAAGGCGTTTTTCTGCCAGACGAGCCAGCCCAGTAAAACCAGTACCGGCAGCAGGCCCATCAGGTTCACGGCGGTGAGGCGCATGATTGCCGTCTTGGTGGTCAAGTCAGCGCCATAACCCTGGTTGCCCCAGCAATAGCTTTGGAACAATGAGGACGGCGGGGCGTGCTGACCATCGGCGTTGGTCATTTTGCTGGCGACACTGGCGCTTAACACCAGCAGGCCCACAATGGCGGCCACGCTGGCGTAAGCCAGCAAATTCCGGCGGGAGACGCGGGGATGGAGCAGCAGGGCCATGAACAGCATGGCATGGACAAAAGCGGCCGACCAGTTGATGGCGGAATAAAGCGCGGTGGCCGCGCCGAGGAGCAGCCATTCCGCCGGTTTCAGCCGGGATTTTTGGAGCAGGGCAAACGCGACCACGCTGAACGGATAGCCCCACATGACGGCGGCGAGGTTGGGGTCCTGGGTGGTTTGCCAGCGGATGTATCCGGGTGACAGAATGAGGGTGACGGCCAGCCAGAAGGCGATGGGACCACGCCCCAGCATTTGCCAGATGGAAAGGAACACCAACGCTGCCACGATCAGATAGAAAGGCAGAAAGTCCAGCTTCAGCCCGCCGGTCAGGTGATGGATAAAGTAGAGCGGATACAGGCTGGCCGGCCGGTGGCCGGCGTAATACTGGGGATGGGTGACCGCTTCATAGCCGCCCGGATTGACGACCAGTTTTCCGTGCAGGTTGGAGAAACCAAATTGTTCCCAGTTGCGGGTGACGTTGGCGGTCCAATCCAGGCCCAGCCCGTCGTCCACCAAGGTGGTGAGCCAGGTGGTTCCCAACAGGGCGATGATCAGGATAAAAATTTGGGCCGGGCGCATGGGGGATGGATGCTCAATTCAAATGAAAAATGAACACCGGGGTATGATAATACAAAACCGGTGTCAGGGTATGTCTCGCGGACGGGGTGCCGAGTTTGCGATGGGCAACCCGTTTGGGGGGCAACTTCACCTGTTTTTTCAAATGATTGATTATTTGGTTTTCTGCGGTTTTCCTTTTGGTGTTTCGGCTGGCCGGCTTGATCCGGCTGGCGGCAAAGGAAATTTGCCGCCAAATACTGGCGGTAATCAATGATATTGACAAGCCTGACTTGTTTTTGAAGCATCTGCCGGTGCGTCGCCGGAGGTTCGCCGGTCAAGCGGGCAGATGTTCACCGGCCTCCGCTTATTAAAATAAGCAGAGTGAAGTGGTAATTGAGGGGTAGGGGATTCATCGCTGGTCGCAGCCAATTACTCTTGAAGCTATTCACACTGATCTGCCGGAACCGATTTGCGGTCGGAGGTGTTTGGATCCATCCGGGTATCCTAAGTGTGCCAGCGGGATGCGTTCCCAATGGCAATGGACGGTCGCTGTTTTTGCCCGGCTGCATCGGTTAAATACACGCTAAAATGTGAATTCAAACTGTCTCCTGCCGGGCTGCTCGAATATGATTTCACGCAATAGTTATGTATCATCAGCCAAAGAGAATTGAATTTCTTGACAGCATCCGTGGTCTCGCCGCCATGGCGGTGTTGCTGGGGCATGCCGTTGGTACCTTTGACTGGCCGACCAGCTCGCATTGGGTCCGTTGGATTGACCTTCCGATGTTGGCGATCCCGTTTGATGGGCGGACCGCCGTGGTGATGTTTTTTGTGCTGAGCGGGTTTGTTCTGGCCCGGCCATACCTGACGGTGCCGGCGCCCGGACAGGAACCGCGTCCTTTGTTTCTGCCCACCTTTTATCTTCGCCGGTGGACGCGTATCTGGATTCCGTGGTTTTTTGTGCTTTGCCTCAGCGCCGTGGTGCGCCGGTTTTTTTACACGGAATATGTCACCGACCCGCCTTTGCTGCAATGGGTGCCACAATGGCATGAGAACATCACCTGGTCCGGTTTTTTCCGGCAATGTTCGCTGGTGGTTCTGGGCGGCCAGCGGCTCCTGCCACAGGATTGGAGCCTGGCCATTGAACTCAAGGCCTCGGCCGTGATTCCGGTCTTTATTTTTCTGCTGCGGCGCACCCATTTCCTCTGGTTGCTGGGACTGGGGATACTGCATCTGATTTTTCTGGATCAGCATGGTTTCTACATTCCCTTTGTGATGGGTGCCCTGCTGGCCAAGCATGCGGATGCCATGGTGGGCTGGCTGCGTTCGCTCGGAGGCAGGGCGCAAGGGGGGATACTGCTTGCCGGGGTTTTGCTTTATCATTCCCGGTACCTGGCGGTGATGACGTTTGGGTGGACCCACTCGCCGTATGCTCCGGAAAAATACTTCTGGGGCACCGCCGCCGTCGGATGTGTAATCCTGCTGGCGGCGAGTTTGAGCAGCCGCCGGCTCCAGGCGATATTAAATCATTTTACCTTGGTATTTCTCGGCCGCATTTCGTTTTCCATTTTCCTGTTGCATCTTTTTGTCATCCTTTGGGTAGTGCCGTTCATGGGACATGTTCTGAATGGCCTGGGAATTCACCAGACGGCGGTATTGTGGCCGATGACGCTGCTGGTTGGCGCTTCCGTTACGGTGGGGTTGGCGGCGCTGACATACCGGTGGGTGGAGATGCCGAGCATTGAATTCGGCCATTGGCTGACCGCTGGCATTCAAAAGCGCCTCAAAAGCGCCGGCTTGATCAAGTAGTTGGCTGAAATCAGGTGGCCGGCGGGGCAACTCAGGGGATCGTCACCGTGGCCAGCGGAGCTGGTTGGCCAAGGCCCGGGTCAGCCGCGCGTACGCTTCCGGTCGCAGATGCAGGGTGTCCCGGTAGGTATCCGGGCCGGGTTGGAGGCCGGCGAGGGAAAACAAATCCATGACTTGTAATCTTGGTTCGCGGTTGGTCAAGGCGAGCAGCCGTTGATTAAGCCGGTCTACGGATTCCGGAACGGCGGCATTCCAGACCAGCTGACGTTGCCAGTCGGGCCGGGCTGGAGGCCAGACCGTTAGCAAAATGATGGTGGCAGGTTGTTGGTTCAGACATTGGCTGACCAGATTGGTAAGGTGGTTGCCAGTTTGGGTGATGATTTCCTCCGACCTTTGTGGTTCCAAGCCAAGATATTTCAGGTCGTTGATCCCGGCCTGAATCAGGATCAAGTCCGGGTGAAAGGAGTCCAGCCAGCCGGGCAACGGCGGCAGAATTTGCGCGGTGGTGGCGCGGCGGATGCCCGCGTTGACAATCCGGGTTCCGGGCGGGGCCGGGAGCGGCCATTCGGCCATGCGCGAATCTCCCACCAGCAGGATGGTATGGGTGAAACCGTTGGTGGTGCCGGTGATGACGGGATGATTGCCGGCAGTAGCGGGCCAGATTTGGGCGGCCAGCTGTTGCCGGTAGAATTGGCGCAGGGTGCCGGCCAGAAAACAGTTCAAACCGAGGGAGACCGCGAAGCCGGCCAGCAGGAGCCAACACCATCCGCGCCAGCCCGGATTTTTCATGCTTCCCGGATGATTTGTTTCCGGCTTACGCTCAGGAATGGCTGTTCAAACCACCGGAACCAGAGGGCGCCCAAACCGATGGCCACGACGGCTCCCGCCGGCCACCAGACGATGGGCAAAAAGCCGCAGATGGTCAGGGGTTGCTGCCACAGGTAGATCGAATACGTGCGTTCCCCCAGCCATTTCAACACCCGGCCGGCGCTGGCCGGTACGGGCCAGCCCCGTTCATAGGCGAGCAGGCAGGGGGCCAGCAGCAGGGCCCCCAGTGCAATGATGGGCATTTTCATTTTTGGCCCCAGAAACATCAGGGGCGCGCCGAGCAGACACATGCCCAAGGTTCCCCAATAAGCGGCCTTGATCCAGCGGGCTGGCAGTTGTTTGATCCAGTCCCGCCGGTATTCACAGAAGAAGCCAGCCATCATTGGCCAGACGGCAAATTCAAAATGATATTTTTGGATTTCCGACGGGTTGGCTAGAATAAACGGTTCGGAAACGCCCAAACCTGCCAGCAAGACCAGGAACAGGCCAAACACCACGTTTCGCCGCATTGCTCCC
>CAIJGS010000235.1 GCA_903820285.1 uncultured Verrucomicrobia subdivision 3 bacterium | reverse complement strand
TATTCGCCGGCGGGAATATCATGCAGCCGCAGAGTATCGCGATTTTGGTCCAGATCCATCCACGCGATGGCATTGGAACATTCAAGCCAGGTTCCGCCATTGCGTTGCAGCCCCACTTCGCTCACGAGATAGCTGACGCGGGTGACGGAAAAGGTTTCATTCGCGGAGGTTTGGTAGCGGAGCGAAGCCGGCTGGACGGTTTCACCAGACATGCGGGGCGACATGACCAATTCCAATACCGCCCCGGCGACGGGGCTCGCAGCTCCTAAGAGGAGGGCAAACCCGGCAACCAGGGCGGCTAGGGAAACGTTTTGAAACTGGCGCGGCATGGTCTGGCTGGGCGGGAAAGCATTCCCGCCCGGTGGAATTTAATTAATGGTCAACCCGCTGACAGTGTAGGTCGGGCCACTGGTGAAGACAATGACGATGCTCTGGAGGCCGGTGCTGGCTCCGGAGGGAATCACAAACGTCGCCACCACGGTGCCGGCTGTCGAATCGGTGATGCCGGTGCCGGTGATGCTGCCGCCCAACGTAACGCTGGTGATGGGCGCGCCGGCGGGAGGATTCGGCGGCGTGCTGGGCAGGGTGATGGTTACGGTTACCGTGCTGCCACGTGAGGCGGAACCGCCGGGGGCGCTTACCGCTGTGCCAGTGCCAGTAATGCTGGTGGCGCCGGCGCTGTCGAAGCTGGCCACGGAGGTGCGGCCTACGCGGTAAAAACGTTTGTCCAGTGTGGTCGCATTGGTGTAGCCACCGATGATTTTGTTGGGCGTCACGCCAGTGCCCAGGACGGTCCAGCCGGAGGAGCTCGTGAGATTGGTGGTGGCTTCCACCTGATAGCTGCCGCCTTCGGTCGCACTCCAGGTCAGGGTTACGCTACCGCTTTTCACGGTGGGGGCGTTCAGTTTGGACGCCAGATTGGTACCGCCGAGGAAATTGGTGGTGACCGTTTCGCTGATGCTCGTCACCGCGCCACCGGCGGGCGTGCCGTAGTAGCCCATGCCGATATTGTACGGATAAGCGGGCGTGCCATCCGCCAGGATGGCGACGAAATAGGCATAGGTGCCGCCGGGGAATTCAGGCGTCACGCAATAGCGGCCGTTGTATTCATCCAAATCGAAATCCACGCCCTGAACATAACCGTGGTCGCCGAGATAATCGTTGTCCTCCATGTACCGGCCGAGGGGATAGGACGTGCTCACGGTGGGGCCGGACAGAATATTGGAGGCGACATTGTGCAACCGCGCCGACCAGGCCGGGATGGTGATGCGGCCATAGGTGGTCAGGTTGCTGGTGCCATACTGGCCATTGCGGATGACATAGCCCGAGACCATGCGCTTGATGGTGCTGCTGGCATTGTTGGAAACGCTGTAGCCGTAGGGGCCATAGATGGGGAAACCATCCGACGCCCAGCCGAGAATTGGCGAATGTTTCGTGGGAGTGTTGGTGGATTCGGTATAGACCTTGGTGACGGAATTATAGTCCACATGGTCACCCAGCAGGTAGCGCAGGGCGGGGGGATTGGCGTGGTAATGATATTGGCCGCTGCCGGGTTGGTGGGCGTTGCCGGGGTCAAAGGTGGCGCCTTCATTTACATAGGCGTCGCGGTTCCAATAGCCGCTGCTGCCGGTGCTGGCGGTGTCGGCGGAACCGTTCCAGTAGAAAGCATCCCAATTATTGAACATGGCCACGCCGTCTACAAACATGCCGATGGCGCCGCCGCCGCTGAGCGTTTTGGAGGCGGGCACGGCATTGGTGCGCGGAATGCGGAAGAGGGTCTTTTGATTGGTCGGGAACGCGGGGAAATAGCTGGTGTGGGCGGCATTCAAATACCAGGCGCCCATCACATGGCTGCCCAGGCCAGTGCTGCGGACGTATACCCAGTTGGTGGAGGAGTAAACCTCCTGGATGCCGCAATACACGGGCAAAGTCTGGGCAGTGCTGCCGTTCGTCCAGGTGGTCACGGAATAACCGTTCGTGCGGGAGACGTCATTCGTATAGATGCGGGCGTATTGACCCGAATAGGTGGTGAACCAGGAATTGGTGCGCGGGTCGGCGGCGCGGCCGGTTTGGACGAGCAACAGCGTGAAAAGAAAGGCGGTCAGGATGAAAGCCTGACGCCCCGGTTGTTTTGGGTTTTGGATGTGCAATTTCATGCCCTAGTAATTACCAGAGTCAACCTTAAGTTCTAATGAAGTGGGAAAGTATGGCTTCTGAACTGTTTGGATGCTTGACCTGATGCGGCGACTTGGCAACATGCCGCGAACACTATTTAAAAAATCCTATGCCAAGACCTGTCACCCTCTTTACCGGCCAATGGGCGGACCTGCCAATCGCCAAACTGCTTCCGCAAGTCAAAGCCATGGGCTATGACGGCGTGGAACTCGCCTGCTGGGGCGATCATTTCGAAGTGGACCGCGTGCTGGGCGAAGCCGGCTACGTCAAGAAACTCTGGGCGCTGCTCGCCAAAAACGGGCTTACCTGTTATGCCGTCTCCAACCATCTGGTCGGTCAGGCGGTGTGCGACCTGATTGACGAACGGCATCAGTCCATCCTCCCCGCTGATGTCTGGGGCGACGGCAAAGCGGAAGGTGTGCGCCAGCGCGCCGCTGAAAAGATGAAGGCCACCGCCCGCGCCGCCCGCAAGTTTTTCGACGCCAAGCCGGGCCGCAAACGCGGTGAAGCGGCTCCGGCCATCGTCAACGGATTTACTGGCTCCTCCATCTGGCACGCCATCTATGCTTTCCCGCCGACGAGTCAGGCTTATCTGGAGCGCGGCTTTGTGGATTTCGCCACCCGCTGGCTGCCCATCTTGGACGTTTTTGAGCAGGAGCAGGTCAACTTTGCGCTGGAAGTGCATCCCTCGGAAATCGCGTTTGACATCGCGTCGGCCGCGCGCGCGCTGGCGGCGGTGAAGAATCATCCGCGGTTTGGTTTCAACTTTGATCCCTCACACTTCGGTTATCAGGGGGTGGATTATATCAAGTTCATCCGCGAATTTTCCGGCCGCATTTTCCACTGCCACATGAAGGACGCTTGGTGGGGCCATGGCGATGGTTCCGTGGGCGTATTCGGTGGTCACACGGATTTCACCGATGCGCGCCGCTATTGGGATTTTCGCTCCGTCGGGCGCGGCGACATTCAGTTTGAGGATGTCATTGTGGCGCTGAACGACGCCGGCTACACCGGCCCGCTCTCCGTGGAATGGGAAGACGGCCGCATGGACCGCGTGCATGGGGCGACCGAATCCTGCGAATACGTGCGCCAGCTCGATTTTACGCCGAACAAGGCCGCGTTTGACGCGGCGTTTGAGCGGAAGAAGTAATTGAACAGATGCGCCCCGCAGAAGCCGGGGCGTATCTGAAATCGCGCCCGAAGCCGCAACGATTCGGCCAATTCAGCGGCTTTATTTTACCTGCTCAAGAACTACGGAACCGCTCGCCACGGGACTTGTGAGCGTCCAAGTTCAGTGAATTGGCTGTTTCCCGTTCGTAGTAGTACCATGGCAACTATTTCGTAACGGTAGATTATCGTCTGTGGGAATTAACCTCTGGTGATCTTGTCTCCAGCGATAGATGCAAGTATCGCTACTCCCGCAGCCGGGGCAAGGTCGCATCCAACGGTCTTCGTCCGTGTATTGAATGCCGCTCTTTTGCGCCTTGTCTATCAGAGCCTGGATACCATTAAGATTCTCCGGGCCTCGCCAAAGAGCAAGTAGGGAATCGGAAGGCGAACGCTGGTCGATGCCGTCGCGGAGAGCTCTTCGTACATCAGATGCCGAGATCAATGATCTCGCGCTCCGTGAGGTAATTAGACCGTAGCCGCAGACCAAACACCGCCAACCGGGGAGCACAAGGTTGATAGTGCCGCACGAAGCGACAGCGGCGTCGGCAGTAAGCGTGCCATCCCTGGAAGCGGCGTAGCAAACGGAAAGCAAACAACTCATCAACTCGTTGGCGAGCGGTTCCCTCTCAGCCGCAAGCTCATGATGATTCTTTTGGCAAATTATCAAGTCATTAAGACTACCCATGCCACCCAGAAGTGAGGGGAAGGCATTCGGGGATGTCGCAGAAACCCGGTCGGCCCAGGAATTGCATCGTACGTCCCTCAACAATGTGACCAACACCCGTTGGGCATCTTCAAACGAAATAGTCTTCGGCTTGGACCAGAACATAGGGACGTATTGCGGCCAACAATCATTCAATTTCTATCCGTTTGGATGTTGAAACATAAAAAACTAATATGCAAGATCACTACTGTCCGGTTAAGATTTAGCTGAGAATGATTTCAGGTCGGTAAAACCTGTATATATCCACTGTTCGGTCATTTTTCGATTTCAATTCTGCGACGATTCCTTGAGGGTGGCACCC
>CAIJGS010000234.1 GCA_903820285.1 uncultured Verrucomicrobia subdivision 3 bacterium | reverse complement strand
CGCCGACCACCGC
Source organism: uncultured Verrucomicrobia subdivision 3 bacterium (assembly GCA_903820285.1). GTDB lineage: Bacteria > Verrucomicrobiota > Verrucomicrobiia > Limisphaerales > UBA11358 > UBA11358. Next base: position 10,264 of record CAIJGS010000234.1, on the reverse strand, counting down.
GATCTACACCGGCGAAGACACTCTTTCCCTACACGACGCTCTTCCGATCTAGAACCGAATGGTTCTCAAATTTGAAACCGCCAATCTGATTTTTCTTCAGCTCCGTCACCGCGTTCACGCGCATCGCCGAATTCGACGCACCGGGAATGACCGCATCAATGAATTCCTTCACCCTCGGCCCCTGCACCGCAATCGCCGCGTACTGGTGCGACGCATCCGTCAGCGAAAAGTCCCCGGGCGTTTTGGCCGCCTGGGCTTTCATCCACGCCACATCCGGCTCAATGCGCGACGCATTGATGATCAGCAGATAGACGCCTTCGGAGAGCTTGTAAGCATACAGGTCGTCAATCACCCCGCCGCGCTCGTGGCACATCAGCGTGTACTGCCCTTCGCCCGGCGACAGCTTCCGGATATCATTCGTCAGCAGGCCGTTCAGGAAGGCTTCCGCCCCCGGCCCGCTTACCGTCACCTCGCCCATGTGCGAGATGTCAAACACCCCGGCCGCCTGCCGGACCGCCAAATGTTCGTCGGTAATGCTGGTGTATTGCACCGGCATTTCCCAGCCGCCGAATTCAATCAGTTTGCCACCCAGTTTCTGGTGCGCGGTATAAAGGGCCGTACGTTTAAGCATGTTGGTTTTATTTGGTCAAAAAATCAGCCCCACTTCTCGGTCTTCATTTGTTCCTTCGGCACGCCCATGCCGTGAATGACAATGTGCTCGGCGAACTCCACGAGTTCGTTCGGCCCGCACGCGTAGAATACCGTGTTGGCCGCATCGGTCACATGTTCCTTCACCCATTCCGGCGTCACGCGGCCGCGGCGACCTGCCCACTCCTCGCCATGCTGCAAACGGGTGCAGGTTACGTGGAAGGTAAAATTCGGATTTTCCCGTTCCAATTGCCGGAACTGGTCATTGAAAATGATTCCCTGCGGATTCCGCACGCTGTACAGCACCGTAATCTTGGTGTCCAGCTTGCGCAATGTCGCTTCGCGCGCAAAGGCCCGGAATGGCGTCACACCGGAGCCGCCCGCCACACAGATCAAATGCTTGTTTGGCTCCAGCACCGGCAAAAACTTGCCCACCGGCGATATCACGAACAGTTTGTCGCCCGCCTTTGCCCAGTCCACCATGCGCGTGCCCATCTTGCCATCGCGCTTGATGGTCACTTCATAATAGCCGCGTTCCAGTGCACAGGAGGATAGCGAATACGCCCGCTTGTACGACGGCGTTTCGGGCCAGTAAACCGTGATGAACTGCCCGGTCTTGAAATCCGGATTATGGCCGTCGGGCCACTTCAGGCGCAGCGTTTTTACATCAGGAAGTTCGGTCGTGACCGACTCAATTGTCATTTCAAGGATTTCTTTGGCCATAAGTCTGTTGCGAAGAGGTTAATAAACTGCGCGCCCGCCGGCAAGGGACGATGCATTAGTTGTTATTGTATTCCGGCACATGCTTTGATGTCCGTTATTTAACCTGTTTAGCAGCAGATAAACCAGCTTGAAATTGTCATTTGCTCAACAATTTCTGGCGAGCCGAGTCAGCACTTCCTGAGCCAGCACATCATACGCCGCCGAACCGCTGCTATACTTGTCGTAATAAATGATGGGCTGGCCAAAACTCGGCGCCTCCGCCAGCCTGGTGGTGCGTGGAATGGCTGTCTCAAAAACCTTTTCCCCTAAGAGGTTGCGCACCTCGCTCACCACCTCGTTGGAAAGTTTTGTGCGGCCATCAAACATGGTCATGACCACCCCGAAAATTTCCGCCCGCGGGTTTACACCCGCCTCCCGCAACTGCCCCAGTACCCGGTTCATCATGGAAATGCCTTCCAAGGCATAATACTCGCACTGCAACGGCACCAGAATCCCGTCGCACGCGGCAAAGGCATTCAGGGTCAGGATGCCCAGTGAAGGCGGGCAATCAATCAGCACCAAGTCAAACCGTCCAGAATCCAGCACTTCCTTCAGAATTCCGGCCAGCCGGTAGAGATGGTTTTCCATGCGGGACAGTTCAATGTCCACCGCGCACATGTCCACTTCGCTGGGAATCACCTCCAACCGCTCAAACAGCGTCGGCTTGATCTTTTCCAGCAGGTTTCCCTCGCCGAGCAGCACATGATAAGCGCTCCCTCCCTCGGTTTTTTCCAGCCCCACCCCGCTGGTGGCATTCGCCTGCGGGTCGAGGTCAAATAACAGGATTCGCTGGCCGGCGGCCGCCAGGCAGGCGGCCAGGTTGACGGCAGTCGTGGTTTTACCCACGCCCCCCTTTTGATTGGCTACAGCAATGACTTTGGTCGGCACCTGATGATTAAATGAAAAGTGCGGCGGCGTTTCAAGCGCACACCGCACATAATTGTACCGTTGAGAACGGATCCGCTCAGTTTCCGGTGAAACTGGCCGGTTGGACCAGTGAATTGGGATGGCCAAACATTGAGGCCACTGGCTGAAGACTTAGATTCGTGCTGATGGCGAGTCCCGTACTGGCCGTTTCCGGCGAATTGGAACTGGCGGAAGCCGACATCAGATCCGAAGAGGCAAAGGTTTGCGACATCGACAGGGAATTGGCGGGATCGATCGGGGCCATGGCACTCGCGGCCACCTCAGGCGAACCATCGGGCCGGTCAGCCACAATCAGTCCGATCGCCATCAATACAAAGATGCCGGTAGCCGCCGTGCCCACCAGGGCCGGGCGTGCCTGCATGGCTGCGAGCATCCGGAACAACCACGGCACCGTTACGAAAAACCGTTCGGTATCCGTAAGGCGCTCCCCGGATTCAATCTCATTGATGATGCGATGGGAAAACCGATTGAAGTACCCGGGCGGCGGTACTTCATGTTTTTTCAGCGCCAGTAACTGGCGCAACGACTCGAAGTTGTTTTCGTTTTCGTTCATTTTTTGTCTAAATACTCGGCCAATAGGCCCTGCAACTGTTGCCGGGCATAAAACAGTCGTGATCGGACCGTCCCTACATTACAACCCATGATGTCCGCAATCTCTTCGTGAGGCACACCCTGCACATCATGCAGGACCACGACTGCTCTATGTTGTTCTGACAGCTTTAATATGGCCGCGTTCAATTTTTCTTGCAGTTCCGCCAAGGTCGCCGCCCGGTGCGGCGTCTTATGCGATATCAACGCCACCAGATCCGGATCATGCTCCGCATTCGTGTCCAGATCGTTCAGGCTCATCGAAACCCGGTTCCGCCGCTGCTTTATAAAATTAATCGCCTTGTTCACCGCGATCCGGTACAGCCAAGTATAGAAACTAGAGTCACCCTTGAAGGATTTTAGCGCCTGAAATGCCTTGATGAAAGACTCTTGCGCCAGATCGTTTGCGTCCTCGTGATTGGACGTCATGTGATACATGGTCGCGTAGATGCGCTCCTGATAACGGCGCACGAGTTCGTCATACGCGTCCATTTCGCCCCGGCGCGCCCGGCTGACCAGCGACATTTCGTCGCTGACAGTGCTGGCCTCCGTAGAGGTATTGGTGGCGGGTTCAGCCATGATCATTCCCATTAAACCGCCAGATTGTCCGTTTGTTGCGCAATAAATTCAAGCAAATGCAGCAACCCTTCGCGTCCGCTGGAGTCCGGCACCACTTGCAACGCCTGGCGCGCCTGCTCCAGATGGGACTTGATCGCCGCCACCGACGGCGCAAAGGTGTCATATTGCGCCAGCAAACCCTTCACCGGTGTAAAATTATCCGGCTGCCAGTCCAGAATGAGGTTTTCCAGCGTAGAACGGTCCGCCGGCGTCGCCCGCTCCCAAGCCAGCAGCACCGGCCAGGTCAGCTTGCCCTTCGCCAGGTCCGTGCCCAGTGACTTGCCCGCTTCCACCTCGGACCCAAACAAATCCACGCAATCATCATACACCTGATACGCCGTGCCCACCGCCGAGCCAAATTCCCGCAGCGCCGCCCGCTGCTCGGGCTTCGCCTCGCTTATAAACGCCGCCAGGTCGCAGGATAGGGTGAACAGCTCCCCCGTCTTCATCTCGATCACCCGGAAGTAATCCTTCCGCGCCGCCGGGAAAATCCGGCGCTGCTGTGTCTGCAAAATCTCACCCGAACACACGGTGTTCGTCGCAAGTGCCACCGCCCGGCAAACTTCCGGCGTAGGAAAACTTGCCGCCAGCTTCAGGGCCTGTGCAAACAGGCAGTCGCCAAACAGCACGGCAATCTCATTGCCCCACTTCGCGGAAATCGTCGGACTCCCCCGGCGGATGCTCGCCTCGTCCATCACATCGTCATGCACGAGTGTCGCCAAATGCACCATTTCCACGATCACCGCCGCCCGCACATGCGCATCCGTCGGCCGGCCAAAACAGCCCGCCGCCAGCGCCACCAAGGTGGGCCGCAAATGTTTGCCGGCATTATTCAGCGCATGTTCGGCGTACGGAACGATCTGGGGATCAAACTCCCGCGCCTGTTGCACCAGTTGAGCGGTCACGGCATGCAGGAATGGTTCCACCGGTTCCACGATGGATTTCCATGAACTGGTAGAGGGACGGGCAGGTTCCGGATGGGAACCCGCTTTTTTGATTTCAGCTGCCAACATCACGATGATTTTAAATTCCAACGGCAGGCGAGTCAAACTTGTTGTTTTTTGTCTTTTCGGTGACAAAAAACCAGCAAACACCTGCCAAAAAACGGTTTTTTAACAAAAGCTGTCCGCAAAATGCCTGATTTTTTATCGCCAATCCCGCCGCGACAGCCATTTTCTGCTGCTGTTCCGCAGGTGTAACAGCGGCCCCTCCGCGTTGACTCTGCGCTTCTCAGCGCCTCGGCATTAATTCCTTTCTCCATCGAGGGCCTTCCATTTGGAGACATTGCCGCCACCTTACTCCGCCACCGGCACAAACACCACGCTCACCGGCGAATTCAAGGCCAACACCTGCCCCGTGGGCACCAACCCGCCATCCGCCCCGTTCACCCGGAACACCACCAGACTCCCCGAATCCTGGTTCCCGACCAACAGATAATTCCCTGTCGGATCCAGCGTCATGAACCGCGGCGTATGCCCCAGCGTGGAAACCTGCCCGGTCGGCGTCAGCAATCCGTTCACCGGATCAATGTTGAAAATCGCCACACTATTCAAACCACGGTTCGACGCGTACAGGCGCTTCCCCGAGGGATGCACCACAATTTCCGCACCCGTATTGCCATTCGTAAAACCAGCCGGCAACGTCGGATACGTCCCCAACTCGCTCAACCTCCCGGTTTCCGCTTCATACTTAAAAGCAATCACGGTGGACCCCATCTCATTAATCAAATACGCAAACCGCCCGCCCGGCGCAAACGCCAGATGCCGCGGTCCCGACCCCGGCACAATCGCCGTAAATGCCGGGTTCACCGCCGTCAGCGAACCATTCGCCACATCAAACCGATACGCCATCACCTTGTCCATCCCGAGGTCGCACACAAACACAAATTTGTTCCCCGGATCCGCGATAATCTGATGCGCATGCGCCGACGCCTGCCGCGCCCGATTCACGCTGCTGCCCGAATGTTGCAAGCTGGCAGTCCGCTCCCCTAACCGCCCGTCCGCCCCCACCTGCCACGCAAAAATCTGCGCACTCCCATAGCTCGCCGCAAAGGCATACTTCCCCGTCCCGTCAAAACTCACATGGCAAATTCCCTTGCTCCCGGTGGCCTGCACATTCAACGGTTGCAGCTCACCCATTTTCCGGTCAATGCCATACGCCAGCACCTGTCCATTCGTCGCCACATCCGCCGCCGTGATCAGCGATGCATTTCCCGGCCGCACCGCCAGAAAACAAGGATTCGGCGCCACCGCTGCCAGCTTCAACGGAGACAATTCTCCCGTCCCCGCGTCAAACCGGCTCACATAAATGCCTTTGCTCCCCTTTCCCGTATACGTTCCCACATACGCCCAATACTGATTCGTCTCCGCTCCCCCCGCCAGCGTTGCCACCAGTAGCATCAACGTCACCACCAGCCAGCACTGAATCCGCCCGTTCGTAAATTGTTTTAAATCAATCATGCGCGCTCCGACCCTACACGCCTCTTCGCCTGCGAACAACCCGAAACCACGCCACCCAATAGGTGATTATCCATCATACGCCCCGTTCCGGCCATTGGAGGTGGAGCGTGGTGGCCGTCCGCAAAGACTGTTGGTTGTTGGATGTTTTCAAAATCCACTTCCTTCACCCGCGAATTCTATGCGCCCGTTCCCCGCAACTGGCAACCGTTTCCCTTGCTGATTTCATCCGACGACATTTTAATATATAATATAATAACAGAAATATATTGACTTCCACCTCAGCAGCTTGTATAAATCCAATTGCCCTCTGCAATCACTGCACACGCAGAATTGACGATAGTTTCAAGTTTTTAAATAGGTGGCCGGTTGATGCTAATCAAGTCAATTACAGCGCATGTCAAACTATGAATCGTCAAAACCTCATCTTTAGCCCCGTTTGTTTTCTTTTGCTGGTTGCAATTCTGTCTGGCGGCGTACTCAACAACTTGAAGGCGATACCTTGCGATGTCTGCGGTGGCACCTTCGACCCGCCGCCGTGCAAAACCTGCCCGTGCCCGCCAGGTTCTGGCGGGGCTGAGGATTCCGACTTAGCCGGCGGGCCAGGCGGATTCGACAGTCGCAGCCGAGGCTGTGCAACTTGCGGATCTTCCGGTTATGGCGTTGGCATGCCCGTCTGGTCGGTTTCCGAACCCTTCATCAGCCTCCGGTTGCTAGATGAGCCGCTCGGCTACCAGCCGGCGTTGGGAGCCAGGGTGTCTTTCCAGTTGCATTACCGGCAATTGGGATCGCTGCCAGCCGACCCGTTGATTTTCGGCGTGGGCACCAATTGGAGCAGTTCCGTTTGTTCCTTTTTGTACGCGGCCGGTGGTGATGAGTTCTGGCTGCATCGGGGTGGCGCGGGTTGGGTGGATTACTTTTCCGGCCAGCCTCAGGCCAGAGACGGTTCTTTGGTCGGCGTGTCGGATGCGGGCGCGCTGGTAATCACCCAGGCCGACGGGACGATTGATACCTTCAACACCTTTTTTACCGACAGTTGGGGCGACTCGCTCTATTTTCTGACCACCCGGGCCGACCCCGCCGGCAACCTCACCACCTACAATTACGTCACCAATTCCGGCGTCCTGCAACTGGCCAACATTTCTGATGGTGACGGGCGGCAGACGGTTTTTGCCTATGGCAACCCCGCCTACTCGAACCTGATTACCCAGGTGACCGACCCGTTCGGCCGGTCCACCCAGTTAAATTACGACGACCAGGGCTATCTTACCAATATCGTGGATGTGGCCGGGCTATCCTCCTCGTTTCAATATGATGCCGGTAACAACCGCGGATACATCACCAATCTGGCGACGCCTTATGGAAACACCGGCTTCCGCATTGGCGGCACTGATTATAACGGCGGTTCGAGCGGCGTGAACCGCTTCGTCGAAGTGACGCTGCCCACGGGCGGCAAGCACCTTTACCTTTACCGTGAATACAGTGCTTTCTTGTCGTCCTGGAATCCCGCCGTGCCCGGCACCGGGCCGTTGAGCAACACCTTTGAAAACCCGGCGGACGGCTACCTGCCCTTGCTCAACAGTTATTATTGGGGGCCGTTGCAATATGACGCGCTGTCGTCGGCATACCGGTCTTCGGGAGATGTTTCGGAACTGAGCACGGCCGATTACAGCGTCGGCCGGCAGCGGCATTGGTTGTTCGACTACAATGGCGATCTTTCGCCCGCGCTGTCACTGGAACGCGCCCCCTCCCCCGATGGTTCCACCGAGGGCCAAATCACCTGGTATGATTATGATGGCAAGCCGGATAACGAAACCGAGGGCAGCAGCGATTTGCCCCTGTTTGTGGCGCAGATTTTGCCCGATAGCACAACGCATTACACCTATGCCCAGCGCGGCCTGCATTTGGAAGTGACGAACAAGGTGGATACCTACACCGCTCCCGGCGGGGGCGTGGCCATACGCACCAATGTCTTTACCTACGCGGCGAATGACATTGACCTCCTTCAATGGATCGGGCCGAACAGCGAGCAGGTGGTGAGCAACTACTTTTCAGCCGGCAACACCATCCACCAGCCGGATGCCAGTTACGACGCCTACAACCAGGCCACGCTCTACACCTACAATGGCTATGGCCAGAGAACCTCGGTCAAAAACCCCGCCGGACTGACCACCACCAACATTTATTATTCCAGCGGCACCTCGTCCAACCGCTTGCAGACGACCATTGACTTGGAAATCCAGCGAACCAACGCCTACACCTATTATGCCAACGGGCTGGTGGCCTCGCACACGGATGAACGCGGCCTGATCACCACCAATACCTGGGACAACCTCCAGCGGCTGACCGGCACCGGATATTCCGATGGCACCACCGTTTCCAATATTTACACCTACCTTGATTTGACCGCCTCCAAGGATCGCCTGGGCCTCTGGTCCTATGCCAACTACAATGCCATCCGGCAGAAGGTGGCGGAGCAAAACCCCAACGGCGTGGTGACCGGCTACAGCTATTGCCAGTGCGGGCTGCTCTATGCCGTGACCAACGGCTTCAACACCCCGGCCCAGTTGATAACCGGTTATGGTTATGACAACCAGGGCAACCGCACCCAAATTTACCTGCCCGACGCCACCATTACCAACTGGTTTGACGCCCTGGGGCGGGTTGTTGCCACTGGCGATGCCTGGGGTACGCGCTCAATTGCCTACAATAACCAGGGCTTCGTCGCCAGCATCGCCAACGCCTACGGCTACGAATCCACCAAAGTTTTCGATATTGAGGACCGCCCGGTTTATGTGACTGACGCCAATCAGGTGACGATTACGAATACCTACGACCTGCTGGGTCGCCTCGTCACGCGCGGCTACCCGGATGGCGGGCTGGAGTGGTTTGCCTATACGGCGCGCGGCCTGGCGTACTATACCAACCAGATCGGCAAGATTTCCCATTACGATTATGACGCCGGCCAGCGGAAAGTGGATGAAATCAACCCCAACAGCGAGACCATCCTTTACACCAACAATGCCGCCGGAGATTTGCTGTCCCTGACCGACGGCAAAAACCAAACGACCCGCTGGGGCTACGACTCCTACGGCCGGGTGACCAATAAATTGGATCAGACTGGCACGGTGATTTTGGCGTATCAATACGACCCGGACAATCGGCTGACCAACCGCTGGAGCGTGGCCAAGGGGAACACGGGCTACGGCTATGACAACGTGGGGAACTTGCTCCAAATCAAATACCCCTCTTCCGGCACCGTCTATTACAACTACGACCCGCTCAACCGGCTGACGAACATGGTGGATGCGGCCGGAACCACGGTCCTTGCTTACACCGCCGGCGGCGAACTGTTCACCGAGGACGGCCCGTTTGCCAGCGACACGGTCACGAATTATTACTACGGCCGGTTGCGGACGGAGGCGGACTTGTCGCAACCCACCGGGGTCTGGACCAACCAGTTTGGGTATGATGCGGCCAAACGGCTCTACGGCGTGGTGTCGCCGGCGGGCACGTTCATCACCACCTACGACCCGGCGCGGCTCCGGCTGCCCGTCAGCCTGGTACTGCCCAACGGGAGCATTATCACCAACAGTTACGACGGCAATGCCCGGCTGTTGTACACAAAACTCAACAAGTCCAACGGCACCAACCTGGACGCGGCGGTTTACGTTTACAACGCGGCCAACCAGCGGACAAATTTTGTGAACGCGGCGGGCACCAGCGTGAGTTATAAGTATGACCCGGCGGGCCAGTTGAAGGTGGCCACCAGCTCCGCCAGCAGCGAGAACCGGGGCTATGCCTATGACGCGGCGTGGAACCTGAACCTTTTCACCAACAATGGCACCGTGAGCACCTACTCCGTCAACGGGGTCAATGAGTTGAGCTCCGTCGGCGGCACGTCCTATGGCTACGATCTAAATGGAAATCTGACCAACAATGGCAGCGTGAACTACGGGTACGACGACGAAAACCGGCTGGTGAGCGTGCAAACCAACGGCGCGCCAGACCTGACAACGTTTGTGTACGACGGGTTGGGGCGGCTGCGGGAGCAATTGCAATGGACCCAGCCGACCTCGATCGGCGGCGGCGGCGGCGCGGACGCGGTGATCTTGCGGGGGGGCGTCCACGCCCTTGACAGCGGCAGCGGCGGTTCCTGGACGTTGAACAGTGGCATCTATTACATTTACGATGGCAAGCGGGTGATCCAGGAGCGGGACACCAACAACAGTCCCACGGTAAGCTACACGCGGGGGAATGATTTG
>CAIJGS010000233.1 GCA_903820285.1 uncultured Verrucomicrobia subdivision 3 bacterium | reverse complement strand
CACCAAAGCTGGCCATCATGGAATCTACGAGCTGGGAATCCTTGGTGCTGCGCAGCAACACAGTTTCCTTCAGCCCATTCGTCGGGGTTCCGGTAAAAGCTCCGGCACCGGGCAGCCAGATGCTGTCAAGCTGGCTGGTGAGAATTTCGTCGGGATTGATGTTCTCTGCCGTCAGCGCCAGCCAGGTGGGAGCTTCGGTGGGCTGACCGCCTTCGCCGCCGCCCAGTTGCATTTTAAGATTCATGTCAGCCACGGACTTCGCCTTGTCAAAGCCCAATCCCCACGCGGCCAGCAAGGTGTCCAGCGAAGATCCAGGTGCCGGCGGTTGCCCGCCCATCATGGGATTCTGCTGGCTCCGGCTGTCGATCACCGATTGCGGATCCAGAAAGGCTGCCAACTTGCCGCCGCGCAGCACAAATTGGTCGAGCGCAAACTGCGCCTTATCGCTGATTTCCTTGGGATGAACCACCAGCAAAACGCGAATGTCGTCGTCAATCTTCTCCACATCCATCGGCACATTGCGGACGCTATAATCACCCTGCAATTCTTTGATGATGGACCACGGCGGCGGCGGGGCCTGATCGGGCGACATCATCATGGGATTCGCCGGCGCGCCAAACATCGGTAACGAAGTCATCACGCCGATGACCGGTTTGTCCGTGCTGATCACGCGCGAGATGGCGCGAGACAGGTCATACTCCAACTGGCGCTCACGGTTGGGGTCCAGAAACGGAATGGTTTCCCTCGCGTCCAGTTCACTGACCGCCAGGCCGAGGTAATATTTCTCGCCATCGGACAGTGGCGTCCCTTCGATACCGTTCAGCTTCGCGGAATCTTCGGCGTCCGAATCCGGCTGCGGGTCGTATTTTTCCACGACGATCTTGCCGTGGGACGCGCGCTTATATTCGTTGAGCAGATCTTCCACGCTGCGGGCGTACTGCTTCAGAAAAACCGTCTCCGGCGTGGAAGACTGGCTCTGCGTGCAGTAGAACCGGATTTTCACTGCCGTATCCAGCTTGGCAAGAATCGCCCGGGTACCGGCGGAGAGGGTGTAAGCCTTTTCGCGCGTCAGGTCCAATCGCAGCGGCACGCCGCCGGCGAGAAAGTTGACCGCGATGACAATCAGCGCCATGGCCAGAATGCCCACGGCGGAAAAAATAAGTTTTTGACCGGATTTCATGTTAACTCCGTTCAGCCCGCACGATGGGTCCGCAACACCACGCTGTTGCTGAACAATGCAAAAAGTATGACCGACAGGAAAAAGATCACGTCGCGGGAATCGACGACCCCTTTTTGGAACCCGTCAAAGTGGGTGATAAAACTGAACGCCGCCACGGTGTCCACCACCGACGGGCTCGCCCAGCCCGACAGCAAATTCACCACCGGGGCGAATCCGCAAAGGATGAAGAACAGACAGGCCACGACCGACAGAATGAAGCTCACCACCTGCGACCGCGTCAGCGCCGAGGTGAGACAGCTGATTGCCAGATAAGCCCCCGCCATCAGCCAGCTGCCGAGGTAGCCGCATAGAATCACGCCATTGTCCGGCTGACCGAGATAGTTGACCGTGATTACCAGCGGAAACGTCAGTGCCAGCGCCAGGCCCAGAAACAGCCAGGACGCCAGGAATTTCCCGACAATCGCCTGCCACGCCGTTACCGGCATGGTCAGCAGCAGTTCGATGGTGCCCACGCGCCGCTCCTCCGCCCACAACCGCATGCCCACCGCCGGCACCAGGAACAGGTAGAACCACGGATGCCAGTCAAAGAATGACCGCGTGAGCGACGCCTCGCCGCGTTGAAAAAACGCCCCCACCATGAAGGTGAAAAACGAACTCAACAGCAGAAAGATGACAATAAAAATATACGCCAGCGGCGAGGAGAAATAAGCCCCCAACTCGCGCTTGGCAATCGTTTTGATCCCGTACCAGGCATTCATGCTAAAACCTCCTTCGGCCCGTTCGGCATGGTCAGTTGGCGGAACACTTCATCCAGCCGGCCTTCCTCCGAATGTAATTCCTCGATCTTGCTGCCTGCCAGCGCCGCGTTGATTTCGCGGGCGAACTCACCGTTCACCGGTTCGCGCTTGGGATAGGCGCGCACCGTGGCGCCAGCTGCGGTTTCGGCGACCACTTCCGTCCGCTTCACCGGCGACAAGGCATTGAGCTTTTGCGCCAGCGCCGCCGCCTTTTCGCCCGCCACACGCACCGTCACCGCGCCGGCGATTGCCGAGCGCTGCCGCAACTCCGCCGGCGTGCCATTGGCAATGATCCGGCCGCGATTGATGATGATCGCCCGCGAACAGACCGCATCCACCTCTTCGAGAATGTGGGTGGAAAAAATGATGGCCTTCGTCTGCCCCATGCGGCGGATGAGACTCCGCACTTCATGCTTCTGATTCGGGTCGAGGCCGTCCGTCGGCTCGTCCAAGACCAGCACTTCGGGATCGTGAATGACCGACTGCGCGAAGCAGGTGCGATGCCGGTAGCCCTTGGAAAGCGTCTCCACACTCTGGTGCCGGACATTTTCCAGGAAGCACATCTCGATCGCGCGGTTCACCGCGGCGAGCTTCGCCGGTCCGCGCAGGCCGCGGATTTCGGCGGTGAAAGCCAGGAAGCCCTGCACCGTCATGTCGGTATAGGCGGGCGCATTTTCGGGGAGGTAGCCGACCAGGCGCCGCGCCTGCAAAGGTTGGTCCACGACGTCGAAGCCGCCGATGGTGATGCGTCCGGCGGTGGGCGGTATAAAGCCCGTCACCATGCGCATGGTGGTGGACTTGCCGGCGCCGTTTGGCCCCAGAAAACCCAGCACCTCGCCCCGTTCCACGGAGAACGAGACATCATCCACGGCGCGCTTCGCGCCAAAATTTTTCCTCAGATTGCTGACTATGATCATCGTTCAAAATACTCTCATCCGGACGCCGTCAACCCCTCAAAGGTTTCAGCGACGGATGAACTTTTATTAAATCAGATTTTTGGACAGTCCGCCAAAAAAATGTTCAAAAATTTTTGCACAAACCGTACATACATGGACAAAACCATTTACCAGCCCGTCAGGGAGTTTGCAGAAGTGAGGCGACTTTGGGGCCAAATTGTCCGTAGTGGCGCAAGTTCCAGGTAAACATTTTTTCTGCGCCGGATTTGAGGGCGCAACCGGCCAGCAATGCGTCATAGATTGCCCCCCCCGCGATGCCAAGCGCGGCATTTTCCTGCAACATGGAAAAATATTCATCCGGGGTCAGGCCCACAACCGTCAACCGCTCACGGATGCTGCCCACAAATAGCATGCCCTGTTCACCACTGATGCGATATTTGCCCGGCATCCGGGTGAGCGCCGAATATACTTCCACCAGACTGTGAGCACCACAGCAGGCATCTTTCCTGCCATAACGTGTGAACACATCCAAACTGGCCTGGTGATGCACATGGTCGCCATAGAACACCGGCACCAACACCGACGTGTCCAGGAATGCTTTCATGACCCGGTGTTAAAATTTTCCCGGTCGCGATCCTCCCGCACCTGGCTCAACACGTCATCCACCACGGAAGCCGCCAGCGGTTGCCCGGTGCGAAACACCCAGACACCCTTTTCTTTAACCAAAGGCGCAGCCATGCGAATGGGGCGCAGGGTAATCCGTTCACCAGCGCTTTCCAATTCCAAGGAATCACCAGGACTCAATTCCAATGCGTCCCGCAACGGCTTGGGAATCACAACCCGTCCGGCAACATCAATGGTTAATCGCGCATTCATGATATGCCATTATACAATGGGAAACCCATTTGTAAATGCCATTTCCATCAAATTCCACCCGGCACGCCATCCCGATTTATACAGGCCCATTTAATGCATGTGAACGACCTGAATTCGGCAGCGTGATCTGAAAAATGGAATCAAATATCCCGTAAATACAGCTCCCGGTTACGCCACAGGTAAATGATCCCCGAACTCGCGGTAAGCACCACCGACACCCAGAGCATGATTTCGGCGAACATCGGCGTCCACGAAACAAACAACGCCTTGATGGGCGGCGCCCATTCCTCGCACGAATCCACCACCAGCAGCGCAATGATCGCGGTAATCTGTGAAGCGGTCTTGTGCTTGCCGTAGCGCTCCGCCGCCAGGACGATGTTCTTTGTCGCCGCCAGCATGCGCAGCCCCGTGATGGCGAGTTCGCGCCCCACAATCACCACTACCATCCATGCTCCCACCTTCACTGGCGCGTGTGGATTCATGTGCGTGCTCTCCACAAAGGCCACGAACGCGGAACACGTCATGATTTTGTCCGCCAGCGGATCCATGAGAATGCCGAAGTTCGTGATCAGGCTGCGCGCGCGGGCAATCCGACCGTCCAGAAAGTCCGTGATACCCGCCAGACAAAAGAAAAAAAGCGCCAGCGTGTTATGAAAAGTGAAGGAGGAGAAAACCGCCCAAAGGAATAGGACCGTGAGCGCAAAACGGGACGCGGTCAGCTTATTGGGCAAATTCATGTGCGAAAAGCTTGCCGGGTTTGACGGCAGATTGGCAATGCAAAAAGCGAAAAAGGCGGGCAACCGGCTGGCCGCCCGCCCTTTTCGATGAAAACATGGACCGGATTACGCGCCAAACTTGTCAAACATCTTGGCGTTGGCCTGCATCAGGCGGATGAGGAACTTCGCCGGGAAGATGCCCAGCGAACCGCTGTTGGCACCGGTTTCGGTGAAACGTTCCAGCTTGTCCCAGCCGCTGCACGCGGACGTGAGCAGCAGCGGTTGCGGATGCCAGGAATGGCCCTTCATCGAGCACGGGGTGGAATGATCACCGGTGATGGCGATCACATCCGGGCGCTTCTTCAGCAGAATCGGCAGCGCCGCATCGAATTCTTCGATGGCTTTTTTCTTGGCGGCAAAATTGCCGTCTTCGCCGTATTTGTCGGTGTACTTGAAATGGATGAAGAAGAAATCGTAGTTGTCGTATTCCTTCAGATAGGTTTCAAACTGCTCCGCAATCGTCTGCGCGCCTTCGATCTTCTTCATGCCCACGAGCTGGGCGAGGCCCTTGTACATCGGGTACACCGCCAGGCACGCCGGCTTGAGTTTGTAGCGATCTTCGAACAGCGGAATCTCGGGCTGATGGGCAATGCCGCGCATCAGGAAACCGTTCGCGGGCTTTTCCTTCGCGAGCACCGGCAGGGCCGCCTTGTAGAAATCGGCGATGAGTTTCGCCATTTTCTTCTGCTTCAAATTCTTCGGATCGCGCGGCTTCACCGTGGGAATCGCAAAGCCTTCGCGATTCGGATCGGCATCCGTCAGCGGTCCTTCCAGTCCCTTGCCGCGGAAGACCACCACGAAACGGTGTTCTTTGCCGGCGACGATGTTCACTTCCGTGTCACCAATCTTTTTAATTTTGGCGGAGAGCTTGGCCACCAGCTTTTCGCAGGTTTCGGTCGGAATGCGGCCGGCGCGGCGGTCGGTCACAATGCCTTTTTCGTCCAGCGTGGCGAAATTGGCACGGGCACAGACATCACCGGGTTGCAGTTCCACGCCCAGACCGAGCGCTTCAATCACGCCGCGGCCCACCTGGAATTCCAGCGGGTCATAGCCGAACAGGCCGAGATGGCCGGGACCGCTGCCGGGTGTGATGCCGGGGGCGGCGGGAATCATGCGGCCCTGCGCCGCTTCCTTCGACAGTTTGTCGAGGTTGGGAGTGTAGGCCGCTTCGAGGGGCGTGAGGTAATTTTGTTCCTTGGTGGCAATGTCACCCAGGCCGTCCAGTACGATCAAGGCCAGCTTCGTCTTGGTCTTGAGTGTCAGTTCAGAATAAAGTTCATCCAAATTCATCCGGATATCATACAAAAATAACCGGCGGGCGCAATTCGATTCCCATTTGCGTCCGGGCAAAACACTGACATTATTTTGCCAGTGACAACACCATTAATGTTGCAGGAATTTCACCATAGCCTCGGCGCGCAGTTTCTGGAGGTCAACGGTGCACCGGCCGTGGCCAGCTATGGCGACACCGCATTGGAATACAATGCTTTGCGCCAGAGTGCCGGCGTGCTCGATCTCAGCTTTCGCGGACGGCTCTGCCTCGTCGGCGCCGACCGCGCCCGCTTTCTCCACGGCCAGGTGACCAACGACGTCAAAAAGCTCGCGCCAGGCCAGGGTTGCTACGCCGCCCTCACCACGCTTAAAGGCAAGATGGAGGCCGACCTCAATATCGCCTGCCTCGCCGAGGAACTGCTGCTTGATTTCGAACCCGGCCTCACCGCCGCCATCACCGCGCGCCTGGAACGCTACATTGTGGCCGACGATGTCCAACTCGTCGACGCCGCCCCGCATTACGGCTTGCTCAGCGTGCAAGGTCCCTCGGCGGAAAACGTCGTGCGCGCCCTCGGCGTGTTCACCGAAATTCCCGCCACCCGGCATGGCTCCGTCAAAATATCCGACTCCATGCTCGGCGATCTGTACCTCGTCAATCTCCCGCGCCTGAACACCACCGGCTTCGACCTCTTCGTCCCGAACGATGCGCTCGGTGCCTTGGCGGATAAGCTTATTGCCGCCGCCAAGCAAGCCGTTGGCCGCGCCGTCGGCTGGACCGCTCTGGAAACCGCGCGCATCGAAGCCGGCATCCCGCGCTACGGTGCCGACATGGATGAAACGAATCTCCCACTCGAATGCGGCATCGAGAGCCGGGCCATCGTTTACAACAAGGGCTGCTACATCGGCCAGGAAGTCATCAACCGCGTCCACAGCTTCGGCCATGTCAGCCGTGAACTCCGGGGACTCTGGCTGCATGGTGATTTGAAACCCCTACCGCTGCGTGGTGATAAACTTTTACGCGACGGCAAGGAAGTGGGTTCCATCACCAGCGCCGTCTGGTCGCCAGTTTTCCAAACTAATCTTGCACTCGGCTACGTCCGCCGTGAAGCCAATCAGCCCGGCACCGAACTTCTCCTGCGCACCGGCGACGGCGAAGTCGCGGCCAAAGTCACCACCCTGCCCTTCGTAGCTCGGTGATTGACCGAAGCTGATGGAAGGTTTGAAACCAGCATGAGGCATTCTCTCCAGGCAGCTCGAAACCGAAACCGCGCGTACTATGCGGTGGCCGTTGTCATAACCATCGCCGCCGGCCTGACCTCACGACATTTTCCGCAGTATCTGCCGGCCTGCCTGGGCAAGTATCCGGGTGATACGCTCTGGGCCCTCATGGTGTTCTTGGGGCTTGGCATCGTTTTCCGCAAGGCTTCCAGCATTCGGTTGGGATTGGGCGCGCTCGTTTTTTCCTTCGCCATTGAAACGCTCAAATTGTACCAGCCGCCTTGGCTGGAAAATATCCGCCAAACCCTGCCCGGCCAGTTGGTCTTGGGGCGAGGGTTTTTCTGGCAGGATTTTGTTGCCTATACGATTGGGGTGCTGATGGGTTTGGTTGCGGAATGGTTAATCACAATGATTTCCAAAACGCGTGGTTAGAGGGTTAATGATTCAGATGATAACGGTGCACCCCCATCCGGCCTCCGGCCACCTTCCCCCATCCGATGGGGGAAGGGACAAAAATAGGGCACGCAACCCGGGGCGGCGGTTGCTATCGCGCCCTTGCCCCGGGCTAATATCATGCCGCCCCGCTTGGGGCTTACGTTGGGCTCACGCGAGCTGTCTGAATTATGCGGCAGCTTAAAAAAAACAGCAAAAGATGTGGGCACTGACAAGACTGGCAATTGGTGGCCCTAAACCGTCCAATCGCGGTCTTGCGCCCAGCCAATTATTCGCTACAATTCCGTCCGATGAAATTTATCGCCGCCATTCTGGTGTTTGTGGTGTTCGCCGTGCTGATCGGTACGGGCATTGTCCTGATGCTCGCCGGCAAACCGTTGCTGCTCATCCTGGCCCTCGGTGCTTTTCTCGGTACCTTCATCAAGTACGGCTGTTTGTCTCACTGAAGTATAGGGCAGCCGTTCCGATTCCCCTTTTAATCCTCTCCCTCGGGAGAGGATTTTTTTGTGCCCGGATTTTTTACAGATTGCTACCAACGGTGATAAGTACGTCACCTACACGAAGTCCTGCCCAAGCGCCGGAAGTGCGACATATTTGTAGAAATCCAACCCCAAAGAAATCAAGCCCCGGCGGGGCGGCATATCCGTATGCATCCGGGAAGATGTCGCTCCTGACGGAGCTGATGCGGTTTTAAATCTGGTGGCTACAAATATGCCAGCCTTACGGGCTTCTGCCCTGCAATATGCCTGCGACGGTGGCGAAATAAAAATACCCTTAACTTCATCCTCTACACACGACCTGAACCGATCACTTCCCCGTAAACCCAAACTTCTGCTGCATCGCCGACTGAATCTGTGTCCAGGTACCGCAATTCACACCTTTCACGCCCGCCGCCACTCCGGTGGCCAATGCAGTGGCCACCGACGTTCCCTGAAAACCGTACGTCACGTTGTTGAAACTGATCGCATTCGCCCCGGGCAGTGCCAAAGCCACAAAACTGCCATAGTCTGCATAAGGCGCGATTTGGCCGTTTTGCAAGGCGGTCACCGCTGTCACTCCGGGAATTGCTGCCGGATAGGTAGCCGTATCCACCGGTTGATTGCCGGCTGCTGCATACATCACGATGCCGCGCGACGCCGCATCCTGCACAATGCTGTCCAGCACTGCGCTGTCGCCACTGCTGCCAAGGCTCATGTTTAGCACCGACGCCCCGCCATCGATTGCCGCCTGGATGCCCAAGGCTACATCCCAGCTCGTGGTGGTGGTGTTACCGCCATACACATCCACGGCCAGAATTTGGGAGCTGGTCGTCTTGCCCTGCTGCGACATCGCGTACAGGATGGATTGATACATGGCCGTGCCGTGGAGCGGTGCCACGCCGGACGCCCCGGTCCCACCGGAAACGGACTGTTTCGTTTGTACTGAGCTGCCGCTCTGGGTGGGATCCCCCGCCACGTAAAGCTGCTTGAGCAAAAACTGGTCCGAGGAATTTCCCTGCAATTG